>DCGG01000015.1 GCA_002315455.1 Lentisphaeria bacterium UBA1784
AGGGGAAATAATAAAATGAATCTCTATCTCAAAGACGTTTTCCGGGGGATCTGGAAGGAGAACCCGTTTCTGGTGCTTCTGCTGGGGACCTGCCCCACGCTGGCGCTGACCACCAGCGCCGTCAACGGCATCGGCATGGGGCTTGCGACCACGTTCGTGCTGATCGGCAGCAACGTTGTGGTGAGTTCCATCGCCGGGATCGTGCCGGGAAAGATCCGGATCCCGGTCTACATTGTGGTCATCGCCACCTTCGTCACGGTGGTGGATCTGCTGCTTCAGGCCTACGCGCCTGCGGAACTCTACTCCGCACTGGGCATTTTCATCCCGCTGATCGTGGTGAACTGCATCGTGCTGGGCCGGGCGGAGGCCTTCGCCAGCAAGAACGGTCCGTTGCGTTCTGCCTGCGATGCCATCGGCATGGGGCTTGGATTCACTCTTGCACTGACCATGCTGGGCGTGATCCGGGAGTTCCTCACCTCCGGTTCGGCATTCGGAGTGAAGATCATCACCTCATGGACCACGGACTTCCTGCTGCCGTCGGCGGCGCCGGGCGCCTTCATTATCGTGGGGATCATTCTGGCGGTCAAGAGTTACTTCAGCCGCCGGGCGGCGGTCCGGGCCGGGAAGGCCTACCGTCCGCCGCAGGGACTGGACTGCCGGCACTGCCTCATCTGCGACACGGGAGACAAGGCCTCTCTGAAGGTGCCGAAAGAGTAGTTTCAGGAGCCTTTTGCGATGACCTTCACGGCTTTTTTGCTGATCGGCGGATCGGTACTGCTTCATGCATTGTGGAACTTCCTCTGCAAGAGCCGTTCTCCGCATTTCGATTTCTTTCTTGTCTATTCGCTGTCGATCCTCGTGACGGCAGCGCTCTTTGCCGCGGGGTTTTGCGCCGCCGGGGCGGGATTCAACGTTGCCGCCGTTTCCTTCCGGACCTATTGCCTCGCCGCCTGCGCCGGGATTTGCGGAGGAGTATTCACCGACGTCGGACTCTCCTTCGCCTACCGCCACTGCGACATCTCCATGGCGTATCCCATGGCGCGGGCGCTTCCCGTGTTGATGACGGCGGTGCTGACGGGAATCTGCGGCTTCGGCCAGGAACTCTCTCCCGGAGCCTTCTGCGGTATGGGGGTGATTTTCCTCGGATGCCTCCTGATGCCTTTGCCCGGTTGGAGTCATCTTCGCCTTTCCGCCTACTGCAACCGGGGGATGTTCGGGATCCTGCTGGCTGCCCTCGGCACCACGGGGTACACCATCCTCGACGGCTTCGGGATGCAGGAACTTCGGGCGTGCACGGGAGACGCCGGCCGGATCGCCTCCTCGGCGGCGTACCAGTCGTTCCGGGAGGCGTGCGCCATCTCCGGACTGCTGATCGCAACGCTTCTGATTCCCCGGGAACGGGTCCATCTCACGGCAGATATGTGGAAGCATCCCTCCCGGTACTTCGCAGGATTCTTCGCCGCGCTCGCCTATCTGCTGATCCTGCTGGCGATGGTCCACGTGACCAACGTGAGTTACGTGCAGGCGTTCCGGCAGATGAGCCTGCCGGTGGGGATCCTGCTGGGGTTTCTGGTCCTGAAGGAACGGATCACCTCCATGAAGCTCGTCGCCGCCTGCCTGATCCTCGGCGGTCTGCTGATGGTCACGCTGTGCTGAAGTTGTTCCCCTCTGCCGGAGCATCCCTGATTTCAGCCGGGAAAACCGGAGAAAAACTTGTTTTTTCGGCCTGATGATGCTATTTTATGGAGAACGTTTTTCGAAATAACCCCGTTCCACCGGAGGACGTCATGACGATCTATGAAGAACTGAAACGGCGGGGCTTTGTCTATCAGGAGACGGACAGCGCCGCCATCGAGAAGAAACTCAACACCGAGCAGGTGACTTTCTACTGCGGCTTCGATCCCACCGGGAACAGCCTTCACGTGGGACATTTGCTTCCGGTGATGGCCATGCGGCTCCTGCAGAAGGCCGGACACGTCCCGACGGTGCTGGTGGGCGGAGCCACCGGCATGATCGGCGATCCCTCCGGCCGGTCCACGGCGCGGGTGATGATGACCATGGAGACCATCGCCGCCAATGCGGAATGTCTGCGGCGGCAACTGTCGCGTTTCATCACCCTCGAGAACGGCAAGGCCCACTTCGTCAACAACGCGGACTGGCTCACCAGGCTCACCATGATCGAGTTCATCCGGGACGTCGGTAGCCGGTTCTCGGTGAACCGCATGCTGGCACAGAAGTCTGTGGAGAGCCGGCTGGAGAATGGCCTCTCCTTTCTGGAGTTCTCCTATTCGCTTCTGCAGGCCTACGACTTCTACCACCTCAACAAGACTGTGAACTGCACCCTTGAGATCGGCGGGCAGGACCAGTGGGGCAACATGGTCGCCGGTACGGAGTTGATCCGCCGGATGTACGAGAACGAGGTCCGGGAGGTCCACTGCCTCACCATTCCGCTGCTGATGAATCCTGCCACCGGGCAGAAGTTCGGAAAATCCATCGGCGGCGCCAGCGTCTGGCTTGATCCGGAACGCACCAGTGTTTTCGATTACTACCAGTTCTGGCGGAACTGCGACGACGCCATGCTGCCGGACCTGCTGAAGAAGTTCGCCATCGAACTTCCGGTGGAGGAGTGCGAAGCCCTCGCGAATTGCGGCAACGTCAACCGCGCCAAGGAGATCCTTGCCTACGAGGCCACCGCTCTCGCCCATGGCAAGCAGGCTGCGGCGGAGGCATACGCGGCGGCGGGGGCACAGTTCGGTTTTGCGGATCCGGAGAAAAAGGTCCCCACCACCAGTTCCATTCTGCAGGTCGCGGCTTCTGCGGCGGCGGTCTATCCGGAGGTGACCTTCCCCGCTTCCATGCTGGAAGGCGATGGCTTCTGGATCGTGAAACTCCTGACCGAGACGGGGCTTTGCAAATCCGGCTCCGATGCCCGGCGGCTGATCCAGGGGAACGCGGTGAAACTCAACGACCAGAAGGTCGCGGACTTCTCCCGCATGGTGGGGCCGGCGGACGCCCCCGACGGCACGCTGCTCCTGCAGGCTGGCAAGAAGAACTTCCGCAAGGTGATCTTCACAAAATAGTCCCGGCCCCGGGATAAAAAAATACGCTCCGGTCCCGGGGCGTATTTTTTTTATGCGGAGAACGTTTTCCGGCGGCGGAAGCCGTCAGTAACTCTCTTGTACGTCGATGACGCTGAGCTGGGGAGCCTCTCCGCCGTGATAGCGGTTCATCTGGGGCGCACCCAGCACGTCGAAGGTTTTGCCGTAGAACTTCTGCGGCGGCAGGTTGAAGGCGATGAAGTCGATCGTTCCCGAACGGTCCTGAAAGGTACCGCGGGTGTGGGTCCCGCCGCTGACCGCGCCGCACCGGATCACTTTCATGTCGTTGAAGCGGAAGACGGGTCTGGCGTTGCTGTGGCCGAAGGGAGAGAGCCTCTCCATATAACGGAAGAACTCCTGATCGATCTCACCCAGCCGGATCTCGCCGTCGTAGGCGATGAAGTCCTCCAGATCGGAACTGTCGATCTGGTTGCGGATCTCCCGGTCCATGGCCTCGTAGAAGGCGGCGATGTTCTCGGTCTTCAGTCCGACGCCAACTGCCATCGGGTGACCGCCGAAACGCTCCAGAAGGTTGGCGCTCTTGCTCAGCACCTCCACGAGATTGAGGCAGGCGATGCTGCGTCCGGAACCGTAAGCGTCTTCGCCCTGCACCGTGAGGACAATGGTGGGACGGTTGTAATCCCGGGCCAGCCGGGAGGCCACGATGCCGATGACTCCCTGATGCCAGTCGCGGCCGGCGACCAGCAGGGAATAGGGACTTTGCCAGGCGAGGTTATCCTCGATCTGCTTGCGGGCTTCTTGATAGATCTCCTGTTCTTTCTCTTGGCGGATGCGGTTGAAACTCTCCAGTTGTCCGGCGAACTTATAGGCATCCACGATCTGTTTGGATTCCAGCAGGTGCAGAGCCACGTTGGCGTCTCCCACCCGTCCGGCGGCGTTGATCCGGGGGGCGAGGCGGAAGGTGATGTCGGAGGGGGAAAGTTCCGAGCGGAGCTGGGAGTTCTCGATCAGCGCTCTCACGCCCGGCCGGACCTGGCGGCGCAGAACGTCGATGCCGTACTTGACCATGATCCGGTTTTCTCCGAGGAGGGGGACGATATCCGCCACGGTGCCAAGAGCCACGTAGTCGAGGATATCCTCCAGCCGGGTGAAGAATCCGCCCAGATTTTGTTCTCTGCCGTACTTGACGAAGGCATGGGAAAGTTTGAACGCCACTCCTGCGCCGGAGAGCACCTGAAGGTCCTCCAGTTCCCCGCAGATCTTGGGATTGATGACCGCCAGCGCATCCGGCAGTTCCGTACCGGCTTCGTGGTGGTCGGTGACGATGACGTCGATCCCGCGCTGGGTGGCGGCGGCCACGGCGTCGCAGCTGGTGATGCCGCAATCAACGGTGACCAGCACTCCGCAGGAGCCGAACATATCCAGCGCCTTCTGGAGCGATTCCGGGGTGAAGCCGTATCCGTCGTCGAAACGGTGGGGGATGAAAGAGTGGACGACCGCACCGTTCTGATTGAGTACGAAGGCCAGCAACGCACTGGCGGTGATGCCATCGGTGTCGTAGTCGCCGTGGATGAGGATCGGTTCGCGCCTGGCAATCGCCTCCCACAGCCGTTCTGCAGCCTTCTCAATACCGGGGAACCGGTAGGGATCGGTCAGGTCGTTGAGACGCGGATTCAGGAATTCCGGAATCTTGTCTTCTCCGATGCCGCGTGCAGCGAAGAAGAGAGCGACGGGCCGCGGCAGAGAATGTTTCTGCTGCAGTTTTTCAACGTCCGATTCCAGAGGATTCCCGGTCAGTTTCCAAGTTTTAGCACCCATTGATACACTTTCTGTTGAATATCATAACATATAACATAGTCCCTGAAACCGATTCTGACCAGTTGAAAATGAGAAATAATTGCAAAAATTTTATGTTCGCCCTTATTTTGGGGGTCGGAGAAGCGTTGAAATCGGAAAAAAAACCATTATTGAGACAGAAAAGCGTTTTTTCTGCCATTTTATCACGGTTTCCGCTTGACTTTTCGGACGTTCTGGGTTAAAATATTACCGCGACTGTTACATTCACATAAACCCGGTGCGAAAATTGATCAAAGATTGCGATTATGTTCTGCTTCTGCTGGAGGAAAATGGTCTTGTGACCCGGGAGCAAGTCGAAGCTGCCAAGGAGAGCGCCCTGAGCGGCGACGGAACCGAAGACGCCATCGACAAACTCCGGAAATCCGGCGCCGTTTCAGAAGAAAATCTTCTGAACATGCTGGCTCAACAGTACGGGATGGAGATCATTGATCTCGATCAGTACGACATCCCCGCAGACGTGTTGAGCAGTCTCTCCACCGAAGTTGTCCGGTACTATGGCGTGATACCGGTGATGCGCCACGACGACATTCTGACCGTGGCCATGAGCGATCCCACCGACGTGGAGAAACTGGATACCATCCGTTACCTGATGAATGGCGACGTGGAAGCGGTCATCGCCTCCGAAGAACAGATCCGGCGGGCCATCGAAAAGTACTACCGGGAAGCTGATTCCTCTGCCGAAAAGGTGGCGGATGACAAGGATATGGCCGAGTCCGATCTGGTCATCGAAGGCACCAAGGAGGGCGAGTTCGGCGGCTTCGGCGCGGAGACCGAGGACAACACCCCCATCCTCCGTTTGGTCCAGAAACTCATTATCGACGCCTACAACATGCGCGCGTCCGATATTCACCTTGAACCCATGGAGAAACGCTACCGGGTCCGCTACCGTATCGACGGAGCTCTCCGGGAAGTGAATGGTCCGCCCAAGTACCTTCAGGCGAACTTCACCAGCCGCGTGAAACTGATGGCCCGGCTGGATATCACCGAAAAACGCATCCCGCAGGACGGCCGCATCAAGTGCAGCATCGGCGACAAGGACATCGACCTGCGTGTCTCCTCCATTCCTACGATCTTCGGCGAAAGTATCGTCATGCGTATTCTGGATAAGGCCAGCATTCAGTTGGACGTTCCGAAACTGGGGTTCTACGCCGACGACCTGGATATGGTCAACAAGATCATCAGTTACCCCGACGGGATCTTCCTCGTGACCGGACCTACCGGTTCCGGTAAGACCACTTCGCTGTACGCCTTCCTCAATACCATCAACACGCCCGCCCGGAAATTGATCACCGTCGAGGATCCTATCGAATACCAGCTCCCCGGCATCAACCAGGTGCAGGTGGATCGGCACGTGGATATGACGTTCGCCTCTGCGCTGCGGTCCATGTTGCGTCAGGCGCCCAACATCATCATGATCGGTGAAATCCGAGACCTGGAGACCGCGGAGATCGCCATCAACGCCTCCCTTACCGGACACCTGGTGTTCAGTACGCTGCACACCAACGACGCTCCCGGCGCCGTGACTCGTTTGGTGGATATGGGCGTGAAGCCCTTCCTCGTGGCCACTTCGCTCCGGGCGGTGATGGCGCAGCGGCTTCTGCGACGGATCTGCCCCCAGTGCAAGGCTCCTTATGAACCTTCGGCCGCCGAAGCCCGCATTCTGAACCTCACCCCGGAGTATCTGGCCAACCACCAGTTCTACAAGGGGAAGGGGTGCCGCGCCTGCGGCCACACCGGCTACAAGGGCCGGATCGGCATTTACGAGATCTTTCTGGTCACCGAGGAGATCGGCAAGCTGATCTTCGCGAATGAGACCAGCGGTACTTTGCGGGACTTCGCCCGCCGCAACGGGATGCGTTCCCTCCGGGACGATGCCATGCGGAAGGCGGAAGCCGGTATTTCCACGTTGGAAGAGGTGATCTTCACCACTCTGCGGGATGAGAATTAACCGATCCGGCGCAAGTCCGGCCAAGGCTTGGAGAAAAAGACAAAATGTTGGATGTTGAAAGTTCTGCTCTGCTGGATCTCATCAGCAGTGAAAAAGGTGCCCGCGACCCCGAATTGCGGGGGCATCTGAAAGAGGTCGCCGAGGAGTGCGAAAACTCCGGGAAATCCGCGTTGGAGGTGGTGGAGAATTTCGGTCTGCTCACCAAGGCGGAAATGCTGGAACTCATGGCGGAAAACCTGGGGTCCTACGTCTGGAATCCGCAGGCGATGGACGTCAACAGCGACGCTCTGACCCTGATCACGCCGGAAATCGCCCGGACCCACGGTGTCATCCCCCTGAAGGATGACGGCACCACCGTCCATCTCGCCATGCGCCGGCCACTGGATTATCAGACGGTGGAGGCGATCCGGTTCATTGTTGGCAAGGACTTGCTCCCCATTCCCTGCGATCCGGACAAGTTCGACGAGGAACTGGATCGTTACTATCCCGAGCGGGAGGATTCCATCGCCGACATCGTGGCGGAATTCGGGCAACTTGTGGAGGAGAAACCCGACCTCACCGACGAGGAACTTGCCAACGATACCCCCATCATCAAGTTCGTCGACGTGGTCATGCATCAGGCCATCAAAGACAAGGCGTCGGATATTCACTTCGAACCTTTCGAGAAGAACTTCCGGATCCGTTACCGGGTGGATGGCGCCCTCTACGAGATGCCCCAGCCTCCCAAAAGTCTGGCGCAGCCGGTGATCAGCCGCATCAAGATCATCTCCGGCCTGAACATCTCCGAA
>DCGG01000108.1:0-6947 GCA_002315455.1 Lentisphaeria bacterium UBA1784
CTTGCTGAAGAAGCGCATTTGTATCATTGGGAACCCAAAGATACAAATGCGCTTCTTCAGCAAGGACATTTTTAACCGGCATACTGCAAATTTCATCCAGGGACAAGGTCCCGTATCGATTCAATCTCTTGTGTTCAGGAGCGACTTTCCCGGTTCGATTGTTGAATCGCCAAGGAGGATCAGCCAAAACTGTTGAGAATTTCTTTTCGCCAATAAACTGGGCAAAATCATCACCAACAGAAGATTTTTCTTTAAGACTGTTCATAGGGACCTCCTGAAGTCACATGTTGATGCAACTTCTTTTTATACCGATTGCAATAATGGGACAGCCTGCGCCGCCCCCTCCTTCAATGCGAGGCAGGAGTTTTGACATATGCGTTGTACTTTGACCATAACTTGCTCCCCTTCCCAACTCAACGAATAATTGCTGAAGTTCATCGCATCTGGTTACAATCACGCCCACGCTGACTGTTCTCAAGTCAAACAGCAGGCGAAAGTTATTCAGATCCCTATCGAAGAAGGGATCCTTGTTGTTCCACTCCAACTCCAAAGCCACACCTCTCTTATAGCAATCAATTTTGTGAGTAGGGGAATCGTGCTCATTTGCATCAACAATGTACTTGGTATCAAACTTCTTTTCTTGCCAACCTCTTTGTTGCACCAAGTAACTGTCGATCCAGTCGGCAATTTTAGTTTTTCTCCCGCCAGGTTCTATGATCCACTCAACAGGAATGACAAATTCAGACAACATGCTTACGATGTCGTTCCACTGATCCGGGAAATCATATTTCAAGACGGAAGTAGCATGCCGCCACTCATAGATCTCGAATTTATCAAAAAGCTTCTGGGGAAACAAATCCAGTGCCATGATAGACCCTCCGTTTTTCATTTGGTAATATAATGGCAAACTGAAAAAAAAGCAAGTAAAAAATGGGTGCAGGATTCTTAAAAATTCATTCCCGGGAGAGAAGCACCACGCAGTCTGCGGCGATCCCTTCACCGCGGCCGGCGAAGCCCAGTTTCTCCGTGGTGGTCGCCTTGACCGAGACCCGGTCCAAAGGGAGGTCCATCGCCTTGGCGAGATTTGCCCGCATCGATTCTCGATAAGGAGCGAGTTTCGGCCTCTGGGCGATGATGGTGAGATCCAGATTGACGACCTTCCACCCGGAGAACTCCGGCAACGCCAGCACGCGGGCAAGAAGCTTCATGCTGTCGGCGCCGAGGTAGGCTGGGTCCTGATCCGGAAAGTGCATCCCGATGTCGCCCAGCGCCAGCGCCCCCAGCAGCGCATCCATGAGAGCGTGGACCGCCACGTCGGCGTCGCTGTGTCCCAGCAGGCCCTTTTCGCAGGGGATCCCCACGCCGCAGAGGATCAATTTGCGCTCCTCCGCGAGGCGGTGGACGTCATAGCCTTTTCCAATCCTGAAATCCGTCATTTTGCTCTCCGTTTCTCATAAGTTTCTGCAGGGTTCCCGATGGCGCAGGAGCCGATGGTCGCCGCAACGATGCCGATGGCGCAGGAGTAGGTCATCGCCAAATAGTCCAGGGAACCGTTTTTCACCAAAAGGATGAGGCCGAGAATCAGCATCGCTCCGCCGAGTGCCGCGTCCAGAAAGCACGCCCGGCCGGTTCCGGCGGAGTTCAGAGGAGGCATCCGGCGGAAACAACTCGCGCCGAGAAAGAACAGCCATCCGGCGACCGCAAGGGATCCTGCGGTGTCCGGACGGACCATCCATACCGTGCCCCATGCCGCCGCAACGGCCAGGGCTCCACCCGCCAAAAGCCGGCGGTCACGGCTCCTGTGCAGACATATCCATGCGGCAATCCCGATCCCGAACGTGAGCCCGAGGCGGAAAAAGAATACCGAAGAAACCGGAGCAAAGACCAGCATTCCCGCGATGATCCCCATTCCGCCCAGCTGAAAACAGGGGGAGTCAAGCACCCGAAAAAGAGCCTGTTCCACTCCGCCGGACCGGGGAGGCCGTCTGCCGGAAACGATCATTTTTCTCTCCACTTTTGCGGGGGAAAAGCTCCACACCGGAAGCCCTGCTGATCTTTCTCCGCAAAAAAACCGGGCAGGCAGGCCGTTTTTTCGCCGGAGCAATAAAAAAACCGCCTCCCCGCGGTGTTCCCGTGGAAGGCGGAATTTTTTACCATCGCCAAGATTACTTTTTCTTGTTGATGAGGGCGGCGATCTTCGCCTTGCAGCGGGCCAAATAAGCCTTACGACGGATCCGCTTCTGAACTTTGTTGCTCTGCTGTCCCATGATTGACCATCCTTTGTGTATGAATCAAAAGTTTTCTGACCTTTCGTCTCCTTAATATAGACCGGAACTCCTTTTTTTTCAAGCGGAGGGATTGTTTTAAGTGGGAAAAGGGGTTATTTTATGTTGAGACAGTTCTTTTTCAAGGGACTGCCGGTTTGCAATGCCTGTTTTTGAGGAGGGTTACTCATGCTTCGAAAATCTTTCATAATGATCCTGCTTCTGCTGCTCTCTCTGCAGCCGGGGCTTCTTTGGGCCGGCCCCCTGTCCCCGGAGACCGTCAGACAACTGGATGCGCAGGCCTCCCGGGAAAAATATCCCAAGGCGGATACGGTGCTCCTCCACGACCAGGAGAAATACCGCTACGAGAAGAGCGGTCTCTCCACCTACACCGACGTGTGCTACACCAAGGTGCTCACCGAGGCCGGACGGCGGAGTCTCCGGAGGCTCGCCTTCTCCTTCAACGCAAAATACTGTAAAATAACGATCCGGGAGGCGGAGATCATCCGCAACGGCAAGGTCATCCCGCTGAATCCGGCAAAAAACAGCAGGACCGTCATCGACTCCTCCGACATGAGTTCCAACATCTATGATCCGGACGATCTGACCACGGTGCTCGCCGTTCCCGGACTGCAGATCGGCGACATCCTCTGCTGGTCCGTGGAAAGAGAACAGACCCATACTCCGACCCCCGGGATCTGGGGGACCGTCATCACGTTGCAGGGAACCGATCCAATCCTTTACAACAGCGTGGAGATCGACGCGCCCAAGGAACTTCCTCTGCAGAAGATCGCCCTCAAAGACAAGGTCGAAGGCACCGTTTCCGCCACGAAAGCGGAGCAGGGTGACCGCATCCTCTACCGCTGGGAAGCCAAAAACATCCCGGCCGTCGAACCGGAACCCAATATGCCGAAAGTCTGGACCGTCAGCCAGCGGCTCCTGGTCAGCACCGCCGGAAGCTGGGAGGAGATCTCCCGCTGGTATGCCAAACTCTGCGAAACTCCGCTGAACGCGGTCTCCGATGAGATGCGGGAAAAGGTCAGTCAACTCGCTCCCGCCGGAAGCGCGGATGACAAGAAGGCGGCGGAGATCTTCCGCTTTGTCTCCCAGAAGATCCATTACACCGGACTCACGAAGGAGAAAAATGCGCCCGGTTATGAACCCCATCCCGTGAAGGACACCTTCGCCCAGCACCATGGTGTTTGCCGGGACAAGGCGGCGCTTCTTGTGGCCATGCTGCGGCTCGCAGGAATCAAGGCATGGCCCGCCCTCATCATGGCGGGAGACCCCAAGGACAGCGAAGTCCCCAACAGCTTCTTCAACCACGCTGTGGCGTGGGTGGAGATCCGCCCGGGACACCCCGAGGTCATGGACCCCACCGACGAAAGCACACGGGACTGGATGCCCGCCTACCTCTCCAACTGCAGCATCCTGCCGGCAAAACCGGAAGGGTCCCCGCTTCTGCGGACTCCGGTGCCGCCGGCCTCCCGGAACCGGCTTTCCATCAACACCGTCGCCGCCGTCACGCCCAACGACGATATGGAAGTCCGGAGCGATCTCTCGTTTTCCGGACTGCAGGACGGCGCCTACCGCGGCTTTTTCATGGAAACGGCTCCCCGGCTCTGGGAGGAGAGCATTGCCCGGTGGCTCCGGCGGGTGATCCCGACGGCAAAACTGAAAAACTCCTCGTTCACCCCGGA
The DNA here is from genome assembly GCA_002315455.1 of Lentisphaeria bacterium UBA1784. Taxonomy (GTDB): domain Bacteria; phylum Verrucomicrobiota; class Lentisphaeria; order Victivallales; family Victivallaceae; genus UBA1784. The sequence goes on from DCGG01000108.1 coordinate 3,965, forward strand.
AAATCTGCAGGACACGTCGGTCCCCTTCGCCATCCGCATGGAATATATCATCCCCAAGGTCCTGACTCCCGGCGGCGGGACCCGGCATCTGGCGCTGCCCGAACTGGCGAAGGGATTCGGTCTGGGCAGAGACGGTCTCTTTTTCATGGGGCTCCGCAACTTTCCGCTGAAGCTGAAATATACCTCCGCCATCGAAGAACACTTCACCATCCGGTTGCCCAAGCGGCTGGAACTGCTGGCCATGCCGGCTCCGGAAAAGCAGGAACTGAAAGGGATCTGCTCCTTTCGGCGAAGCATGCGCTACCGGGATGGCGTGCTCTCCGGTTCCAGTTACCAGTCCTATGACGCGCTGGAGATCTCTCCGGCAGATTACGCGGCAGCACGCCGGATTCAAGGCCTGCAGAGGATAGCGCAGGACTCCTTCCCCGCCGTGCGTTTCGGCAGCGACATCCCCGTGACAGAACTGCAGAAGGAGTTTCCCGGCGCGGACAGTTATCTCATCTCCTCCTCCACGGAGATCGATATGTTCAACACCACCTCCTGGGAAACCGTGGAGCGCACCTGCCGGATCGTTCTGAACCATGCGGGCGTCAAAAATTTCTCCAAGGTGGAAGTCCCCTATCTCCCCGCGACGGAATCGGTTTCCATTCAGGCGATCGTCACCTCCGCAAAAGGGGTCCCTCACCTTCTCACGGAGGATTCCATACGGATCATGGACGCTCCGTGGCGGGCCTCCGCCCCCCGGTATCCGGAGTCGAAGATCCTCGTCGCCGCCCTCCCCGGTGTCGAACCCGGTGGTCAGATCGACCTGACTATCCGCAAGAAGACCTCTCAGGCGCCCTTCTTTTGGGAAGGCGTGCTTCTCGCCACCCATGCGCCCTCCGGCAAACGGACGGTGATCCTGCGTGCGCCCAGATTCATCCCGCTGAAATTCGCCCCGGTCCCCCAAGGGGTACAGTATCAGGAGCAAGTCCTGCGGGACAATCGGGTCGTCCGTACCTGGACCTGCGTCGCCAATGCAGCGGTGACGGAGGAACAGCATCAAATGCCGCTCTGGGGATTCGCCCCTTCCGTGATGATCTCCAGCGGCAACTACAATCAGTACTGCGACGACCTGAACACAGCCCTGCGGCGGGAGGCGGAAAAACGCACCCCCGTGATCAAGGAGACGGTGAAGAAGATTCTTGCATCCGTCCCCGACAAGATGGAGGACAAGATCAAGGCGATCCGGGACTACGTTGCGAAAAACGTCCGGCCGGCCGGGCCGAACCTCGACGAACTTCCATGGAGCAGTTTCTCCCCTCCGCAGGAGACCCTGCAGGCCGGATACGGCAACAGTGCCGACCGGGCGATCCTGCTGGCGGCCCTGTTGAACGAAGCCGGGATCAGTACCGATTTCTATGCGGTATCTCCCTTCTGCTTCACGCCGGGCATCGTGAAATTTTACAAAAACTTTCCCAGCTGGAACTTTGAATCCATTCTGGTGCGGCCCAAGGATTTCTCCTCGTTTCTCAACGACACCGGAGAATTTGCGCAACTGAAGACTGTGGCCGCCGAAGGCCGGCTGGCTCTGGATCTCACCCACAAAGAACCCACCGTCATTCATCCTTTCTCCATCTACCAGACGGAGACCGACATCGAATGCGTCGCCACCCCCAAAGATCCTCATGCCTCGCTGCGGATCCGCATGGAATTCCGGGGAACGGATTACGAGGAAATGGCGAAGAAATTCGCTCTGATGACGCCGCGGGAACGCCGGATTTTCCTCGAAAAACTCGTTTCCGCCCTTCCCAATGCGACGCTGTTAAGCGAAACCGCGAACTTTTCCGTCTATCCGGGTGTCCTGGAGATGCAGGTCTTCTACCCGAACTTCTTCCGGGACCTGAAAACCTACACCGAAGTGAATCTGCCGTATTTCACCATGTTTGCCAACCGGCTAAAAATCACCGGAAAATCCCGCAAGACCCCGCTCTGGATCAACAAAACCTCCAGGTTGCGGATCGACTATCTGCTGGAGTTCCCCGAGCGAATGATCCCCGCGGATGCCCTGCCGGAAAATTTCCGCTGGGGCCGTGCCGGACTGGCACTCTTTACGGGTGATACCAGCGTCTCTCAACGGCAGATCGCCATCTCCTGCAAACTCACGATCCATGCCGGAATGGTGATGCCGGAAGATTATTCGGAACTGGTCGGTCTCCATGATAAACTGGGGGACGTCTCCTCCCGTCAGCTCCTTTTTGTCCGCAAGAGCCATCAGGAGAAACCGGCCCCCGGCCACGGTGCCGCCAGAAAATGATCCGGGGCCTCCCGGAAGAAAGGATCTCCGTAAATGCTGGACGCCATGAAAACCATCCCGGTGGGAATGCTCGGGACCAACTGCTACGTAGTGTGGAGCAAAGACTCCCGGACCGTCTGCGTCATCGACCCCGGCGCTGAACCGGAGGCGATCGCCGCCGCCGCGGAGAGTTTTCCCTTCCGTCAGGTGAGGATCCTGCTGACCCACGCCCATTTCGACCACATCGGAGCCGTTGGAGCACTGGCCCGGAAGTTTCAGGTGCCGGCGGCGGAACTGGACCCCGAGGACCATCCCATCTACCGCAGCCGTGAAAACGCCATGCCGCCCTTCGCCCCCCCGGTGGAAGACCTGCCGCAGGTCACGGGATTCGCTCCGTCAGAGGATTTTCAGGTGCTTTCCCTTCCCGGCCATACCCCCGGCGGAAGCGGATTCCTCTTCGCCCTGCCGGATGGCGGGAAAGCGCTTTTTTCCGGAGACACCCTCTTTGCCGGTTCCGTCGGACGCACCGACCTCTGGGGCGGAGATGAGGAGGCGCTGCTGGATTCCATCCGAAACCGCCTGCTCACGCTGCCGGACGGCACCGAAGTCTATCCCGGCCACGGCGAAAGCACCACCATCGGCGTGGAAAGACGCACCAATCCCTGGAATTAAGGGTACCTCTAAAAATTCAAACGGATAGATTGCGAG
>DCGG01000108.1:6986-12556 GCA_002315455.1 Lentisphaeria bacterium UBA1784
TCGCGCGTTGCGGACTTTCCTCAAAAGCCGCAAGCCGCCGGAATGAATTTTTAGAGGTGCCCTTAAGCGCAAAGCGGAAAATGCAGGGGGCTTCACGTCCCCCCTTTTTTACAGTTCCAGCAGGTCCGAGAGAAGAATCTTGACGCCAATGAGGACAATGGCGGTCCCCCCGATGATCTGCATGGTGCGCTCCCGGGCGAGACCGCCGAGATGAGCGCCGCAGAACACGCCGCACGCCGAAATGATCCCTGTGGCCGCACCCATGGCCAGGGCCGGAACAAGGACCGGATCCCCCGCGAAGCAGATCCCCGCTCCCACCGCCAGCGCATCCAGACTGGTGGCCACGGCAGGGACCAGCAGCGCCAGGGGAGCGAAGAAGTCCGATGAGGAAGGGGCTTCTTTGACGCAGTTGCCGGACTCCTCCCCCCGGATCCCCTCCCAGACCATCTTGCCGCCCACCAATCCCAACAGGACGAAAGCAGCCCAATGATCCACGGCCCGCAGAGGTTCCCGCAGAAATACGGCGCCCGCAAAACCGATGAGCGGCATCAGAAACTGAAATCCGCCGAAAAAAAGGGCGGCATTGAACGCATTGCGCCACTGCCGCTTCTTCCCGGAGACCAATCCGCCGCTGACCGAAACCGCAAGGGCATCCAGCGAAACGCTGACCGCAATGATCAGGATCTCCCAAAGATTCATGAAATCACTTCCCCATGAGCAGAGCCATCACGGCCTTCTGCACGTGGAGCCGGTTCTCCGCCTCGTCAAAGACGATGGATGCCTTGGAATCCATGACGTCCGCAGAGACCTCCTCGCCGCGGTGAGCAGGCAGGCAGTGCAGGAATTTGGCGTTGGACTTGCCGAGGGAGAAAATCTTCTGATTGATCTGGTAGGGCCGGAAGATCTGCATACGCCGTTCCCGGTCCTCCTCGCATCCCATGCTGACCCACACGTCGGTGTAGAAGTAATCCACGTCCTTTGCGGCCGCTTCGGGATCCTTTTCCCAGCGGACGTTGGAAGCGCCACCGGCCAGTTCCAGATTGGGCCGCTCCGGAGAGGCGATGGCAAGCTGCATCCCGGTGAGTTTGGCCGCAAGGATCAGGGAGTTTGCCATGTTGCTCCGGCCGTCTCCGTAGAAGGCGATGCCGATGGAACCATCGACCTTGCCGCTGTATTCCTTGATGGTCAGCATGTCCGCCAGCAGCTGGCAGGGATGGAAATCATCGGTCAGCGCATTGATGACGGGAATGGTCGCCACCCGCGCCAGTTCCTCCACGCCGGCGTGAGAGAAGGTCCGGATGACGATGCCGTGCAGATAACGGCTCAACACGTTGGCGGTGTCGGCGACGGTCTCGCCCCGGCCCACCTGCATCTTGGACTGGTCCAGATAGAGGGGATTGCCGCCGAGTTCGCTGACGCCTACCTCGAAAGAGACCCTGGTCCGGGTGGAGGACTTGGCGAAAATGAGACCGATGCTCTTTCCGGCGAGGGGCTTGAAATCGGAAGTATTGCGCTCGCGCTTGAGTTTGGCGGCCAACTCGAAGATCTGTTCCAGTTCATCCCGGGTGATGTCCCGGAGTGTCAGTAAATCTTTTTTCATGATTTCCTCCTTGATCCGCGCTTTTCCGCAAAGCCGGACTGTTTGAAACCGCCGTTTCGGCGGGATTGGTCAAAAAGAAATAGTTGAAATATAATATACACTATCTTCATTCAGCATGCAAATCTCCTTCCCGTTTTCTTCCGTAATATTGATAAAAGGACCGGCACGGTCCCTCCGCCTGCGGCAAAGAGGTCGTGCAGGTTCTCGTCCGCCGGGAGTGCCGGACTCGGGGGACTTCCGCTTACCGGGTATGGCGTTCTCCTTGCGCGGCGGCGGGCTGTTCGGGAGGAGCATCCCAGATGCACCGCGCCAGCACAAAGACCCGGGAACGCTTGACACTGGTGGATTTGCTGGAGAAAAGGTACTCCAGATAGGGAATGTCCATGAGGTACGGAACCCCGGTCTTGGAGACCACCGTCTCCTCTTTGGTGAGGCCGCCGATGACGAAGTTCTCCTTGCCGAAGGGCAGACTGACGTCCTGCTTCACCACGTTCCCCTTGGAGATGCGGGGCGTGCCGTTGGAGGCGAACCCCAGCAGGCTCGTATTGGAGAGCGTCACCGTGAACCGGCACTCCCGGGTCCCCACCACAGCCTGCTCCACAGTCATGGAGAAGCCGTACCCGGAACTCCTGGTGATGACCTGCTGATTGCCCTTGCCCACCGGAAGATCGTCCTCGGGGATCAGCCGCTGAATAATCGCAGACAGCAGTTCGTAGGGGCCCACGCCCATGTCGGGATCCGTTTTCGCCCCCTTCACCGGCTGGGACGCATCGGAATAAAAGAGCTGGGTGGTCCGGGAAAAACTGCCGCCCGTGTTGTTGCGGATCAGGAGTTCTCCGGAATGGAGTACTTTGGCCTTGCCCCGGGACTCCAGAAAATCAATGTAGCGGGTGTTCCACTTCGGGTTGAAGTTGTAGAAACTGGTCCGTTCCGAACCGTAATCCGGGGAGAAGTTCTGTGCGCCATAGACCGCGGACCAGTTGTTCCGGTAGCGTCCGCCGGCGGAGAAGAAGTCCGCGCCTTCGTTGTTCTTCCATGACTGGAAGTCGATGCCGATGCGGTCGTCGTTCTCCTCGGTGAGTTCATAGACGGTGATCTTCAGCCGCACCTGCGGGATGGGAACGTCGTACTTCGACAGCATGGCTCCGATGTTGTCGCAGGAGTAGTTGCTCACGTCGAAGATCAGCCAGTTCAGATCCGGATCGTAGGCCACGATGTCGGTTCCCTGCCACAATTCGGTGGTGTCGCTGACGTTCATGCCCATGTTCTGGATGAGAGGCATGAGGTTCCGGGCGGGGACGAACTTCGGCATGTAGATGAACATCTGCGATCCGTAGTTCAACGCCCCCAGCGCCGGATCGTCCAGCATGGCCACGAGGGAATCGATTCCCATACCGTTGGGCTGGTCCGCAAAGCGGTACTCCTCGGCGCTGACCATGAGCAGTCCGGTGCCGTCCACGTACTTCAGGCACTCCACGGCGGTGTTGCTCCCCAGTTGCACGGCGGGGGAGTATCCCGGCTGGGCAAGGGGCGAAGTCAACGCCGGAGCGCTGACCGTGGAGACCGCCGGATCGGTCTGATTGGAGGGATACTGCTGCTGGAGCGTGGCGTTTCCCACCCGCTTGGACTGGACCATCTGCCGCAGGTAGTCCCGGAACTCATAGGGGTCCACGTTCTTCAGGACGTAGGTGTGAGTCACCACCCTCGGATCGTTGGTATCCCGGATGAAATGCACCGTGTCGGCCCCCTCCTTCACCTGCACCACCAGCCGCGCTTCCACCCGGCTGCTGTCGTAACCGCCGGTGATCCCGAAGTTGGAATCCCGGGGCACACCGGGGACCTCCGCCGCGCCGGCGGTTTGCAGGATGCCCGGCAGAAGAAGCCCCCATAAAACAAACCGTTTCACAGAACTCTTCATCTTGTCCCCCTTTCCGAAGCGATGGGAAGCGCAATCTTTTTCAGCATCCCGGCGTCGAGGTCCTCCGGGAGTTCGGCGCGGTGCAGCCGGGGCGTCACAGTAACGTAGACCCGGGTACGTTCCACGCTGGTGGTCGTCGTGGAAAAGAGATACTTCAAAATGGGAATGCGGCAGAGCCACGGGACGCCGATGGTCTGTTCCAGTTCCACCTCCTTGTCCCAGCGCCCGAGGACCGTCTCCTTGCCAAGGGAAATCAGCACTTCGCCCTGACAACTGCCCACCTCCAGCAGCTGGTTTCCGAACTGGTTGCGCTCCACCACCGTCGCATTCTGAAAGGTATACCCGAAAAAGACGGTCCCGGTGTAGCGGCCATAGTCCCCCGGAGCGTAGTTATCCACCGAAAAAGCTTCCGTCTTGGGGTATCCGTCCTGCGGTGCTCCGTAATGGATGTTCACGATGGGGGCCCTGATCTGACAGAAAAGCTGGTGGTATCCCTCCGGGAGTTCCGGAGAGGAACCCACCACGCTGGTCCAGTCGTTGTCGGACTTGATGATGTTCTGAAGTTCCGGGTCGAAGCTGATCTGATAGTTCAGGTTGTCGGAGTTGGAGACCGTCAGCGACGCGGAATTTCTGATCTCCGCCCTGCCGGACTGCTGCAGCATCCGGATGAAGCTGGCATCGAACTGGGGCGCGAAGAAGAATCCGCCCGCAGGTCCGGTGGCGGCAGTGATGGCGGCGCTCCCGGCGGAGGAGAGGTCGAAGCTGTGGAAGGCCGCCTGAAAAATGTTGAGTCCGGGGCCATTCTTCCACGCGAGGTACTCCAGACCGATGTCCCGGAGGGTACTCTCCCGGATCTCATAGACCGTGAAATCCAGCGTCACCTGCGGCGCAGGACGGTCCAGGTAGCCCAGAAACTGATAGACGTAGGCGGTGTTGGAACTGTTGTCTTTCCAGTAAATCTGGTTGCTGTTGGCGTCGTAGGCGTAGAGACTGCTCCACGGCCCTTCACCGATGATGGAGTTCACCAGCACCGAGACGATGTTTTCCCCGCTCCGGAACCGGGGCTGATAAACCGCCCGGGTGATGCCGGTGCCCTTCAGTATTTCACCGGGGACCTTGCCGTCGATGCGGATGGGGCGGTCCGCCTTGGCGATGAAATCGTCCACGCAGGGCATCATCTTCACGGGACAGGTGACCGTCAGCATCTGGGCATTGGAGTTGCCGTACTCGATGTTGCCCACGCTGGAATTCATGTTGTAGCGCATGACGATCCCCATGACGAAGGGAGCAATGTCGTTGGCCTGCAGATACTTCAGATGGTAGATCTTGGAGACCATGTAGTCCTGGGCATCGTCCTGGACAAACCGGACCGTCTGCACCTCCTTCCCGCCATCGACAGGGATCAACGGAGGCGCTCCCATGAGCAGAAACGGCAGGGACAAAGCACCCGCCAGCAGCGTCAGGATCCGGCGGCGGCCGGACGTTCCGGCACGGACGGCAAGTTTGGGCTCCATGGCATCACTCCTCCTTTTTTTCCGGAGACGCGGTGAAGCGCTCCGACATCCCGGCGGAGGCGGCTCCTCTTCCGCCCCCGCTGTATCACAAGAGTTCCATTAGAGTATCTTTTTTTGGAAAGTCAAGGCGACTTCTGTTGAAAAAAAAGAATATCCGGTCTATATTAAGCCGGAACTGTGTGTTCTGCAGACCAAAACATTTCAAAACGGGCAGCAGCCCAATGAAAAGAAAGGGAGCATCATGAAAGTCGATCTTACCGGAAAAGTTGCAGTCGTCACCGGCGGCGGCGGAATTCTGTGCAGCGTGATGGCCAAGGCTCTTGCCAAGGCCGGAGCCAACGTTGGCATCCTCGATCTGCGGGAGGAGACCGCCAAGGCCGTCGCCGACGAAATCGTCGCCGAGGGGGGCAAGGCCATCGGCGTCGCCGCCAACGTTCTGGAACTGGAGAGCCTGAAGAAGGCGGAAGCCACCGTGCGCGCCGCTTTCGGCCCCTGCGACATCCTCATCAACGGCGCCGGCGGAAACAATCCCAAGGGC
>DCGG01000134.1:0-152 GCA_002315455.1 Lentisphaeria bacterium UBA1784
GGATGCCTTCGAGAAGAAGATCGCCGCGCTGGAAAAAGGCGTGGCCGCCGTGGCCCTCTCCGCCGGACAGACCGCCAACGCCTTCGCCATCATGAACATCGCCCGCAACGGAGATCACGTGGTCTGCGGTTCCTGCCTCTACGGCGGGACCG
>DCGG01000134.1:158-6955 GCA_002315455.1 Lentisphaeria bacterium UBA1784
CCGGACCGTTTCCCTCTTCACCAACACCCTGAAAAAGACCGGGATCACCTTCACCAGCGTTGAACCCACCTCCTCCCGCAAGGAGATTGAGGCGGCGATCCAGCCCAACACCAAGGCGATTTTCCTCGAAATGCTGGGAAATCCCGCACTGGTAGTCGCCGACCTGGAACTCTATGCCGACATCGCCCATAAGAACGGCATCCCCCTCATCGTGGACAACACATTCCCCACGCCGATCCTCTGCAATCCCTTCGACTTCGGCGTGGATATCGTGACCCACGCCACCACCAAGTACATCGACGGACACGCCACCAGCGTCGGCGGGATCGTCGTTGAAAAGGGCGGCTTCAACTGGAGCAACGGCAAGTTTCCGGAATTCACGGAGCCGGATGCCAGTTACCACGGCCTTATCTACACCAAGGATTTCGCGGCCAGCCCATTCTCGGTGAAACTCCGGGTTCAGCTGGTGCGGGACTACGGCATCCCCATGATGCCATTCAATGCGTTCCTCTCCATGCTCGGATGCGAATCTCTGCATCTGCGAATGGAACGGCACAGTGAAAATGCCCAGAAACTCGCCGAGTTTCTGGAAAAACATCCCAAAGTCGGCTGGGTCAACTATCCCGGTCTTTCCTCCAGCCCCCAGCACGCACTGGCGAAGAAGTATCTGCGGGGATGCTCCGGCGTCCTGACCTTCGGCGTCAAGGGCGGAGCCAAAGCCGGCGAAATCGTGATGAACTCTCTGAAACTCGCTGCCATCGTGGTCCATGTGGCGGACGTCCGCACCAGTGTGCTGCATCCGGCCAGCATGACCCACCGGCAGCTCTCCGAGGCGGAGCAGATCGCGGCGGGGGTCTCTCCCGACCTGATCCGGGTCTCGGTGGGCATCGAGAACATCGACGACATCATCGCGGATTTTGATCAGGCGCTGAACCGCATCTGATCCTTATCCGGAACGAATGATCGGATTTCCGGAAAACGGTACGCCTCCGTTCTCCGGAAATCGGTTTTTTCCCGGAAAAACATTTGCAAATCCCGATGAATCGGGGTATATTGTGAACCGGTCCGTTTCGGGCCGGGTCGTGTTTTTTGATCATCTGAAGAACTGGGATGTCCGAGCGCTCGGAGGTCCCGCAAATCAATTCGATACTGGAGAAGTGTTATGCCGGTGGATATTCTGGTCGGCACCCAATGGGGCGACGAAGGCAAGGGGAAACTGATCGACGTGCTGACCCGCGACGTCGACGTCGTGGTGCGTTTTCAGGGAGGCAACAACGCCGGACACACCGTGGAGATCGGCAAGGAACGCTACGTGCTCCACCTGGTCCCCTCCGGAATCTTCCGCAAGGGCGTCAAGTGCATCATCGGCAACGGACTGGTGGTGGATCCCGTCGCCCTCGTCGAGGAGATGAAGGGCCTTGAGGAGCGGGGCGTGGATACCAACCAGATCGAACTGAGCAATCGCGCCCAGATGATCTTCATCTATCACAAGATGGCGGACCGCCTCTCCGAAGCCGGCGCCAAAACCAAGATCGGCACCACCGGCCGGGGCATCGGACCCGCCTATACCGACAAGATGCGCAGAATTGGTATCCGCGCCATCGAACTGAAGCACCCGGAACGTCTGGCGGAACTTTTCCGCACGGAGTGCGCAAAGTACAACAAACTCTTCGCCGCCGCCGGCGCTGAGACCGTGGACGTGGAGGCGGAACTGGCCAAGGTGCTGGCCGCCGCAGAAAAACTGGCTCCCCGGGTCTGTGATACCGTCTACAGCCTCAATGCCGCCATCAAGGCCAACAAGAAAGTCCTGTTCGAGGGCGCGCAGGGCGCGCTGCTTGACATCGACCACGGGACCTATCCCTTCGTCACCAGTAGCAATACCATCAGCGGCGGCGCCTGCACGGGCGGCGGCGTCTCTCCCCGGGCCATCCGGGACATCTGGGGCGTGATTAAGGCCTACACCACCCGCGTGGGCGAGGGACCTTTCCCCACCGAACTCTTCGACGCCAGCGGGGAGAATCTCCGTCAGCGGGGCCGTGAATTCGGTGCCACCACCGGCCGTCCCCGTCGTTGCGGATGGTTCGATGCCGTGGCTGCCCGTTACGCCTGCATGGTCAACGGCATCAACAAACTGGCCGTCACCAAGTTGGACGTGCTGGACGATCTGAAGCAGATCGCGGTCTGCGTTGGCTACAGGATCAACGGCGAGGTGACGGATGAATTCCCCGCTTCCGCCGCCGAACTGGAAGCCGCGGAACCGGTGCTGGAATACCTTCCCGGATGGGAGTGCGACACCACCGGCGCCACCAGTTACGCCCAGCTGCCGGAGAACGCCAAGAAGTATTTGGCGCGGATGGCGGAACTGGTGGATTCCTCCATCGGGATCGTCTCCGTCGGCCCCCGGCGGGATCAGACTTTCTCTGCGGAATAAATGATCAGAAGCGGCCGCAGACCGGAGGAACCTTCCGGATTCTTTTCGATGCTGTGGCATTTTTGTGCCGGGTTGGATCTTGTCCAACTCGGCGCTCTTGTTTTTCTGAACATCGTCGGCCTGGTCTTCATCTACTCCACCGGGGAGCAGGTGGGGACGGCTGAATCCACGGGATTCTTCCGGAAACAGCTGTTTTGGCTGGGTACCGGCGGCGTTCTGTATTTTTTTGCGGCGGGATGCAACTACCGGAGAGCCGCGTTCAAGGGCATCACGCTCCTCGCATATTTCGGGACCTGCATTTTACTTGTTCTGGTCCTGTTTGCCGGCGTGAAGGTCTACGGAGCGACCCGCTGGCTTGAGATCGGAGCGTTCCGGTTGCAACCGTCGGAATACGCCAAACTGACTCTGGCCATGCTGTTGAGTGCGATCCTTGCGGTCCCGTCCTTCAACGTGAACCGTTTTATCTGTCTCCTGACCGGTGTGGCGGTTTGGGCAGTGCCGTTCATTCTGACGGTTCTGGAGCCGGACATGGGAAGCGCCCTGATCTACGTGCCGATCTTCCTCGGGATCGTTTTCTGCGCAGGCCTGAAGAAGCGAATCATTTTTTCCGCCATCATGGCGGTGCTGGTAATCTTCGGGACCGTGGTCGCCCTTGAAGTGACAGGAACGAAGCATTTCCTCAAAGAGTATCAGCGGGACCGCATCCGCATCTTTCTCAATCCCGGTCTGGACCGGACAGGGCAGGGGCACAACGCTTATCAGGCCAGACTGGCGGTCAGTTCCGGCGGCATGCTTGGGAAGGGGATTGGCGAAGGCACTCAAAATACGCTGGGATTTCTGCCGCAAACGGTTTCCAACAACGACTTCATCTTCTCGGTGATTGCGGAAGAGACCGGTTTTTTCGGATGTTTCCTGCTGCTGATAGGATATTTCGTTTTGCTCTGTACCATCTTCCGGACCGCATGGCTGGCGGCGGAGGCCTTCGGACGCTATCTCTGCGTGGGGATCGGCATGCTGATCTTCACTCACATGTTCGTCAACATCGGCATGAGCGTCGGTTTGACTCCCATCACCGGACTGCCGTTGCCCTTTGTGAGTTACGGCGGCAGTTTCAGCACCATGGGAATGCTGGCATTGGGGATCGTCCAGTCGGTTTACCGGCATCAGGAGCGTTTCCGGGAGTGATGGCAAACGTTCGATCAGAATGAAAGAAAGAGGTGCGTGATGAAGCGGTTGATCCATCTGGTTCTGTTTGGGCTGACACTGTGCTGCTCCCTGCTGCTGTTCGCAGGGAGTGCGCCTTCCGGCTCCTTCTCATGGAGCGGAGGTCAATGCAAAAAACTGCACAGAGGGATCCTCTTCGCCGAGATGAAACTCACCGAGCCGCGGCCCCTGCGCATCTATTGTGCACGAGTCGATCTGAAGACTCCTGGATTGTTTCTGAAGATTACAGGACGGGCGGAGCACTGGGGCGAACCCATGCCGGACGCTCCGGACTTCACGATCCGGACGCGCCGGATCACCACCCGGGAGTTTCTGCTCAACGCCCGGAAGAGCGGTGTGAATATGGTCCTTGCCGTCAACGGTTCTCCGTGGCGGCCGTGGAGGGAGCCTTGGAACCACAAATATTCCGATTGTCTGGGATTGCTGATCTCCGACGGGATCCTGGTCTCGCCGCCGATGCAGGGCCGTCCTTCCTTCGTTCAGCGGAAGGACGGCAGTTACGGATTCGAAACGGTCGCGCCGGACGGCGATCATTCCCATTTGAAGATGGCGATCTCCGGCTTCTGCATGGTCCTGGAAAACGGCAAGGTCACCGGCGCAGAGAAGGCCCTCGCTCCCCGCACCGGATACGGACTCTCCCAGAACGGCCAATATCTCATCCTGCTCGTGGCGGATGGCCGACAAAAGGGCGACAGCGAAGGGCTCACTCACCGTGAAGTCGGGCAATTTCTGCAGTATTTCGGCGCGATGGACGGCATTAACATGGATGGCGGCGGATCCTCCAGTCTGGTGTGCTGGAATTCCAGAAAAAGCAAAAAGACGGCCAAGGGCGCAGAGTTTCTGAACCATCAGCCCAACGGCGGAGAACGCACGGTGGGCGGGCAGATGGGGATCTGCTTCGACAAATGATGCAGAAACTGGAAAAAACAAAGGTTCGTTTTTTCTTCGTAATACTGCTCGTTTTCGCTTGGAGCCGGGCAGGCGCAGCGGATGTCAACGCCCCCTTTCTGCCCGGCGCCAAGGTGCGTCTCCGCGGGTTCAACCTCAGCAATAAGCGGAATTTCTGGAAGCGTCCCCGGCCCTACGAGGAAAAGGATTTTCAGATCATCCGGGAGTTAGGGTTCAACTTTGCCCGGCTCCCTCTGGACTACCGGGAATGGATCGTGGATGGCGCTCCTGAAAAAGTGGATGAATCCCGTTTTCTGCAGATCGACGAAGCGGTCGCATGGGGTCGGAAATATGGGGTCCACGTCTGTCTCAATATCCATCGCGCGCCCGGATTCACGGTCGCCCGTCCCAAGGAAAAACTCTCCCTTTGGATGGATGCCGTCGCACAGCGCGCCTTCGTGGACTACTGGCGCCGATTTGCCCGGCGCTACCGCGGGATCCCGGGGAACGCGCTGAGTTTCAATCTGCTCAATGAACCCGGCGGCGTGGATGCAGCAATTTACCTTCGCATCATGAACGAAGCGGTCGCTGCGATCCACGTCGAAGACCCGGATCGTCCCATCCTCTGCGACGCCTTTGATTACGGCAGGCAGGCGGTGCCCGGCCTGGAGGCGCTGAACGTGGTCCAGTCCGCCCGAGGCTACGCCCCCTTCGAAGTGACCCACTACCGGGCAGAATGGATGCGCGGGGCAACGACCTTTCCGGAACCCCGATGGCCCACGGCTCAATGGAATCGGGAGTGGATGGCAAAGCAGGTTTTTGCTCAGTACGTGCAGGCTAAGACTCCGGTCTTCATCGGGGAATTCGGGGTCCATCGGCACACACCGCACGCCGTTACGCTGCGATTTCTCGAGGACGAGCTCTCTCTCTGGAAGGAGAACGGCTGGGGCTGGGCACTGTGGGAACTGCGGGGGCCTTTCGGCATCATCGACAGCGACCGATCCGACGTGGAATACGAATCGTGGCACGGCATGAAACTGGACCGTAAAATGCTGGAACTGCTTCAGCGCTACTGAACGTCACTTACCGGAAGCTTCCCGCATCATGTCGGTGAACTCCTCCCGGGAAAGTTCCCCGAGCCGCTTGCCTTTGCGGGCCAATTTTTCCTTGAATTTGATGGTGGTCTCGGTCATGCGTTCGTGGGTCTCCTCACTGCCGCCCACCAGATAGAAGTCATCCCCTCGGGTAATGCGTTTGTGTTCGTCCTGCCCGTCCAATCCAAGCCCCAACAGCATGGCGGACGGATCTTCTTTCGGTCCCGGCATGATCGCGTACCTTCGTTGCTTCCAGTTTCTCCGCATAATATACTTGTTTTCCACGGGAATGCAAGTTGAAAAGCGCCACGTCGAACGGTATATTATCCCCATGAACCACGAAACCATTCAAACCATTGTCAAGGATCTGCGGATCCGGGCCTCCAAGGCGGCGCCGGGAATCGATTCCCATCTGGAGCCCCTTGTCGCGTGTCAGTTGCATCTGCCCGCAGATGCGGTGCACGGTTACCGCCTGCTGAGCCGAAGCGTGGATTCCCGCAAAGGGGATCCGGTCCTGCTCTATCAGGTGCTGGCGGAAGTGGAAGCCGCCGCCGCCCGGAAGGCGGGGATCCCGGCCGCTTCTCCGGAGGAACTGGCACGCTTTGCTCCGGCGGAACTTCCGCTGCCCGACAGCATGCTGCTCCACCCCATCGTCGTAGGCACCGGTCCGGCCGGGATTTTCGGCGCATTGGCGCTGGCCATGGCAGGATGCCGTCCCATTGTTCTGGACCGCGGGCCAAAGGTGGAGGAACGGAGCGCCGGGCAGAAACGGTTCCTCGCGGACCGGGATCTTGACGAGAACAACAATCTCCTGATCGGAGAGGGCGGTGCCGGAGCCTTTTCCGACGGCAAACTGTACACAGGCACCAAGGACGCCTCCTCCCGATTCGTGCTGGAGGAGTTGATCCGGTGCGGCGCGCCCGCAGAGATCGGATACTGCAAGAGGCCCCATGCCGGTTCGGACCGGCTTCCCGGGATCGCCGGAAAACTGCGGGAAAAGATCTGCTCTCTGGGAGGCGAATTCCGCTTCGCGTCCGATGTGACGGACGTCGTGGAGCGCGGCGGACGGTGCGTCGGCGTTCATCTGGCCTCCGGCGAGACCTTGGAGGCTCCGGTCGTGTTGATCGCTCCGGGGCTTGGCGGACGGGCGTTGGTTCATG
>DCGG01000141.1:0-2871 GCA_002315455.1 Lentisphaeria bacterium UBA1784
TAAAGACTTAAATGGTCGGGGTGAGAGGATTTGAACCTCCGGCCTCTGCGTCCCGAACGCAGCGCTCTAGCCAGACTGAGCCACACCCCGATCCGAGATTATCTAATATACCATGGATTCTTCAGAAAAGCAAGCGGATCACTCCGCTTTTTTGAGAGAAACGACGACTTTTTTCATCGCGCCTTCGCCTTCGGATTCGGTGGAGATCTCCGGGTCGTCCTGCAGCGTAACGTGAATGATGCGGCGGTCGTGGGCGTTCATTTCGGGGAGTTTCACCGGTTCGCCCCACTTCTTGACCTCCTTTGCGGTGTCAAGAGCCTGCTGGGCAAGCTGTTCCTCGGTGAAGCGGGGACCATAATCGCCGCCGCGGCGCTCCCGGGGACGGCGTTCCCGGCGCACTCGCTCCGGACGATCTTCCTGTTCGCCTTCTTCGCCGCCTTCGGAACCGTTCCGCCGGCTGTTGCGCCGTTCCCGTTCGCCATCGGCGTAACCGTCGATATCCATGACAATCCGGGGGCACTCCTCGTTCTCCTTGAACATGATGCGGTTGACCAGCAGCTGGAGGCTCTCCAGCGTCTGGCCTTTGCGGCCGATGATGCGTCCGGCATCCTCGGAGGCGATCTTCACCGCCAGCTTCTGATTGCGGTCCTCGACGCGGAAGGTTCCGGACAGTCCCAAAAAGTCGAACATGGTCGCCAGCGTTTTGACCAGTTTGTCCTTCTGCAAGGCCAATTCTTCTTCACTCATTTTTCATTTTCCTTTTTTAGGGGTTGCAGCGGCGGAAGTCGGGGCCGCCACCGGGATAGCGCGGTTCCTCTGCTGGAGCCGCATCTGGATAATACTGAAGAAATTGCTCACCGTCCAGTACAACGTCAGGCCGGAGGGCAGATCGTACAGGAAGATCAGCATGACAACAGGCATGAACATCATCATCTTCTTCTGCATGGGATCCATGGACATGGGCGTCATGCGCTGCTGGATCACCATGAGCACCGTCATGGCGATGACCAGAGGATTGACCGGCAGATCAAAGAAGAAGAGAGGAACCGTGCAGACCGTATCCGCCGCCGCCAGATCGCGGCACCAGAGGAAGGAGGCCTGCCGGAGTTCCACGGCGCAGTCCAGCGTTTCGTAGAGGGCGAAGAACACCGGGATCTGCAGGATGATGGGCAGGCATCCGCCGAGAGGATTGACTCCCTCCGCACGGTAAAGTTCCATCATCTTGGTGTTGAGCATCTGGGGATTGTCCTTGTACTGGGCGCGGAGCGCGGTCAGTTTGGGCTGGACCGCCTGCATTTTCCGCATGGAGACGTTTGCGCGCGCCGTGACCGGATAGAACAACGTGCGGACCATCAGCGTCAGCAGGATGATGCTGATGCCGTAGGAACCGGTCCAGCTGTGGAACCAGTTGAGGATCCAAAGTAACAGGCGGGCAAGGTAGTCCAGCGGTCCCCACGCAAGGTGCATCACCGGACGGGCCGTCTCGTTGAACGCCACCAGGTTGTCGATGATCTTCGGGCCGCTGTAGAAACGGAAACTCCGGGAGAGTTCCGCGCCCGGCTGGAGAGTGCAGGCGGGATACGCTGCTCCGGCCATGATGGCGGGGATGTTGGTATCCAGATAATGCCGTCCCTGAAGCAGGGTGTAGGGGGTGTCGGAGTCCAGGATCATGCAGAAATACTTGTTGCTGACCGCGCTCCAATCCACCGCGGGCTCCGGGCGGAGGAAGAATTTCGTCTCGGACTTGTCCGCCTTGACGTCATCGTAGGAACCGGCGGTGGTGCGGAAATCCAGCACGTGAGAGGGGCGGCGTTCCTTGTCGCCGGAGATGAAACTCCACGGCGGCAGCATTCCTCCGCTGACGGAGAGTCCTTTCAGCGTGAGCGGAAGCAATCCGGGATTGGCGGCAGTCACGGTGTATTGGAGCTCGTAGCCGGAGGCGGCAAGCTGCCACTCCTGATGGAGGAGAAAACTGCGGACGCCGGAGGCGATCCGCCGGGTAAGACGGTAGGTCCTGCCTTCCAGTTTGGATTCCGGGATGGCGATGACCTCCCATTTTTCTCCGGGTTCCGTTACGGCGAGGATGCCGCCGCCCGGGATATCCTTTTCGGAGAGAACGATGTTTCCCTCACGATCGGCTTTTTTGTACTGTTTGAGTTCCAGCGCGGAGATTTCTCCCTTTTCCGGGATGATGGTCAGCGCAAGATCGTCATTCTGAAGGAGGATGGGATCCAACTCCGGGATCTCCAGTTTCGGGAGCGGGATCGAAACGGAGACGGCAGGAGCCTTGACCGATACGACGGACGGCTTCGCGGCGGCGGGGGCGGTTTGAGGATTTGCCGGAGCGGCCTCTTCCGTTTTCGCAGGAGCCGCTTCGACCCAGCCCATGCGGACGCAGAGGGGCTGCCAACCGATGAGGATGACCGCGCAGATCGCGATCCCTATGATGATATCTTTATCAAACTTCATTCCAAATCACTTTCCGGTGATGGAGGATCATGCCGTTTCCGGCATTTGCGACACTTCGCCGGGGGCGGGACCGGGTCCCAGCCTCCGCGGCAGAACGGCTGGCATCTCAAAAGTCTCCAACTTGTCAAAGCCAGCCCGCGGAAAAAACCGTGGGTCCGAAAAGCCTCCACCGCATAGTGAGAACACGTTGGCTCAAACCGGCAACACAATGGCAACCACGGAGAAACAGTCCGCTGATAGAGCCGGATGAAAAATACTGCGACCGCTACGGCAAAACCACTTCGTTTTCCGGGAAGAACCCTTGCTTTTTCAGCAGATCGGCCAACTCCCCGGTCACCTCCATGCGGGAGGCTTTCTTCATGCGGCTTCGGGGGATCACCAAAAGCCGGCAGGGCGCGATGG
>DCGG01000141.1:2893-11876 GCA_002315455.1 Lentisphaeria bacterium UBA1784
AGGTTTCAGCAACCGGATGCTTTCCCAGACCAGCCGTCTGGCACGATTCCGGTCCACGGAAAGCAGACTGTATTTCTTGCTGCATATCACCGCGCACAGAAGTTTTTCCGCAGGCGCGGTCACCACCAGCATGCGGCAACCGGCGAGCCGGACTCCTTCGGACCTCATGCTCTCAAACTGAGTTTTGAAACGCATACGGTCCGACTTGCGCAGAGCGAGACGGACCGTTTGTGTCTGCGGACTCAATTGAGAGACCACCTTTCTTAAGCGGTGAGCCGGGCGCGGCCCTTCTGGCGGCGGCGCTTCAGGACCAGACGGCCGCCCTTGGTGGCCATGCGGGCGAAGAAACCGATGCGACGCTTGCGGCGACGATTGGAAGGCTGAAATGTTCTTTTCATTTTTTCGGCATCCTTTATGGTTATTGTTGTGTTTTCCGTTCAATATGGAAATCGGGGCAAAAAGTCCCCGAGTTTCGTGCGATTCATTTAATTTACACCGAAAACCGCCGGATTTCAAGTTTCCCGTCGGATTTTCCTGCAATTTCCTTGAATCATCGGTTCGTGCAGGGAAGATCAGCGTGCTGTCATGCGAGGGCAGTCTCCAGACCGGCCGGCGATCCAATGAGAGGAAGAAACCTTTCGGAGCATCCTGCATTTCCGGCGGAAGAAAGTCATTTCCGGCGGAACTGCATTCGCACCGCTGCTTCGGCGGCGGAATCGATCCGCTCCCGGCAGTGCCGTACCTTTTCCCGGGCGGCAACGGGGTCGGAAAGCAGATCGTCCACGATGGTGCACGCCTTCTCCGTGCTGTCGGGATCGTCGATTTCCAGCAACCACTCCGGGACGCCGATGTCCTCCCACATGGTGCTCTTGGGCCCGAATCCCCGGTGCCGGAACACCGCAGAGGGGATGCCGTTGCCGAGGGCCATCACCTGCGAATGCATTTCGATGCCGAAGACGGCGGCGCTCCGGCGGTAGATGCCGAGGGCCTGCGCCGGATTCCAGAATTCCGGCAGGACCGCGCAGGAAGCGGCCACGTCTTCCGGAAGGCTCCGGTAAAGCGGAGCAAGGAGAGCCATCTCCGGGATCTGCTCCGCGCAGAGCAAAACTTTTTTCCGCCATCTGCGGACCACGTACGTAATCACCTCCCGCAGCAACGCCTGATCATGGGCGGCGGAGGCTTCGTTGAGCTGGATCGCCCTGGGGGATGCCGGACCGCCGAAGAACTCCCAGCGGGGCGTGGCCCGCTGACCGGGGATACAACAGACGAACTCCCCCGGCAGCCACGAATTTTCCTCCAGAAACGCCTCCGCATAGACATCGTCCGCGCAATCGAAGTCGAAAACGGCATCGGGAGCCCAGCAGATCCGGTCGTTTTCGGATTTCTCCGCCCGGGCCAGCGACTTGGAATCCCGGAACGAGGCAGAGTCCAATTGATTCAGGATGGGGAACTGGCTCCGGTCACACCCGATGGCGTAGGCCGCGGCCGGCTTCTCCGTGATCTCCTGAAACTCCTTGAGGGACTTCGCCACCGAGGAGGCGATCCCGTTCCCCGAACTGATCAGAAACAGATCGGCCGATTTCACGGCCTCCGCAAGTCCGGGGGGAGTGGCTTCGCCGTCCTTCAGCGATCCGGTGACAATGGCCACTTTGGGGAAACGTTTCCGCATCATGCCGGCGAGGGAGGCATCGAGGGGGGCATCCGCCCAGACCGTCACCTGCGCTTCCGGCAGATGCTTCTGCAGGACCGCCAGGTTCCCGAAGGCGTGAGCGGCGGTACCGATGTTGTAACAGATTACCTTGCCGTCCTTCACTGTCCGGAAGTCCCGGAGCAGGATCGACTGAAACCGGGCCGCGTTGCGAGGCCCCATCGGTCCCCGTTCCGGCGGTTCCGCCTCCGCCGCCGCGGCAGAGCAGAACACGATCGCCGTTGCGGCACAACGTTGCACGAAGGTACGCAAAGACATCAGATCATTCTCCTTGTTTGTCATCTTCTGTTGCGAGAATTTGTTTTTTGCGGGATGTTCCTTGTGATCGGTAATCCACGAGATCTGCGTGCCCCCGGGAAGCACGAACTGCTCCAATTGGGAGGCTTCGACCGCTCCGGTGCAGACGCCGATGGCGGCACACGCCGCCAGAAGCAGGCACCGAAAAGACTTTTGCGTCGCGCCCAGGGAGGCTCCTTCCTTTGCGATCATATCCGACAACCCCGCCATAATTTAGCAGATATCCGTTTCATTTTCAAGCGGATACCGGGAATTTTCCTCCTGTCCGGAGAGATGGTCGGAAAGGTTTTCTGCAAAAATAAAATGCGTCTAATATTAGATATTTCTAATTCTGCCTCTTGAATCCGCCTTGGATGGGGGATATATTATAGCGCAATACACAGGAACGGAAAACGCGGAGGAAACGAAGCCCATGCCGGAACGACCCGAAAAAAACATCTCCAGCAGTCTGGAAGACTATCTGGAGGCCATCGCCGAGATCATCGAGCAGAATGGCCACGCCCACACCAAGGATATCGCGGAGAAACTGGAGGTCACCATGCCTTCCGTCAGTTCCGCTCTTCAGAGCCTCTCCGCTCGGGGGCTCATCAACTACCGCACCCACTTCCCCGTGAAACTCACCGGCCTCGGCGCCAAGCGGGCCGCCGTGATCCGGCTCCGGCATCAGGCGCTGAAGCGCTTCTTTTCGGAACTGCTTCAGCTGGACCCCGGGGAAGCCAACGGCGCCGCCTGCCGGGTGGAACACGTGATCAGCGAAACCGTCATGGCCCGGATGGTCTCCCTCTACGAAGCCATCACCGAACGGCAGGACTGCGAAGGACTGCGGGCCTATCTTGCCGAAACCATGCCCCGGATCCAGCCCGATCCCGACGCGGAGCTGATCTCCCTCGACACTCTCGCGCCGGGACACAAGGGGATCGTGGTCCGGATCGCGGAGAACCTCCGGGGGCTCCGCAAATTCGCGGACCTCGGCGTGGTTCCCGGAACGCTCCTGCAGATGGAAGGCCGGGCCCCCTTCGGCGATCTGCTCCGGGTCAAAGTGATGGGCAGCAGTCTCTCCCTGCGGAGCGCCGACGCCATGTACATCTGGATCAGACCCACGGAGTAAGAGACCATGCGCGACCGAAATTTCTGCATCGCCCTCATCGGCAATCCCAACTGCGGCAAGACCACCATCTTCAACCATCTCACCGGGACCCATCAGCACACCGGGAACTACTCCGGCGTCACCGTGGAACGCAAGGCGGGCGTCTGCCACCTCGCTCCCGGTCTGGAGGCCGACGTCGTCGATCTCCCCGGCATTTACAGCCTCTCCGAAGGGTCCCCCGAGGAGCGGGTGGCCTTCGACGAACTGGTCACGGGGAAGATCGACCTGATCCTCAACGTCATTGATGCCGGAAACGCCCAACGGAATCTCTATCTCACGACCCAACTGGCGGAACTGGGCATTCCTCTGATGCTGGACTTCAACATGATCGATGACGCCGAGGCACGGGGGCTCAGTTTCGATTTCTCCAAACTGGCCTCCTTTTTCGGCAGTCCCATCGTCACCACCTCCGGGGTCAGCGGACGGGGGATCGATGAGCTTCGCGGGAAACTGGGAGAACTGGCCCGAGCTTCCCAACTGCAGCTTCCGGTGAAGCCCAAGTACGGTCCCAAGATCGACCAGGCGATCCAGGTGCTCTCTCCGCAAATCCGTGAGGTGCGTCCCGCCCACTTCGGGAATCTGCCGGAACGCTGCCTTGCCATCAAACTGCTGGAAAACGATCCCGGAGTCCTGCGCTTCCCCGCCTTCGCGCCCCTGATGCCGGAGGTGGAAAAGTGGCGTGGCATCATCGCCCAGCGCAACGGCATCGCCAGCGACGCCCTCATGGCGGACTACCGCTACGGCGTCATTGCGGGAGCCTGCAGGGAAGCCATCCGCATCAACGACAACGAGCGGCGGATGATCTCCAACCGCATCGACGGGGTCGTCACCAACCGTTTCTTCGGATTGCCGATCTTCCTTGGCGTCATGTATCTTGTGTTCTACTTCGCTTTCACGGTCGGGGAGTATCCGGTCCAGTGGCTGGAGCAGTTCTTCGGCTGGGCGGGGGAATTCATCACCGCGCACTGGCCCGCCGGATCGGATGACTTTCTCCGGCGGCTTATCGTGGACGGCGTCATCGGCGGCGTGGGCGGAGTGCTGGTGTTTCTGCCCAACATCATCCTGCTCTTCGCCGCCATCGCCTTTCTGGAAGGTACCGGCTACATGGCCCGGGCCGCCTTCGTCATGGACGGATTCATGCACATCTTCGGCCTCCACGGGAAGAGTTTCATTCCCATGATCCTGGGCGTGGGCTGTTCCGTGCCGGCGGTCATGGCCACCCGCACCATCGAATCCGAGCGGGACCGCCTCATCACCATCATGGTGATCCCTTTCATGAGTTGCAGCGCAAGGCTGCCCATCTACGTTCTGCTGACGCAGGCCTTCTTCGCGCATCATCAGGCCTCCGTCACCATGCTGATGTACCTGATCGGGGCCGTGGTCTCTCTCGGCGCCGCGCGGCTGTTGAAATCCACGGTATTCGGCGGAGAGGGAGAGGTGTTCGTCATGGAACTGCCGCCTTACCGGCTCCCCACCGTGCAGAGCATCCTCATCCAGATGTGGGAGCGGGCGGTGATGTATCTCCGCAAAGCCGGGACCTTCATCCTCGGAGCCTCCATCGTCATGTTCCTGCTCAACAGTTTTCCCGTGGATACCGCCGCCCATGAGAGATTTTCCGCAGCTGCCGCGCAGGTGGAGGAGGCATCGATCCCGGCTGCGGAAAGATCCGCGAAACTGGCGGAACTCGCCGCCCAATGCCGCGCCGCGGATCTGGAGTATTCCGTGGCAGGCCGTATCGGCAAGGGTCTGGCGGTGGTCCTGCATCCGGTGGGCTTCGACTGGCGGACCAGTTCCGCGCTGGTGGGGGCGCTTGCCGGAAAGGAACTTTTCGTCTCCCAGCTTGGCGTGATTTTCTCCATCAGCGGAGCGGAGGGCGGAGTGGAATCTCTGCTCCGGACCTTGCGTGAAACCTACACGCCCATGCAGGGATTCGCCATGATGCTTTTCTGTCTGCTCTCCATTCCCTGCATTGCCACCATCGCGGTGGTGCGGAAGGAAACCGGCAGCTGGAAATGGACCATCTTCCAGATCGCGGCCTATACCCTCACCGCCTACACCATCACGCTCGTCGTCTATCAGGCGGGGAAATGGATCCTCGGATGAGACCGGAAACTCTTCCTCTCCCGCCGGGACTTCCCGCTCCGCTTGCGGAGGCCTATCGGACCCTTTCGGGTTGGCTGGCGGACCGGCTGCAGGAGGCTTCCGGATGCCACGATTTGGATCACACGCTCCGGGTGATCTCCAACAGCTGCGCCCTGCTCGCGGAACTGCCGGAAGCCGATCCGGGAGTGGTCCTCATGGCGGCGCTGCTCCACGATGCCGCCCGCCCGGAAGAGATGCGCTCAAAGGGGGCGCTGGACCACGCCCTGATCGGTGCAGAACTGGCGGAACAGGAACTTCAGAAAGCGGGGCTTCCGCAGGAGTTCGCGGAGCGGGTCGCGGAGGCGATCCGCACCCATCGTTTCCGGCGGGGCGCGGCGCCCTCCGCTCTGGAAGCAAAGATCGTGTATGATGCGGACAAACTGGACTCCCTCGGCGCCGTAGGGATCGGACGTGCCTTCCTTTTTGCGGGGCGGGTCGGCGCCCGGCTCCACAATACCGAAGCAGAGGCGCTTGCCGGTTCGGAATACACCCGGGAGGATACCGCCTACCGGGAGTATCTCGTGAAACTCCGCCACGTCCCCGGACGGATGGCGACGCTCCCCGGTGCCCGGATGGCCGGGGAGAGAGCGGCGCAGATGGCTGCCTTCTTTTCAGAACTCGACCGGGAGACCGGGCTGAACGGAGGATAACGCCTTCTCATCACGCGGGACTCCGGGGAAAGGCTCCGTGTCCGGGAGGGAAAATCTCTCTCTACAGGACGGAAACATGCGTAAAAACTTGACATTTCCGGGAAATCCCGTTACATTAACCCGGAAACAACCCATAAGGATCCCCATGGTGAGAGCAAAATCCGCACCGTTTCTGAAACTTCTGCTGATCTCCTGCTGCATCCTTTCCGGAATCGGTCTCTCCGCCCGGAGTTGGAAGGAGATCACCCGCACCAAGACCCTGCAGGTCCTGATCATCGACGCGGACCGTTCTTCCTCATCCGGCTTCGGATTGCACCGGGTGGAGATGCCGATGGACCGCCAGCAGATCCTGCTCCGCAAATTCGCAAATGAGCACAATCTCCGGATCGAATACCGGTCCGCCCCGGAATTCAAGGCTCTGTTCGCCATGCTGGATATGGGACAGGGTGACCTGATCGCCTCCAATCTCGCGGAGACTCCCGAGCGGAAGAAGCGCTATCTGCTCACCGAGCCCTTCTTCTGCACGCGGGAGATGATCTTCACCGCCAAAGACTCCAAAATAAAGGGCTCCGACGTCTCCGCTCTGAAGGGCAGACAGGGGAAAGTCCTCCCGGGCACGACCTACGCAGCGAACCTCCGGGCCCTTGCCGCGAAGCACAAGGACATCCGGTTCCGGGAACTCGCCACGAGCCTCTCCCACGAGGATCTGATCGAACAGGTCGCCTCCGGCAAGATCGCTTACTCTGTGCTGAACGAATGCGACTTGGACGCGTGGCTCGCCTACCGGCACGACGTCCGCAAACTCTTTCCGCTTCGCCGCAAAGTCCCGCTGGTCTTCGCCGCACGGAAGGAGGATACCGTTCTGGTCTCCCGGCTCAACAAATTCATCACCGTGTACAACTCCATGTACAAAAATGCGAAGAAGGCCGATCCGAAGAAAAAGCGTGCCGCCTCATCCGCCCCCGCTTCCACGAAAAAGGACGCCCCAAAGGGCCTCCGCACGGATGCCAACACGCCCCCGGAGTTCCCGGAATCCCCGGAGGAGAACAGTTCCTACGAAGAGGCAACGCAGATCGTGTCAAGTGAGATGACCGGCGATCTGGACGAGATCAGGGAGCGAGGATACATCCGGATGCTGACCAGCAACAACGCCTTCTGCTGTTACCTGCAAAAAGGTTCGCTCGCAGGCTTCGAGTACGAACTGGCGACCCGTTTCGCGGAGGCGCTGAACGTTGTCGTTGTGACGGTGATCCCCGAAAACTTTCAGGACCTTCTTCAATATCTCGCCGATGGGAAAGGCGATTTCATCGCCGCCAATTTCACCCGGACCGCCGACCGGGTCCAAAACCATCCGGAACTGACCTTCTGCGCACCCTATTTCCCCGTTGCGCAGGTGCTGGTGGGCCGTCCCGGGGAAAAGATCAGCAAGCCGGAGGACCTCAATGGCCGCACGGTCCACGTGCTTCCGGGCAGTTCCTACGTGGATACGCTTCGGGAACTTCAGCAAAAGGGCATAGATCTCCGGATCGTCTTCACGCCGGGGGATCAGCAGACCCTCACCATCATCCGGGACGTGGCCTCCCGGAAGTACGACCTGACCATCGCGGACGAGACCTTTCTGCAGATGGCGGTCGAAGGCGGATGCAAGGTCAGGAAATATCTGACTCTCAGCGAAAAACAGTCCTATTCCTGGGTAGTCCGCAAGGATAATCCCAAACTGGCCGCCGCCGTCAACGCCTACTTCCGGAAAGAGAACCGCAGCACCTTCTTCAACCTCTGCCGGAAGCGTTATTACAGTCCCCAGACTGCCCGGGCGGTCGCGCCCTACGTATTCAAGGATCGGCAGCTGGTGATCTCCCCCTACGATTCGCTGTTTCGGAAGTACGGCAAACTTTACGACTTCGACTGGTACTTCCTTGCAGCGCAATCCTTTCAGGAATCCCGCTTTCAGGCGGACCGGGTGAACCATCTCGGTGCCGCCGGATTGATGCAGGTCCTGCCCGCCGCGGCAAAAGAGGTCGGGATCTCCGACCTGACCAAGCCCGAAAACGGAATCTGCGCCGGGACCCGGTATCTCGCCAAACTGCGGAAAAAGTTTTCGCAGCTCACTCCGGAGAATCAACTCTGCTTCAGCCTTGCCTCCTACAACGCCGGTTACGGCCACATTCAGGACGCCCGGAAACTGGCCGCCATGCTGAAACTGGATCCCAACGTCTGGTTCGGCAGTACCGAACGGGCGCTGGTCATGCTGGAGGATCCCCGCTACTATTCCCGGACGAAATTCGGATTCTGCAGGGCGGCGGAAACAGTTCCCTACGTGCAGAATATCATGTTCTACAACTACCACTACCGCCAGATGCTGCAAATCGACGAGGGGCAAAAACAAAAAGAGAAGCCCGCCCCAGGGAAAAACTGACGTTTCCCCGCTTTTTCATCCCAGACTATGCGATCTCCGAGAAATCAGACCATCGACCTCCCGCTGAGCGAAGGCGGGGAGTACCTGAAGCGGTGCCTGACCCTTCAGAACACGGCCGCCCTGCAGGACGTCCTCGACCGGACCATTTGCGGCGATGCGCTGCAGGTCCTGCCGCTGCTGCCGCCCCGTTCCGTGGACCTTCTGATCGCCGACCCGCCCTACAATCTGGACAAGGCTTTTCACGGCGGACGCTTCCGGAAAATGGACGAGAGATCCTACGAAGCCTACACCGAAAACTGGCTGGTCCGGGTCCTGCCGCTGCTGAAGAAGAGCGCCTCCGTCTACGTCTGCTGCGACTGGCGGAGCGGTCCGGCCATCGCAAGGGTCCTGCAGAAGCACCTGATCCTGCGGAACCGCATCACCTGGCAGCGGGAAAAGGGCCGGGGAGCCGCCGCCAACTGGAAAAACGCCATGGAGGACATCTGGTTCGCCACGGTCTCCGGAGATTATACCTTCCACGTGGATGCGGTGAAACTCCGCCGCCGGGTAGTCGCCCCTTACCGGGAAAACGGCCGCCCAAAGGACTGGCAGGAGACCCCCGGGGGAAACTTCCGCAACACCTG
>DCGG01000090.1:0-9639 GCA_002315455.1 Lentisphaeria bacterium UBA1784
TGAATTCTTGCCAACCACCCAGCCCGCACCGTAGACGCAGTTATCCACACCGCCGGCGATGGCAGCACCATCGCTGTTAACGTTGATTGCCCCGACGGTGATGGAGGTGATGGGATCGGCCTGCTCGCGAGTTCGCGCGTCATGTGAAGATAAAAGGGCGTTTTCTTTTCCCGCAACGGAAAAACGAAACACAGCCCTACTGCGCCAGAACCGAACGCTCCGGAGCATCGACCTTGCCGCAGGCCTTCAGATGAGCCTGAAACACAGGGATCCTGCGGATGGTCTGACGGACCATGAATGGCGTGATCGCACGGGTACACTCAATCTCCCTGGGCGTGCCCGCATGCCGGGGACACCATACCGGGGAGTGCGTGTCGAAAAAGGCTTCCGTATCGTTCCAGCATCCATGGCAGAAAAGATGGTTGGTGACCCGGTAGGGCGTGGAGAATTCGCAGTTGTCCATGGTGAATCCGCTCAACAGCACCACGGACGTTCCGCTTCCCCACGCAAGCCAGCTCAATCCACTAGGCAGACCGATGAAGAAGTCCGCATGCTCCAGCATCGCCAAACGCTCTGCAAGCGGCAGAGCGCCGGTGAAGTTCTCCGCCTCCGAGGGGATGTCGTAACGGCGGCCGTTCTCAAAGGAGAGATGATCCTCACGGTCGATGCAAAGCACTCGGTATCCGAGGTTCCGCAACCAGCGGATGATCGAGTTCCAGCCGTCAGGATAGTTCCAATGCTTGCAGGGATTGGTCGCCATGGCGGAAATGCAGACGTACGGCTCCGGGATCACCCGGGGACCGCCCAGTTTCAACCGGATCCGGTGCTCCTCAAGAGGCAGACCGAGAATCGCCGCGATCGCCCGCTGCATTCCGAGATGCTGGTGCGCGATAGGACGCCAACTCTTGCGCTCCTTGGGAAGAATGGCACAGAAATAACAGGCGTAACCATCTTCCACGTGGGCGACCCGATCCTCCAGCGGCTTCATCTTCAAATCCGGATACTGTCCTTCCGTGAGGCGGATCATCCATTCGCCGATCACGCAGGTCACGTCCGCCTGATGCACTTTGCGGAACTCCTCCGCATAAGGCATCCACGCCATGTTGTCGCCGAGGGCGCCATCCGGGACCAGGACGTAGACCTTCCTGCCGCGGCAGTCGTAGAGGTGTTCCCAGATCAGAGAATCATCAGAAGCCCGCCGCACCTGAATGTGGTAGCGGATGAAAAATTTCCGCTCATCCACCAACGAATGATTCCCGGGGACCCGCTGGTCCAACAGGATTGTCCCGGTGTCCTGATCCGCAAGAATAAGATGGTACTCCTCACCCGCCGGCAGATAGATCCGGCAGCCGAAAAGGAAGTCGTAACGGATCCCGTTGGGCCCCTCCTGCGAAAACGTGGACGGAAGTCCGATGTTGCAACTGGCATTCCGGGGATCGGGACCGATCCACGGGGGGATCAGCGGCTTCTCCTCCGGTGGTTCCGTCTGGACTTTTACCGAAAAGTTTCCTCCGCCGCCGAAATTGCCGAGATTGTCGTTGAGAGTGTAATCCATATTGCCGTCAAACCTGATTTCATGATTTTTGCTTATAATCCCCATACAGTACCCCCGTATGGAGTGTTTTTCAAGTCCGCATGAGGTCATAAATGCACTTTTTCATGTAAATAACATAATTTTTACGGTTTCACATGATAATAACATTTGCATTTTTCCGCATAAAGCAATATATTGAGAAAAAGCACAGTCAGGTTGCACTGTGCGAAGGAAAAGGATTTTGTCAATCAGGAGTTGAAAGATGAAAAAAATCAGTTTGCTCGCGATGGCCATTTTCGGTCTCATGTTTACCGCCGCAGCGGAGGAAGAATGGGACGTTTTTGCCATCTCCTTCACCGATGAGGTCCCCGTGAACGCCGCCACGACCACCATCTACGGCGTCAAGGTCGGCGTGCCCATCACCGCCGGTCCCGCTCCCGTCTATGGCGTGGATTGCGCCGTCGGCTGGGCCGGAACCCAGAAAGTCAGCGGATTCCAAGGTAGCCTCGGCGTCGCTGACTGCAAAGAACTCTCCGGTCTGCAGCTCAGCCTCGTGAACTTCGGCGTCAAAATCGCCGGCGTCCAGCTGGGCGTGGTCAATATCTCCGAGGAGACCGCCTTCCAGATCGGCATCCTCAACATCATCAAGAAAAGCCCGGTGGTGGCGCTCCCCGTCATCAACTGCCGCTTCTGATCATACCTCATTAAACAAAGGATCGTTTCATCATGAAGAAAGTTCTGTTTTCCGCTCTGTTCGCCAGTTGCTTTGCGTTGAGTCTCGCCGCCGCGCCTGCGGTCGCCCCCAAGGCGCAGGAGCCCGCCGTCAATAATGAGTCCATGCTCCGGCCCGCGGACGAGTGGACCTTCATTCAGGTCTGCTTCCTGCCCAACGTGCCCAAGAGCAGCCACAACTCCAACGTCTATGGCGTGAAATCCGGATGGCCCATCACCTGCGGTATCGGCCGGATCTACGGTCTGGAAGCCAGTTGGTTCTACAGCGGCACCGCCATCGTCACCGGCATCCAAGCATCCTGGTGCGTCTGCGACAGCGACTACTGCGATGGTCTCTCCGCCAGTTTCCTCACCTCTCTCGCCCGCAAGCAGATGCGCGGCGTGCAGGCGAGCAGTTACGTCCAGAGCGGTGATCTGCAGGGCCTGCAGGCCGGTGCGGTCACCATCGCCAAGAAAATGACGGGATTCCAGGCCGGCGTCTGCGCGGCGCTCGCCGATGAGGTGTGCGGATTCCAGACCTCCGCCGTCGCGCTGAACAAGGGAGAGCTCTCCGGCGTCCAGTTTGCGCTTTACGGCCAGACCGAGAAGAGTTCCGGCGTCCAGTTCGGCATCGTCAACGTCTCCAAGGGCAAGGGAGTCCAGTTCGGCGCCTTCAACTACATGAAGGATGCCCTGATCCCCTTCTTCCCCATCGTCAACTTCGCTTTCTGATCGAAGTTTGAGCAGATTTCAGAGCGGCGGCCGTTTTGTCCGCCGCTCTTTTTTTGTCTTTTGCGGGAATTTCGTCCGGCCGTCCTGAGCACGCCCTGCGGGAATGGATCTTCCTGGAGTTCCCGAAGAACGCAGGTCCGTGCCCAAGATCCGCTGAAGGGATTTCGTCCTGCGGGGATTGTAATTTCCCCGGTTCCGGTGTATAGTAAGGACAATTCAGGAATCTTTTTACTGCAATACCGGAAAGGATCGTTCCCATGCGTTTCGTAAGTCTGCTCGCCCTGCTGGCCTTCGTACTTGCGCCGTCCCTTCTTGAAGCAAAAACAGTCCCGGCCTCCCTCGAACAGATCGCCCCGGCAAAGCCGGGAGAACTGCTGCTCCGCCCCACCTTCTGCTCCTGCGGCGTTTACTGGGGCACTCCGAAACAGGAGTCCATCACGCTTGAGTTCCGCAAGGCGGGAACCCAGGCTTGGCGGCAGGCGCTCCCCCCCCACTACTACAACGAAAGTTCCCAGTACAGCGGAAGCATCGTCAAACTGAAGGAGGATACGGACTATGAGGTCCGGTTCCGCTCCGGGGAAAAAGTCCTTGCTTCCGGGAAGTTCCGCACCTGGTCCAGTTCAGTCCCGGTGGCGAAGACCATCGTCCTCGATCCCGCAAGGTTCAGGAAAAAACTGGTGATCGACAAGCAGGGTTCCCCTGACGGCTGGATCAAATACACCATGAAGCCCGGTTCCTCCATCGACGTCCCCGAAAACACCCGGATCATCGACGTCACCAACGCCTCCTACATCCTGCTGGAAGGCCTCTCCATCAAGGGCGGGACAGCCGCCGACGTCATCAAGATCGAGAACTCCCACCACGTCCGCGTCGTCAACTGCGACATCTCCCGCTGGGGGATCGTCGGAGTCCCCCACTACGAACGATACGGCCGCCGCTTCCCCGTTCCCGCAGACCAAAAGGTCAAGGGCTATGGTATCAACTTCAACGGCGCCATCGTCATCGACAAAGGATGCTCCTCCGTGGTAGTGGAGCGTTGCTATGTCCACGATCCCCGCGGCCAAGCCAACAGCTGGTACTACTCCCATCCCGCCGGGCCGGAGGCGGTGATCCTGAAGCGCCCCGCCCACTCCACCGTGATCCGCTACAATGACTTCGTCGGCAGCGACCTCCACCGCTGGAACGATGCAGTGGAGGGCGAAGGCAACTTCCACGGCGACGGCGGCTTCAACCGGGACGCCGACATCTACGGAAACTTCATGATCTACAGCAACGACGACAGCATTGAGCTGGACGGCGGCCAGCAGAACGTCCGCTGCTTCTGGAACCGATTTGAATCTTCCCACTGCGGCGTCTCCATCCAAGGATGCATGGTGGGGCCAAGTTACGTCTTCGAGAACCTCTTTGCAGGCATGGGAGATGAGCATGACCTGCCCGGGCAGACCATCAAGACCGGCGGCGGCGACCATGGTGCGGAAGCCCGGAGTTTCCTCTTCAACAACACCCTCTGGGGTCCCGGATCCGGACTGATGATCATGACGAGCCTTCAGTGCGACGTGCGGAACAACCTCTTCTGCAACAAACAGACCATTCACTACACGAAAAAGAACAACTCCCTCTTCGCCGCCAACACCATCGCCAATCCGGAGCACCGGGACGGTCCCGCGTTCCGGGAGGAGGAGAGCCGTTTCCGCAATGCAGAAACCGGTGATTTTGCCCTTGCCGAGCCCCAAACCGGCGTAAAGATCCCCAACTTCTTCGATCAGGAGCCGTTCCGTGGAGCCGTCCAGCCGGCGGACCAGGACCAACTCCCCCGCCGTCCCCTCCCCGTCAACCTCTCCGTGACACGGATCGGAAACGTCCTCGTCAAAGGCGGATTTGCTTCTCCCAAGCAGGTGAAGATCACCGCGTCCGTCCGCCCGGATGCGGACTTCTTCGGCACCTTCAGCATCGCGCAGAACGAGGCCTTCGACTGGTTCACAGTGACGCCGAAGAACGGGTCCATCCGCCCCGGACAGCCGGTGGACTTCACCGTAACCTTCGATGGCAAAAAAATGCAGGACCGCCGCCACTACCGGGGCGCCTTTGCGGTCCGTTTTCCCGATGGTCTCTCCCGCCCCGTCTCGGTCTATGCGGACACCGACTTCGTGCCGCCGCTGGAGCCGATCCGCGCCGGGGAAAAGACCATCTATCTCAACGCCTTCCGTCCCGCCTCCGGCTCGTTGAAGACGGAGCAGAATCCCGCCAGCACCTTCGGAAAGTTCGCCAAGGTGTCCGAAAAGGACAAATCCGAACTGGTCTATAGATTCCGCATCGCCAAGCCCGGACGGTACTACTTGCTGATCCACGGCATGGGCAATTTCCCCTCCCTCACGACCGCTCTTGACAAGGATACTCCGGGAAAGACCAAGCAGCAGACCAAACCGGATTATCCCACATGGACCATCCTCGCCCCCGGCGGAGATTTCAACTGCAAGATCAAATACTACGACCTGAAGCCCGGAGAGCACGTACTCCGCATCCGGGGAGAGATCCGTTCCCTCCTGTTCGACCGTCTGGTGGTGACGGATACCCCCGGAGCCTTCGAGCCAAGGTAAAACGCGGTTGAAAAAAAAGGTTTCCTGCTGTATATTACATGGAATACGGAAAATTCTGCAGAAATAACGATCATCTATATCCATAAGGATCTGAAAACATGGCACAGTTGCGTCCCTTCCACGGTCTGCTTCCCCTTCCGGAGAAGGCGGCAGACGTCTCCGCCGTCCCCTACGACGTGGTCAATACCGCCGAAGCTGCGGCTCTGGCTGCCGGCAATCCGTTGAGTTTCCTCCACGTCTCCCGTCCGGAGATCGACCTTCCCGAAGGGATTGACCTCCACGACGACCGGGTCTATGCCCAGGCCAAAGCCGCCTTCGAGAAACTCTGCAAGGAGGCTCCGCTGACGCTGGACAAGGAGGAGCACCTCTACGTCTATCAGCTGGAGATGAACGGCCGTACCCAGACCGGCATCATCGGAGCCGCTGCGGCGGAAGAGTACCGCTCCGGCATCATCAAGAAGCATGAAAAGACCCGCAAGGACAAGGAAGACGACCGCACCCGGCACGTCATGACCCTGCGCTCCCATACCGGCCCGGCGTTCTTCACTTACCGGGGGATTTCCGCGATCAATTCCCTGATCGAAGCAGAGTGCGCCAAGGCTCCGCTCTTCAACTTCACCGCCAGGGACGGCATCCGCCACACGCTGTGGCGCCTCGATGCCGCCACCAGCGCGAAACTGGCCGCCCTTTTCGAAACCAGCGTCCCCGTCTTCTACATCGCCGATGGACACCACCGTAGCGCGGCGGCCGCCCGGACGGCGGCGGAGTGCGCGCCGAAGAATCCGGCGCATACCGGCAAAGAGGACTACAACTACTTCCTCGCGGTGGCATTTCCCGCCGATCAACTGGCGATCCTGCCCTACAACCGGGTGGTGAAGAGCCTCGGCGGCTATACGGCCGCCACCTTTATGGAGGCCCTCGGCAAGGAGTTCACCGTCACCCCCTGCGCGGATGGCACGGTGGACAAGCCCGGAAAATTCAAGTTCTATCTGGAGAAGAAGTGGTATCTCGCGGTTCCGAAGTTCGACGTCGCCGCTCTCGGCGTCATCGGCAGTCTGGACGTCAGTTACCTGCAGGAAAAGGTCCTGCGTCCCATGCTGGGCATCGAAGATCCCCGCACCAGCACCGGAATTGACTTTATCGGCGGTATCCGCGGCACTGCGGAGTTGATCCGGCTTGTGGATTCCGGCAAGAACGCCATCGCCTTCTCCATGCCGGCGGTCACGGTGGATCAACTGATGGCGATCGCCGACGCCGGCGAGATCATGCCGCCCAAATCCACTTGGTTTGAACCGAAGTTGCGGGACGGTCTGGTCTCCCACAACTTCTGATTTCCGAAAACGAGGTGACATCATGAAAAAATATTGTCCTGGACTTTGCATGCTGATGCTGGCAGGTATCGCCCTCCTCACCGGATGCGGTGAAAAGAAGGCGGAGAAGAAAGTCCTGCTGATGGCGACGGAGCCGACGTTTCCGCCTTATGAGTTCTACGAAAAGGGCAAAGTCATCGGGATCGACGCCGACATCGTCCGCGAGATCGCGGCAAAACTCGGTTACCGCGTGGAGATTATCGACATGAAGTTCGATTCGGTGATCCTCGCCGTCAAG
The DNA here is from genome assembly GCA_002315455.1 of Lentisphaeria bacterium UBA1784. GTDB lineage: Bacteria > Verrucomicrobiota > Lentisphaeria > Victivallales > Victivallaceae > UBA1784. Next base: position 7,183 of record DCGG01000090.1, read on the forward strand.
AACGGCAAGTGCGACATCGGAGCCTCCGGCATCACCGTCACGGAGGAGCGTAAAAAACAGATCGACTTCTCCCTTCCCTATGCGGTGGAGGGGCAGGTCGTCGTGGTCCCCAAGGATTCCAAATTGGCAAAGATCGAATCCCTGAAGGAGGATGACGTCCGTCTCGGCGTCCAGCGGGAGACGACCGGAGACGCCTTCGTGACCAAGAGCCTCCACGAACCCATCCGGTTCGACTCCGTGAATCTGGTTTTGGCCGCGCTTCATACCGGAGACGTCGATGCAGTGATCTGCGATCTTGGTCCTGCCAAACGTTACATCGCGACGCATCCGGAACTGACCATTCTGGAGAAGCCGCTGACGCAGGAGGAGTACGCCTTTGTTTTCAGCAAGGACAATGAGGAACTCCGCAAGCGTTTCGATGCGGAACTCCTCAAACTGAAGCAGTCCGGCAAACTCCAGCAGATCATCGACCGTTACCAGAATTCTCCAAGCAAGTAGTCCGATCCGTTCCCGACGGCGAAGTCGATCATATAAAATGCAGAAAGACGGTTTCACAAGCAAGATCGGTTTCGTGCTCGCGGCAGCCGGTTCGGCAGTCGGTCTGGGAAACATCTGGCGCTTCCCCTATCTCGCGGCGAAACACGGCGGAGGGATTTTCCTTCTGACCTACCTGGTCCTCTTGCTGACCTTCGGGTATTCTCTGCTGATCGCGGAAAACTGCATCGGCAGGATGACCAAACGGGGCCCCATCGGTGCCTACCGGAAACTCTGCCGGGGCAAGAGGGGATTTCTCGGCTCCGTCCGCATCGGCGGATGGATCAATGCATTTGTGCCCCTCGTGATCGTCCCCTACTACTGCGTCATCGGCGGATGGGTGACAAAGTACGTCTTCGCCATCGGCGGAAATCCCATCGCATTCTTTGCCAAGGATGCCGTAGCCATCAGGGCCGACGGCAGTCAGGCTTCCGCTTCCGCCGCATACTTTGCGGACTTCATCTCTTCCACGTGGGAACCTCTCCTCTACTTTCTGCTCTTCATGACGATCCTTGTGGCGGTGGTGGCCTTCGGCGTGGAAAAAGGCGTGGAACGATTCAACAAGATCCTGATGCCCATTCTCTTCATCATGATCATCGGCATCTGCATCTACTGCATGTTTCTGCCCAACGCGCAGGAAGGGTTCCGCTACTACCTGATGCCGGACCTCTCCAAATTCAGTTACATGACGGTGGTGGCGGCCATGGGACAGCTCTTTTTCTCGCTCTCCATCGCCATGGGGATCATGATCACCTACGGGTCCTACATGCGGAAACAGGACGATCTCGTCTCCAGCGTCAATCAGGTGGAATTCTTCGATACCTCGGTGGCATTTCTCGCCGGCATGATGATCATTCCGGCAGTGGTGGCTTTTGGGGGGAAGCAGGCGGCGGAATCCGCAGGCGTCGGACTCGTCTTCATCACCATGCCGCAGGTCTTCGCCAGTTTTTCGGGAGGGCAGATCGTGGGGATCGCCTTTTTCATTCTCGTCCTCTTTGCCGCGGCCACCAGCGCGATCTCGCTTCTTGAGACCAACGTGCAGACCATCAGTCAGGAACTGCTGGTCTCCCGCCGCCGTTCCATCGTGATCTGCGTGGTGGAGATCCTCGCCATCGGCGTCATCACCATCCTCGGATACAGCGTGCTGAAGCACGTTCATCCGCTGGCCTTCATCGCGAAGTATCGGAGCATGGACATTCTGGACACGCTGGACTTCCTCAGCAACAGCGTTCTGATGCCCATCGCGGCGATTTTCACGTCCATTCTGGTGGTGGCGGTGGTCGGATTGGAGAAGATTTCCCGCGAGATCAAACAGAATACCCGCTGGGTCCGGGAGTACAGTTTCCAGCTGTGCATGTGCGTGGTGGTGATTCCCTGCCTGCTGGTGGTCCTGCTCCACGCCACCGGATTGCTGAACTGAATGGACGGCGGGAGTCTCCCGATTTCAGCCTGCTTCCCAAAAAAATCCGTTTTTTTTCACAGAACTTCTCGCATTTCTCCCTTATCCATGTTATTTTATGTACCGCAACGCGAAAATAACATTGGCATTCGCATTTTCAAGAATCCGTTAACAACTGGAGATGGATCGAGATGGGTCATTTGTTCCCTCTGGTCGGACAGTCCTTCGGCGTAGCCGGGACCCTTTCGCTTTTGCCTGCTGACACCCGGATGATGCTTTGGATCGGGATCGCCGTTTACATTGCAGGCATGATTCTCGTCGGTTTCTGGTGTAGCAAGCGTATCAACGGCATGAGCGACTTCCTCGTCGCCGGCCGCCGTCTCCCCCTCTGGATGGCCACTGCAACGTTGCTCGCCACGTGGTTCGGAGCGGGTTCCAGCATGGGCGTCGCCGGAGAAGTCTATGCGTCCGGCATCGGCGGCGTCATCGCCGATCCCTTCGGAGCCTCCATAAGCCTCATCATC
>DCGG01000090.1:9693-12964 GCA_002315455.1 Lentisphaeria bacterium UBA1784
TGACCGTGACCGACATCGTCGCCCGCCGCTACGGGAAATGGGCGGGGATCTACACCTCGCTCTGGATGGTCCCCGTCTACATCGGATGGCTGGGCGCGCAGGTCATGGGCATGGGTACAATCCTCAATTTGCTCACAGACCTCGAGGTTTGGAAGGGCACACTCATCGCCGCCGGCGTGGTGCTGATCTATACCACCGTCGGAGGCATGTGGGCCGTCACCATGACGGACGTGATCCAGGTGACCTTCATCATCTTCGGACTTCTGCTGATCGTCCCCGGAGCCATTCACGAGGCCGGCGGCTGGAGCGAGATCTGGGCGAAGATTCCTGCCGACCAGCTCACAGTCGCACCCGTCGGCGTTTCCGGGCTCAACAACTGGACCTACTACATCGGCAGCTGGATCGTGATGGGTCTCGGCTGTGTGGTGGGGCAGGACGTGATTCAGCGCTCCCTCGCCAGTAAGGATGAGAAGGTGGCGGTCTCCAGTTCCATCATGGCGGGATTCTTCTACATGGCCATCGCCATGGTCCCAATCACCATCGGATTCGCCGCGCGGCTGATCTTCGCCCGCTATAATCTGGAAGTCACCAGCGACTTCGAGAACAAGGTCCTGCCCAACGTGGCGATCCTGATCCTCGGCAAATTCAGTCCCATCGTTCTCGTGCTCTTCCTCAGCGCGCTCATCTCCGCCATCATGAGTTCGGCGGACAGTTCTCTGCTGGCGGGTTCCTCTCTGCTGGTCAACAACGTCATCAAACCGGTCTTCCCCAAACTCAGCGACCGCAAACTCCTCATCACCACCCGGTTCGCCACGCTCTGCCTCATGGTGATCGCCACGTTGCTTGCGCTGAAGGTCGACAGCATCTACAAACTGATGATCAACAGTTGGGCTTCTCAACTGGTCATCATCTTCGTTCCGGTGGTCACGGCCCTCTATATGAAGAAGGCCTCCAGGAACTGCGCGTGGGCCGGCATGATGGTCTCCACCGTATTCTGGATCGGTTACGTGTTCTTCCACGCCTCCGGGATCGTTCTGCCCATCGGAGACCTGGCCGCCGACGGGATGACCGCCGGAGAACTGTTGAACTCCGGGATCGACTGCACCAAGTTCTTCGCGTCCGGGGTCGTTCCCGACGCCAATGCGCTGCTCAGCGACCTTGCCGCGGCCGGGACCTTCGATCTGAACGCAGCCAAAGACGTCCTGCTCTCCAGCGGACAGATGCCCTTCCGGCTACTGATGAACTGCGGCCCCTTCGACTTCGCGCTGACCTGCGGCGCAGTCTATGGCTTCTTCGCGGGAGTGCTGGCCTTTCTGACCGCCTACTTCGGCGAGCGAATCACCGACCGCACCAAGAGCCTCCCCGACGAGGACGGCAGGATCATGGGCGAATCCGACTCTGCGGCCCGCCCCCGCCGCCGCTATCAGGGCCGCCGTCCGGCTCTCCGGGAAGAGTAAGTTCCCCTTCTCCAAAGAAAACGGGAGAGCGAAGGAAAAATCCTTCGCTCTTTTTTCTTGCAAATCCATTGAGGCGGAGATATATTAGGGAAGTGTTCCTTCGGCAGACGGAGCAGGATGCTCCGCCGGATCGGGCGGAAGATCATCCGTCCGGCCAGGTGAATCCGGTGTAAATCCGGAACTGTCGCGCAACCGTGAACCCGCGGGATGGCGGACGCTTTGAATGCAAGTTCAGGCGTTCTCTTTTGAACAAGAGCCCCCCTCCCCTGCGGCCAGTCGGATCCCGCCGAAGTCAAACGAAATGCCTTGGTGCTTCTCTTTTGCGGAAGTGCCGGTCGTGCGCGTCACGCGATCGAAGCAGCGCGGTCCTGCAAACCGAAAACGGCAAGGACCGCCGGTCCTCCGGTATTTCAAAACCATCTTGTCCACGGAGGACCAAAGATGACTTACTCTCTGTTCGACCGCGACAATGCGGTCCTCTCCATCCCTGTATCGTATTCCGACAGTGCCCTTCCCTCCAGCGGCATCTTGCTTTGGAACTCCGGCGAACTGGTGGATTCCGGCGACGAGTTTTCCGACCTCGATCTGGAGACCGGCGGCGATTACGATTCCATGACCGTCCTTGCCGGCGGCACCGCGACCGGGATCTTCGTGCTTCAGGGAGGAACGATGACCGTAGCCGATCCCGCGGGGAAGGTTGCTGGGATCGAGGTAACTTCCGGCGTCTACTCAGGCGGAGGATACTGTTCCGGAGCCACCGGATGGTACGCTCCCGCCATCTGTGGGACTGAAGGTTTTATCACGATCGCCGGCGGCACTTTTCTCAACAACAGGGCCATCGCCCTCAACAGCTATGCCGGACAAGGCGGCGCCATCGAAGCATGGCAGGGATGCGTCTCCATCTCCTCCTCGTTCTTCGAAGGGAACTCCGCCGAGGGCGGAGGCGGCGGAGCGATCCTGTTGCTCAGCGGTTCCGGACACAGCATCGCAGATACGGATTTCAGCGGCAACTCCGCCACCTACGGAGGAGCGGTACAGATCACCTACGGCGATCTCGCCATCCACGGAGGGTCCTTCACCTCGAACTCCGCCGGGGACGGCGGCGCCATTGAGGTCCATCAGGGCGGGAAAGCGGTCATCTCCGGAGCGAAGTTCGTCAGCAACTCCGGCGACCGCGGCGGAGCCATCCAGTGCAACGAATTCTACGGAGTCATCGCCAGTTTGACCATGATCGACGGAATCTTCAGCGGCAATTCCGGCGTTTCCGGCGGAGCGATCTATAATACCGGATCAGCTTGCCTTTCCGGCGTCGCGTTCAGCGGCAATTCTGCGCAATATGGAGGAGCCATTTGGAATGCGGGGAGCATGACCATCGCCGGAGAAATCCGACTTGAGACCGAGACAGACACGATCTGCAATAAGGGCGTACTGAACTGGGATATCACCGGGGGGGAAGCCTATCTTTCAGACTACTCTCTCGTCACCAATGAAAAAGGCAGTTCTCTTGCGATCACCGTTTCCGGCGACCAGGCGGAAGGAACCTACATCCTTGCAGGAAATGCGGCAGGCTGCACCGACACGTTCTCCATCAAAACGACGGCGGACACGACCCTCGGCACCCTTTCCGTGGGCGAGACCAAGACCTTCGACAAGGCGGATTACACGCTCACCAAGGTCAATGACACCTTGGCGCTGACCATCAGCGGCGCGCCGGAGCCGCGTTATTTCGTCACCGGAGATTTTGCTGGAGTTGGCAGCGATTATCTTGGGAAAGAGGGCGACAGCGATTCTATTCTGCATATTTACCAGACCGG
>DCGG01000082.1 GCA_002315455.1 Lentisphaeria bacterium UBA1784
GCGTGGTCTTGCCTGCGCCGTTGGTGCCCAGAAGAAAACACCGCTCGCCCCGAAGGACCCGCCAGCTGATCCCGTGAAGGACCTGCCGGCCGTCCACAAAGACGGACGCATTGGAGATGTCGAAGGCGGTTTGCTGCATTGATCTCATCATGCCTATAATATAACCGGGAATCGGTGGAATGCAAACGGCCCGTCCCCCCCTGATGCGGAGACGGGCCGCAGGCTTGAAAGAGTTTTTGCTATTTCAGCATCTTGGCACGCGCACAGAAGTTCAGCAGTTCCGTCCGTGCGGCGGCGAGATCCGGAGTGAAAAGGTTCCACATGAATTCCGCCGGATTGGCGTCCGGGGGATAGGGGTGTCTGGCAAAACGGCGCAGACCGTTTCCGTGTCCCTTGGCGGCCACGACCGCGAACTGCGGCAGGGTGTAACGCATATTGTACGGCGGAAGGTCATGCCGCATCGTGTTCATGATCTCGTCGAAACTCACGGTTTCCCCGTACCAACCCATTTTGTTGCTCTTGGCGAGGGTCAGCGCGAGGCGGTTGGCGATCTTTGCGATCTCGCCCTTCTGCGCGGGAGTGATCCCCTCCGTTTTCGCGGCGGCTTCCGCGAGGTCCAGAGTCAGGTTTCCGATGGTGAGCGCCGTCATTTGGGAGGCCAGAACCGGTTCCGTGGCAACGGAGTTTGTCAGCGCCTCCAGTTCCGACAGATGCCTCAATGTTTCCGGGAACTCCTTTGCTCGCAGGGCCAAATTCCCCAACAGCAGCCGGTGCCGGCTGATTTCGGCGAGGATGCCGCGGGCAGTGGATTGGGTCTTCAGCAGGCCCGGACCCAAGGTGTTGCGGATGGGCAGCACCGCAAGGATCGCCTCCTCCGCCTTCATCACGGGAGCGGCAACGCCGTCCTTCCCCGTTTCCTGCCGGACCTGGACTCCGTTCTCCCGGGAGAGGTCCGGCGCCTTCTCGAAGGAGAGCCTGAATACGAGCGACTTCTGAAAGTCTGCGGACGTCTCCGTCTGCACAAACGCCATCAGCAGTTCGTCTCCGCGGACTCCGCTGCCGCTGTAGGCGGATTCCCACTCTTTCCGGTCGATGGCATGGCCGAACTTCTTTGCCGCGGCCGCCCGTGCCGGAGCGATCCGGCTCTCATATTTCGGCAGGGCGATCCAGAGATTGAAACCGTAGATCAGCACCGCGCCGATCCAGAGCGGCCAGCAGAAATAATGGAACACCTTGCGGAAAGGGAGTCCTTCCAAATTCGCGTACCAGTAGGCCCGGGTAAGGTATCCGGTGAACCAGAGACCGGCTCCCGCCGCCAGCAAGGCTCCGCATCCGAAAGAGCCGTTGAGGCCGGCGACCATTCCGCAAAGCAGGATCCCCATGACCACGGCACACCATACTGCGGCGGCGGCGGTCTTCCAATCTTTGGCGCGGAGCCGCTCCACAAACTGGGGCAGGGGGAGCAGCACGGCGCAGGCGATCCAGAGGATCCCCAGGGCAGCGATCCCCCGCACTGCAAAAGGTACGGCCCGGACACCCAGCAATTGAAACGCCAGGACGATCGCCACGACTCCGACCACTCCGGAATACCATTTCCACACCGGGGAGGCAAAGCGTTTCTTCCCGTCCTTGAAGTAGAAGTTGCAGGCGGTCACCAGCGGGATCGCCCCGATCCCCATGGCGAGGATCAGAAAGTGCCCCGCGGCAGAGACCCGGATCCGCGTCCACAATATCAGCAGAAGTCCCACCGACAGCAGACAATAGTTCCCGAAACTCGCCAGCGTCAGGCTGAACACCGCGTTCCGCGCCGGGGTGAGTGTCCCTTTGCTCCGCATGGGCATACCTGCGTGGGTTTCCGTTTTCGGAACTTCGTTGCCTTCCATAAAAACCTCCTTGTTTCAGGGTGAAATCAAAATCAGCCGCGCCCCGTCAGTTTGATCCTGGGGTCGGCTGCGACGTAGAGCAGGTCCGCCAGCAAAATACCCGCCAGCGTCAGCGCTCCCGCAAAACAGAAGAGCGCCATCTGCAGCGGATAGTCCCGGCTGGAGAGCGAGAGCAGCGAAAGGTTTCCCATGCCGGGGATGTTGAAAATGCTCTCCACGATGACGCTTCCCGCCACCAGCGAGGGAAGCAGTCCGCCGAAAAGCGTGATGAGGGTGATGAGAGCGTTGCGGAAAGCGTGATGCCAGACTACTGTGCACTCCGGCGCGCCCTTGGCCCGGGCGGTGCGGACGTAGTCGCTCCGAATCACTTCCAGCATGCTGCCCCGGGCGTAGCGGGAGAGTCCGGCCAGTCCGCCGTAGGCGAGGCAGAAAACCGGCAGCGCGTAACAGCGCAGAGTTTCCCATTGCAGGCGCCATATGCTCAGGCGGTCCGGCTGGTCCGGGGAGAGGCCCTTCAGCGGGAACACCGCCCACGTTCCGCCGTCGCAGAGCAGGGATTGCAGAAGCAACCCCACCCACATCACCGGCAGAGAGTAGAGGATAAAGAGGAACGTCCCGGAGAGTCGGTCGCCGAATCCTCCCGGATGGAGCGCGGAGCCGATCCCGACGGGGATGGCAATCCCATAAGTAATCAGGATTGCGAGAAAGTTCAGTTTCACCGTTACCGGAAGCCGGGAGAGGATCAATTCCGTCACGGGACGCCCCGGTTCCACCACCGCGGATTCTCCGAAATCCCCATGCCGGACCACCTGTTTCAGCCAGAGCCAAAAACCTACCGGGACCGGATCGTCCAGGTGGAGTTTTTCCCGCATGGCGCTGTTCCGGGCGAGACCGGCGTTCTCACTGCTGACCGTCCCTGCGGAAGCGCCATCGCCGAAAATCTCGCTTCGGGTCGGATCCCCCGGCGCCATCCGCAGGAGAGCGTAACTCACCATCAGGATCGCCAGCAGAGTGAAGATCGCGAGAATCAGACGTTTCAGCAGATATTCCAGCATGGGCGTGATCCGCCTCCTTTGCGGTTCAGCAGTCCTTCGGCAGTTTGACTCGGCAGAGCAACCACGCGCCGAGGCAGAAGGGCACGATCAGCATCAGGACGCCCACCGTGCTGTATCCCGTGAGCCATACCGCAAAACCGATCAGGACCGGTCCCAGAATGGTGGTGAATTTGCCGAAAATGTTGTAGATTCCGAATCCGGCCGCCGCCCGTTCCGGAGGCACCAGCGCGCTGAAGAGGGAACGGCTCAGCGCCTGGATCCCGCCCTGCGCCGCACCGATGGTCAGCGCCACGCAGAGGAAGATGATCTGCCGCACGAGGAGGGAGGGAACGAACGTCATCACCCCGACCAGTACTGCCACGGTCACGTAGGCTCCGATGCCGAAGATGACCATCTTCCGGGGCGCGATGGTCTTGGCGAATTTTCCGTAGAGCAACGTGCAGGGGAACGCCCAGAACTGCAGTCCGAGGATGCCGTAGACCAGAAGTTCGGGGGAGATGCCTACGTCCATCGCCAGCGGGACCGCCTGCATGTAGATGGTCCCGACGCCGTCGATGTAGAGGAAATAGGCGATGAGAAAGGTCACGATATTGCGGTCCTTTATGAGGGCGAGAACGTCGCTCCACCCATTGCCGGCGGATTCGTCCTGCGCAGGAACGGTCGGTCCGAAGTGCGCCGGAACTCTCAGCATCAGGGGCAGCGTCAGCACGATCCACCACACCGCCGCCACGAGGAAGGAGATGCGCATCGCAAGGAGTTTGCCGGATTCGGGGAACAGCGAAAAGAGGACCAGGCATCCGACGAAGGGGATCACTCCGCCGATGTATCCCCATGCGTAGGCGAGGCTGGAGAGACCGTGGCGTTGTGCCTGCGGCGCGATCTCCGGCAGGAGCGCATCGTAGAAGGAACCTGCCATCATATAGGCCGCCATGCCGAGGAAACAGAGGAACAGGGCCGTCTTCCACGCTCCGATGGGGACGAATGCGAGCAGTACGCTGGAAAGTACGCCGAGCAGAACCGCCGCCAGCAGGAAGTATTTCTTGCCGCCCACCCGGTCCGCCACGTGGCCGAGCGTCACGGAAAAGATGCCCGCCGCGATCCCGGCGGCGCTGGCCGCGTATCCCCAGACGGCGGTGGCGGCACCCTCCTGCAGGAGGCCGTCCGCCACGATCTTGAAGAACATCGGCGCGAATACCGTCCTGACGCAGAGTGCGAAAGAGGCATTGGCAAGATCATAGACGACCCACGCGCGTTGTACCGGGGTCTTGACGATGGAAGCAGGAAAGAATCGCATGGAAATACCCTCAATGTTTATGGTCCGCAGGAAAATTTTGTCCCTGCAAAACGGTGATTTTTGTTCCCTCAGGAGAATATAACATCCTTTTGCCGTTTTGACAAGGGGAAAACCGTTTCGGGACCGCAGAATGTCGGAACTTCCGCGAACCAGCCGGGAGAACAGGATATTCTTTTCGCCTGTTGACAGGGGGATGCAGTGCGTTTATATTATGTTTTTGGAAAAGAAAGCGGATTCACGTTCGGGGCGCCCCCGCCTCCGGAAAAAAAGGAACGGCACGGAATGAAAGGTCTCAAATACGGCATGCGATGCAGCCTGCTCTGCGTGTGTCTCTTTTGCGCCTGTTCGGGGGCGTCTGCCGCCTTCCCGGAACCCTTCACGTGGCACCTTGTCTGGGAGCCGGAGAAGATCGTTTCTTCCGTCCGGGGAAATGCGAAAAACGTCCGGATCTCGGTGGAGGACAATGCCATCGTTCTGGAGATTGCTCCCGACAGCAAGGCCGCGGGATTCGAGTTTTTCCCGGAATTCAATGCAGAACTCCGGCGGGGAGAGCCCGTAATCCTTCAGGTGGATATCAAAGGCGATAAGATCGTGCCGCTGGACTTCCTCCACAAGGAGCCGGTGGTGGTGGTGGCCGCCTTCCCGGATCAGCAGGGGAACCTCC
>DCGG01000039.1:0-4981 GCA_002315455.1 Lentisphaeria bacterium UBA1784
GAGGTCAGCGATCTGCGCCTCACCGGCACTTGGAATGACCACACCGATGGAAAATCCTTTCACCTGATCACCTCCATCAATGCCAGGGCGGCCATCGGTCATCCGGGCATGGCGGACCCGGTCGAACTCGCACCCGGAGAGTCTGCTCTGATCCCGGCGTGTTACGGAGCCTATGCCATTGTGCCGGAAGCCGGGAACGAGAGCAGTCTGATCAAAACGACTTTGTAAATTTCACCCTGATACAGTAAAGCGAAGAGTAAAAAATGCGTTTTATCACAGATCTGGAAAATTTCCTCCGGGGCGAATTCCCCGGTTTCCCCGCGGAATCCGTTCTGACGGCAGACCCCTGTCCCGCCGGGCAGAATGGGGACTTCACCATCAATTGCTTCAAGATCGGCCGTTTCTGCGGCAATCCCATGGCGGCGGCGCAGACGGCGGCGAAGTTCCTTGCCTCCCACGGGGACGTGGAGGCGGTGGAGGCAGTGAAGGCCTTCCTCAACGTCTCGCTGAAGCCGGCGGCCTTGAGCCGGGAATCCGCGGCGGACGTCGCCGGATTGTTGAAACGGGGCGTTCTGCCCGCGGCGGAACGGCGGAAGATCCTGATCGAATTCTCTGCGCCTAACACCAACAAGCCCCAGCATCTCGGGCACGTGCGGAACAACACTCTCGGAATGTCCCTCGCTTCCCTGCTGAAACGGGTCGGGCATGAGGTGGTGGAGATCAATCTGGTCAATGACCGGGGCATTCACATCTGCAAATCCATGCTGGCCTACCAGCGCTTCGGCAAGGGGGAGACCCCGGAGAGCACGGGAATCAAGGGCGACCATCTGGTGGGGGATTACTACGTGAAGTTCAACGCCGAGTACAGCAGGGAATTGAAAACGCTGCGGGAGGCGCATCCGGAGTGGGCAGAGAAGGATTCCGACGAACTTTTCCTCGAGACGGAACTGGGCCAGTCGGCGCAGGCGATGCTCCGGGCGTGGGAGTCCGAGGACCCGGAAGTGAGAGCTTTGTGGCAGAAGATGAATTCCTGGGTCTTTGCGGGATTTGCCGAGACCTATCAGCGGATGGGGATCCGGTTCGACCATACCTATCTGGAGAGCCAGACCTACCTTCTCGGCAAGGATATCGTTGCCTCCGGTCTGGAGAAGGGCGTCTTCACCCGCCGCGAGGACGGCGCGGTGATCTGCGACCTCGGCAAACTGGGGACCAAGGTGGTGCTCCGGAAGGACGGGACCAGCGTCTACATCACGCAGGACATCGGTACCACCTTGCGGAAATATGAAGATTACCATCCGCAGACCATGATTTGGGTGGTGGGCGACGAGCAGAATCTGCACTTTCAGATGCTCTTCACCATCATGTCCCGGCTGGGCTATGAGTGGGCGAAGGACCTCTTCCACCTCTCCTACGGCATGGTGAACCTGCCCAGCGGCCGGATGAAGAGCCGCGAGGGGACCGTGGTGGATGCGGACGATCTTTTCGACGAGATGCACGAACTGGCGGCGGCCGCCTGCAAGGAGCGCGGCGGCGAGGAACTCTCCGGCGAGGAACTGAGCCGGCGTTCGGAGATCATCGGTCTCGGAGCGCTGAAGTTCATGCTGTTGAAGTTCAATCCCCGGACCACCATGACCTTTGATCCGGCGAGTTCGTTGAAGTTCGAGGGCGACACCGGACCCTATGTGCAGTACGTGGCGGCGCGGATCAACTCCATGAAGCGCAAGGCCGCCGAGAAGGGGTTGAATGCCGATCCTGCGGCGGTGCGCTGGGAACTGCTCTCCAGCAAATTCGAGAAGGAGCTGATGGTGCGGCTCTATTTCTACCCGGCGACCCTGAAGAACGCCGCATCCAAGCGGGATTGCTCCGGCATCGTGGAGTACCTGCTGGAACTGGCCAAGAGTTTCAACCGTTTCTACCGGGAGTGTCCGGTGCTTTCTGCGGAAAATGCCGAGTTGGCGGCGGCCCGTCTGGCCCTTGCCGAAGGTGTTCGCGCGGTGATTGCGGACGGTTTGGGAACCTTGACCATCGGCGTTCCCGAGGCGATGTAAGACAAGGCGGAAAACTGCCGTCAAAGGAGGAGTCTTTTTCCATGGAAGGACCTGCGGAGATCCTCATCGTTGATGACGAATTCAACACCAGAGAGGCCTTGGCGCGCTATCTGAAGCGTAAGTTCTCCGTGACCACTGCCGCCGACGGCGGAGAGGCCATCGAACTTCTGAAACGGCGCAACTTCGATCTCGTCCTCACGGATCTGCGGATGCCGGAGGCCGATGGCATGAGCGTTCTGGAGGCCGCCTGCAGCAAGGCGGAGCGCCCCCAGTGCATCATGCTGACGGCGTACGGTTCCATCACCGATGCGGTGAAGGCGGTGAAGCAGGGCGCCTTTGATTTCGTCCCGAAGCCGGTGAAGTTGGACAAGTTGGAAGAGGTGATCCGGGCGGCGTTGGCGGTGAAGCATGCGGTGTCAGCGGACTCTGCCCGGGAGACGGGGGGAAGCGCATCGCCGGTTGGAGAGCCTTCTCCTGCCGCGCAGGGGAAGGGGATCCTTTTCCCCACCGATCCCGCGGATCCCATGTATCAGGTGCTGGAAAAGGCCAAACTGGTGGCGCCTGCCCGTACCACGGTCCTGCTGACCGGGGAGAGCGGCACGGGAAAAGAGGTCATGGCCCGTTGGCTTCACAATCACAGCGGGCGCAGCGGACTTTTTGTGCCGGTGCATTGCGCCGCGCTCACCAGCACTCTGCTTGAGAGTGAACTTTTCGGCTATGAAAAAGGCGCCTTCACGGGAGCCGCGGAACGGCGCCGCGGGCGGTTTGAACTGGCTGATTGCGGAACGATCTTTCTCGACGAGATCGGCGAGATCGATGCCGCGACACAAGTGAAACTGCTCCGGGTGCTGGAGACCCGTTCCTTTGAGCGGGTGGGCGGCACGGAGACCATTTCAAGCGACGTGCGGCTTATCGCCGCCACCAATCGGGACCTCCGCAAAATGGTGGAGGAGGGAAGTTTCCGGGAGGACCTCTTCTACCGGCTTTCCGTGATCGCGCTGGAACTGCCTCCTCTGCGGGAACGCAGGGGCGAGATCCCCCAGTTGGTGCAGACCTTTGTGGAGGAGTTCGCCCGGGAGAACCAGCGTCCGGTCAAGGGGGTCGATGCCGAGACGATGGAGAAACTGACGGCCTATTCGTGGCCGGGGAATATCCGGGAACTGCGGAACTGTCTGGAATCCATGGTGGTGTTGGCGCAGGGAACGGAACTCACGCTCTCCGAATTGCCGGAAAACATCCGTTTTGCCCGGGAGTCTGCGGCATTGGCCCGCCGTCCCGATGAGTCCCCCATGAATCTGGACGCCACCGAGCGGGAGATGATCGCGCAGGCGCTGGAAAAGTGCCGCGGCAACCGGACCGCCGCCGCGAAGATGCTCGGCATCAGCCGCCGGACCCTCCACCGTCGCCTCGCCGAACAGAATGAAGGCGGCGAGGCCGGGACCGGGCAGAAGGAGTAGCCCTTCAAATCAGCGTCCCCGAATTGCTCTCCAGAAGTTTCAGGGTATTCGCCACGCCGGGAAAGTCCCGGAAGCGGTAGATGCGGGAGGCACAATTGGGGTAACGCTCCAGAATGGAGCGGAAGGCCTCGTCTCCGGCAATGCTCCGGTCGATCCCCAGCAGCAGCGGCAGTTCCGGACGCCGTTCCAGGAGGGCGAGCCGCTCCTCCAGTTGCGCCGCATGCCAGCGGTGGAAGAGTTCCAGATGCAGCGTCACGCCGTCATCCTCCCTTTGAAAACTGAAATCCGGCAGAATGAGTTGCTGTTTCCCTCCGTCGAGGAAGGGTGCGCCGCCCACGATTTTCCAGCCTTTCCCCTTGGCCGCGAACTCCTGATGAAAGAGCCGGATCTCCTCCGGGACGTAACTTGAGAATCCCCGGTATCCGCCGCCGAGCGGAGCGTTCTGATCCACGGTAAGATGCCCCGTTCCCCGTTTCAGTCTGATTTCGGCGGAGAGGGTCCATCTGCTCAACGCGAGGAGCGCCGGCAGGGCGGAGGCGAGGGCCACCGCGTATTTGCGGTTGGCTTCAAAGAGGGCGTAGGGGCCGCTGATGCTGAATTGCAGACCGCCATCTCCGGTTTTTTCGAGCAGGACCAGCAGACGGAAAAACTTCATGTACTTCAACACCTTGCGGAGTTTCGCCGGATCGGATTCGTCGGTGGTGACCACAAGTTCCGTGGCATTGGCCGCCAACCCCTGAACGAGGGCGAGGTTGTAGCGCTCCAGCCACTCCTCCGGGGAGCCGGAAGGGGGAACCGTCAGTTGCTCCAGTTCGGGGAGGTCGCCGTAGAGGTCAAAATCTGCGCCGGAGGGGGCATTCAGTACGGTGGTGCGGTGGACTTCCGGGGAGAAGTCCGCGTCCGCCGCTCCGAGGGAGGCGAAGGAGCGCAGAAAGAGTTCCCGTCTCCGGACGGCGTAGTCCGTCCCTTCCTCCGCGACGGAGAAACGGCTGCGCTGAAGCAGGAGCGCGTTCAGTGCGGCGGCAAAGGCAGAATCGCCGCTTCCGGCGGCGATGGAGTTGGAAAGTGTCTCCAGTTCTCCCCGGGGGACGGCGGTCCGGGCGGCCTCCTGATAAAGTTCCAGAAGCGCGGCGGCGATGGCGAGGTGTTCCCGGTCGTCCGGCGGGACCAGCAGAGGCAGGACTTTGCGCCGCTCCTTGCGGAAGGGGATGAGATCAAGCGAAAGCATTTGGTTTTCTCCTGCGGTAAGCCTGATGTTCCCGGCGGCGGTCGCTGACCCCCTCCTCGCTGGTATCGGCGCTGACGAGTTCGTAGAGGACGGCCTGCTTCTTGCCTGTTGCGGGGCGGAGGATTCGTCCCAGCCGCTGGACGTGTTCCCGGATGCTCCCGGAGCCGGAGAGGATCACGCCCACCGCGGCGGAGGGAACGTCAACTCCCTCGTTCAACACCCGGCTGGTGACGAGGATGGTGTATTCG
>DCGG01000039.1:5034-5530 GCA_002315455.1 Lentisphaeria bacterium UBA1784
AAGCGGTCCAGAAACTCCTTGCGCTCGGCGGCTTTGGTTCGGCAGGTCAGCACCGGCAGGAGGAAATTCCTGCCGATGGTGTAGGCGGTGGCGTTGTCGGCGGTGAAGATGATGATCCGTTCCCCCGGATGTGCCCGGAGGATCTCCCACAGTCTGCGGAGTTTCGCTCTGCCGGAACGGGCGATACGCCGCTGTTCCAGAAAGGCCCGGAAGGCTTCCCGGCCCCGGTCGGAACGGGCCGCCAGTCCGAGGAAACGGCCCCACGCCGCCGGATCCTGAAAACTGATGCGGTTGGCCCGGAGAAAAGCGGTATAGACGGAACGGTTCTGCTGATACGCCGCCGCTTCGTCGGGATCCAGACCGATGTGAAGGCGCCGGACTTCGTAGGGAGAGAGGATGCTTCCCTCCAGATCGGAAATATCCACGCGGCAGATCACGTCCCCCATGAGATCGGTCAGGATCTGTTCCCGTTCCGGCGGCAGTTCCGGCGTGGCGG
>DCGG01000039.1:5619-5816 GCA_002315455.1 Lentisphaeria bacterium UBA1784
GCAGGGCGAAGCGGTTTCCGATGAACTCCATGTTGAGGACGGCGGATTCATAGGTGCTGACGGTGAGGGGTTCCACATGGTGCTCGCCGCCGCCCAGCATGCCGATGGGGCCGCCGAAGAAACGCTCCAGTACGCCGGCCCACTGGATCATCAGGTCGATGGTGGGCACGAGGACCAGCGCCGGACGCTGCAGCCGG
>DCGG01000155.1 GCA_002315455.1 Lentisphaeria bacterium UBA1784
CATAAGACCACTTCCCGGAAAAATTCTGCCGCCGTGGAATCCGAGGCCGTCTCTCTGGAAGGGTCTGCCGCCGGCGCCATCAAGATCCATGAGGGAGTTATCGCATCTCTGGCCCGCAAGGCGGTCCTGAGCACCGAAGGTGTCTCCCGGCTGGCCGGCAACGCGCTGATGGATAACATCGCGGAGATCGTCGGCAGCCGCCGGATGCAGTCCCGCGCCATCGCGGTCGATCTCAGCGAAGCCGGAAAGGTTGCGCTGGAGATCAAGTTGAACATCCTCATTGGACATCGGCTTCCGGTGGTGGCGGCCAACGTTCAGCGTGCCGTGACCTCGCTGGTCGAGGATGCCACCGGGATGACCGTCACCTCCGTGGACGTCCTCGTGCAGGACATTGACGAGAAGATGCCCGATGAGCCCGAGACCGACGTTTCGGAAGACGAGCCTGAAAACTGAAAGCTGCGCATTTTTAGCGGGAAGGAGGAGCTATGTTCCCGATCGTTTTGGCGTCAGTATTTGAGAAGATCGGACGGAAGGAGTTTTGGCTGGAACTGCTGAAAAGCGATTTCAACCGGGGATTTCTTGCGGCATTCGTGCTGATCATCGCCTTTTTTCTCGCGTTTCTTCTGCTGAAGATCTGTTTTTTCATCCTGTTCCGGGTCCGTTCCTGCCATCAGATTCTGGTCCGGCGGAGCGATGGTGACATCCTCGTGGATATCGATGCCGTCACCCATGCCGCAGAGCGGGTGTTCGAGGCGTTTCCGGACCTCCGCATCCGGCGGATCCGCATCTTTCAGGACGGCGGACATTACCGCATTGATCTCTATGGTTCCGTTGCCCACGGCTGCAGCTGCACCGAACTCATCGGCGCCCTCAAACCCGCGCTTTTGGAGACGTTGAAGGCGACCTTCGGCATCGGCAACGTCAAGACCATTCGCTTCTTCATCGAAGCGCTGAAAGGGGAGTCTTCCGGCGATCCGATCAGGATCTCCGCGCCAGAGCCGATTGAGGATGGAGCCTCTGATGATATTAGCCTCTGAATCCCCTCGCCGCCGGGAACTGCTCGGCCGATTGACAACGTCCTTTGCCGTCGAGAGTGCACAGGTCACGGAGATCGGCCCGAATGAAGGGCTCCCGGCCGCGCAGATCCCCGCCGCCAACGCAGAGCGGAAGGCTTCCGCCGTATCCCTCCGCCATCCGGACGAACTGGTCCTCGGCGCGGATACCTGCATTGTCTTCGGCGACGAGATCATCGGCAAACCCGAAGACATGGAGGATGCACGCCGCATCCTCCGGCTTCTTGCCGGACGGGAACATCTGGTGGTGACGGGAGTGGCCCTTCTGCGTCAAAAGGATGGATTCCGGCGGGTCTGGAGCGAAAGTTCTCCGGTGCGCTTCAAACCGTTCTGCGAGGCGGTCATGGAGAAATATCTCTCCCTCGTCCCGGTGCTGGACAAGGCGGGCGCGTACGCCATTCAGGAACACGGAGAACTTATCATCGAGGGATTCTCCGGGGAACTGGAGAACATCATCGGTCTGCCGCTACGGCGTTTGAAACAGGAACTTCTTGAACTGAAACAGTAAAAGGATATTTGCGATGCTTGCGGGAATGGGAAAGGTCGTCATCATGGGGTTGGCATTTGGGGCGGCGGCGGCAAATCCGCTGAATTTCCGGGAATATCAACAGGATTTTACCCTGACCTTTGCTGACGAAGCGGCGGCCAAGGCGGCGCAGGTCGCGGTCTGCCCCCTCTACGGCAACGCCAAAGTGGCGCTCTCCGCCCGCTGGGACGATACCAACCCGGCGGGACATGCCAACACCCTTTCCGTCATGAAGCGCCACGGTTTGAAGGGGACCTTCTTTTACAACTCCGTCTCCAAGACGGGTGCGGTCGCCTTCGCCAAGGAGGCGCAGAAGGCCGGATGCACCATCGGACTGCACACCGACACCCATCCGCAACTGGGCGGTTGCCACGCCAACAAAATCTTCGCGGAATATCTGCTCAACCGGATCCGGATCGAAGATGCGGTGAACGCTCCCGCCGTGGCGCAGGTGGTCCCTTACGGCTATCACTCCTGCCTGAACCGGGACTATCCGGGCGACCTCTCCCGGACCCTCCAGGCGGTGGGCGTTATCGCCACGCCGGAGTTCAGCCCTGACTTCGGGAAAAAGATCGGCTACCCGGAACACGCGCTGGCGGAGAGTTTCCTGCTCCAGTCCGGCGACCGGGAGCCGGAACCGGACCGGCTGGCAAAGTGCTGGCAAAAGGTGAAGACCTCCCCGCTCTTTCCCGGCGATGTTCCGGCGCTGACGGCGGCGGTCCACTCCTGGCACACCCCGGAGGGCCTGAAGGCGCTGGATGCCCTGTTCTCCGAAATGGACAAGCAGCCCGATGCGTGGAAGTGCAACCAGAATGAATACGGTTCCTACCGCTACGAGTACCATTTCTGCAATCTGCAGGTGAAGCGCGATGGACGCAGACTTCTCTGCTCCGTCACCCGCATCTGCCCGGAGGAACTGGGCGCGGAGGTCCCCCTCTGCTTCTCCGTGAAGGGCGCGGTGCCCGTACAGGCGGGGGGGGCAACCCTGCAGGACGCGCTGGTCCTGCTGCCCCATGCCGCGGGCAGGAAACTCCCCTCGGTCTATGCCCTCGCCGGACCGGACGGGGCCTCCCCGCGTTTTCCCGGCATGAAGGCCCTTCTGCGCAGGAATGCCTCCGGGGCCGTCTCCCTCGCCTTGGAGAACGGCGGCAAAAGCGATTGCTCCGACGTGGACGTCACCTTCTATCTTCCGCCGGCGTATGAAACCATGACTTGCCGCATGGAGCGGCGCCTTCTCGCCGCCGGAGCAAAAGCGCAGATCCCGATCCCCGCCGGAAAGAGGTCTGGCGATCCCCGGTTCCGCTACGGAGAACAACTTTGGGCCGCACGGATCGACTTCACCCGGGACGGGGTGCGGAACCGGCTTTACGCCGTTTTCGCGGATGCGGACCTTCCGTTGCGTCTCACTGATGCCGCACGGACGTTTCTGCTTCCCCGGGAGAATTATGACTGGGAGAAACTCTCCAAGGTCGGTACCGTTCTCAACCTCCCGGATGCAAAACTCTTTGAACATTGGGACGAAGGGGCCGCACCGGGATATCTGTCTCTCTTCTTCCCGCGCCCGGAGGAGAAGATCCCCATGGCCTGTTTCGTGGAGATTGCTGCACCCACGGACCGCCCCCTCACGCTGAAGACCAACGCCGAACGCCTTTTCGTCAACGGCGAGGAGATCAAACTGGAGCGGGAACGGGCAACGGTGGCAGCGCCGCAGGCGCACAACCGGGTGGTCATGCTGTTCCGTCACTCCCGCTACCGGCAGAACTTCCTCATTCTGAAGGGAGAGGAATGCCGCTATCTGGTCCCCGAGGAATGGGAATGACCGGTCAGCAAAGGTCCATCATGCCGAAATCTCTCACCCAAGTCCGCCACGTCTTTCTCGACATGGACGGTACCATTTACAACGGGACGAAACTCTTCCCGACCACGCCGGGATTCCTTGCGTTCCTGACCGCCGCCGGCAGAGGATACACCTTTCTCACCAACAATTCCTCCCGGAGTACGGCGGAATACGTGGCGAAACTGGCGAAGATGGGCCTTCCTTCCGAGCCGGAGAACTTCTACACCTCCACGGACTACGCCATCGACTATCTCAAGACGAATCATCCGGAGTTTTCCAGGCTCTATCTGCTGGGGGTCCCGGCGATCCGTCCCGCCTTTGCGGCCGCCGGATTCCAACTGGTGGAGGAGGCCCCGGACGCCGTCATCGTCGCCTTCGACAAGACCCTCACTTACCGGACTCTCTGCCGTGCGGCGTGGTTCATCCGGGAGGGAATCCCTGCCTTTGCCACCCATCCAGACGTATTCTGCCCCGCGGAACCGGGGGAGTGGCTGGTGGATTGCGGCGCCATCACCGCCTGTCTGGAATCTTCCACCGGGAAAAAAATCACGGTGCTGGGCAAGCCGGACCCGGGATTTCTGCGGGCCGCCGCGGCGCGGAAAGGCGTTCCGGTGGAAGACGTGCTGATGTGCGGCGACCGGGTCAGCACGGATATCGCCCTCGGCTTTTACGCGGGGAGCATCACCTGCCGCATCCTTTCCCCGGATTCGGAATTCACCAGTCCGGAGGGCGTAGTCCCGGACTACACCGTAAATCATTTGGGTGAACTCCAAGCTGTTTGGGAAGCGCAGGAAGCAAAAAAAAACAGGAATGATCCCTCGGGAAGACGGACCTCTTCCCTCTCTGGGCTCGTCTGAAAACCAGCGTGGTGGGAGTCAAAGCAGGATAGTCTGAGTCCGAAGCACGCGGACATGCCCTGCGAGGTGGTCGCCGCCGAGCGCGCAGTCCGGATGGCAAACGAACTCATCACGGC
>DCGG01000041.1:0-3574 GCA_002315455.1 Lentisphaeria bacterium UBA1784
GCAGAAGGCGGCAGTGTCTCCACCTTGGGATGCGCCTTCGGCAAAGGCGGAGACCTCGTCGCCATGCGGCGGCGCGTGGCGTGGCTCAGTCCGCTGATCGCCTCCTTTCACGTGGGAAGGCTCTCCGGACTGGAACTGGTCCTCTCCGGGCTGGACGGCTCCATCGGTCTCTTCCGCGAAGCGGAGGCCTCCGAAACCGCTTCGGCGCTGCGCCTCATGGAGCGCTTCTCCTGCGCGACGCTGGCGGAACGGCGTCTGGACTCCATGTCCAGCGGAGAACAGCTCCGCATCCTGATCTGCCGGGCCCTGCTGCCCCGCCCTGAACTGCTGATCCTCGATGAACCGGGAGTCTATCTGGACCTGCGGGGTCGGGAACTGCTGTTGCAGGAACTCTCCCGCATCGCCGGCGAGATGCCGGAGCTGACCATGCTGCACATCACCCAGCGGACGGAGGATATTCTGCCGCTCTTCAGCCGGGGGATGTTGCTGGCCGGAGGCCGGATGCTGGCGGAAGGCCCCCGGGAAGCGGTCCTCTCCGAGGCAAATCTGCGCACCCTCTATGGACTTCCCCTGAAGTTGCGGCTGGACCGTTCCGGCCGCTACTGGTCCTATCTGGAGTAGACGTTCCCCCTTGCAGTTTCCGGGAGAAGGATGTATATTACAGGACGTACCATCTCCTCATTGTGAAAGGTCTTTCCCCCAAATGAATGGCTCGATTCCTTCCGTTTCCCAGCGACCCTCCAGCTGGCAGCTGGCGGTCCTGCTGCTCGGAGTCGTCATCTACGTCTTCGTCAACCTCTTCCGGGTCTCCGTTCCCGGAGCGATCTTCAATGAACTGCAGAGTTCTCTGGGGGCCAGCGCCGTTCAGATCACCGCGCTCGGGAGCATCTTCCTCTACGTTTACGCGCTGGCCCAACCCCTCGGCGGCGTCTGCGCGGACCGGTTCGGCGGCATCCGGACCATTCTGGCAGGCGGCGGGCTCCTGACGGCAGGCAGCCTGCTCTTCGCCGCAGCGCCTTCTCTGTGGCTGCTCTACGTCGCCAGAGGAATGGGGGGTCTCGGTTCGGCGGCGATCTATCTGAGCCTCGTCAAACTGCTGGACCGGTACTTCCATGAGAAGTTCAGCCTGATGCTGGGACTTCTGCTGGTGATCGGTTATTCCGGAGGCATCGGTCAGTTGGGCGTGACCCGGATCACCGTCAGCACCTCATGGCGGACCGCCTTCCTCGGAGGAGCGCTCGTTCTGTTGGCGGTGTGGACAAGTTTCGCGCTCTGCTCCATCAAAGCCGCGAAGGCCCCCATCGTGAAGGAGCGTTTCAGCTTGCTCCCGGTGTGGCAGATCCTCACGGAGAAGAAGGGACTTCCGGCTCTGATCGTCGGCTCCACGTCCTTCGCGCTCTACTATATGCTGCTCATCGTGGTCGGTCCGAAATATCTGCTGGATTGCCGAAGTTTTTCCGCCTCCGGCGCCGCAATGGTGGCCTCGGTGATGGTGGTCTTTTCCGCCGTCGGAAACTTCTTCACAGGGGCCGTGAGCACGCTCTGCGGCAACCGCCGGAAACCCCTGCTCTGGTTCCAGCAGGTCTGTTCCATTGCCGGATGCGTTCTGCTGCTGGGCGGCGGAGCCCGGCACTGGTCCACGCCCATGGTCGTTGCGGGATTGTGCTGTTACGCCTTCGCCTCCGGGTTCACGCCGGTAACTACCGGACTGCTCCGGGACATCAGCCCCGAAGGGCGTCTCGGAGCCGCCGCCTGCTGCGGCAATTGCTTTGCTTATCTGCTGGTCTCGGTGCTGGTGAGCCTCTCCGGCGTGGTGATGGAGGCCCTCGGAGGCGATACCATCCTGAAACTGGAAAACGCGGTCGTCTATCCCGAGCGCGCCTACGTCGGCATCTTCGTCATGACGATCCTGCTTCAGGGATTCAGCACGCTTCTGGTCATTACCCTCCCCGAGACCCGGGGCAAGTACTGGAACGGCGGAAAGGCCTGCTGAACGCCCTCTTTTCCCCCCCCAAAAAAACACCCTGCGTCACGTCAAAATCCGTGCACAGGGGATCTTCGCATTGCCGGACAGTATCGGCGTCCGATGCCGCTTGTGTCTGGAGGCGGAGCGGAGCGGAGCCCTCCGCGCACTTTGCAGGAAGGGGTTCAGTGCTTCTGGCTGCTGAGTTTCTGACGGATGATTGAGACCGTCCGGTTCAGAGAGGCGCTGGTGCGGCAAAGGTCGGGGACCTGCTGTTCCGCATAGAGCACCGCCGAATGGGTCCGGCCGAAAGCCTCGCCGATCTCGTTGGAGGAGAACCGCGTCAGTTCCCGGGAGAGATACATCGCCACCATCCGGGGTTCCGCAATCCGCCGGGGCCGCTGTTTGCCGAGAAGCTCCACCGTGGAGATGCCGAACTGCGCCGCCACCTCCCTCTGAATGGCTTCGAGAGAGATCTCCCGGGAAGCCAGTTCATCGTTGAGCTGCTTCTGAAGCAAAGCCTCGGCATCGGCGATGGTGAGATCGCTGTTGCCGCTCATGGAGAGGTAACTTGCCAGCCGCAGGAACGCCCCCTTCAGCCGCCGGACACTGGACGCGATGTGGGAGGCGAGGAAGTCCAGGAATTCATCCTTCAGCCGGGTATCCGTCAGCAGTTCATCCCGCCACCGGCGGAGCATGACCAGCCGGGCTTCGTACTCCGGCATGCAGACCTCCACCACCATCCCGGATTCAAACCGGGTGGTCAGCCGTTTGTCGATGTCCTGGATCTCGCAGGGCTGGCGGTCGCTGGTGAAAACGATCTGCTTATTCTGATTGTAAAGCGCATTGAAGATGTTGAAGAACTCGTCCTGCAACTGCCGCTTGTTGGCCAATCCGTGAATGTCATCCACCAACAGGACGTCCACGTCCCGCAGGCGGGAACGGAAACTGGCGAGGCTCTGCTTCTGCAACAGCAGATCGTAGAAACCGGTGACCAGTTCGTCGCAGGTGGTACTGCGGATCATCGCTCCCGGACGATCCTGGGTAATCTGCCGGGCGATCGCCTTCAGAAGATGGGTCTTGCCCACGCCGCTGCTGCCGTAGATAAAGAGAGGATTGTAACAGAACCCCGGTTCTTCGGCCACGGCCTTGGCAGTGGCGAAAGCGTGGCGATTGGTCTCGCTGACCACGAAGTTGTCAAAGGTGAATTCGCTTCCGGCAGGAGCGTTCCAGTGGGGACGCCGGGAAGCGGCAGGCTCGGCGGAGGACGTCGCGGAGGTTGCCGCCGGAGCGGCCTTCGACGGCACAGATACCGGCTCGGCGGGGGCGTCCGGAAGTTCGCAGACGGTGAATTCGTAACGGTAGTCGTGGCCGCCGACCCCGCGGAGCGATTCCACGATCAGGTCGTCGTACTGTTCATTGACGATGCTGCCGAAGAATTCATCGGGAACGCCCAGCGTCAGACAGTCACCGGAAACGCCGACGGCACAAATCCGGCTGAACCACTGCTGAAACAGCGGCGCATTGCGGAAATTCAACCGCCGGGAGGCCTCCTCCCATATCTCTGCTGCGTTTGTCATCACCGGATCCATCGTTTCAACCCTGCTTCCA
>DCGG01000041.1:3697-20869 GCA_002315455.1 Lentisphaeria bacterium UBA1784
GGCACCTGCACGATATCATTGCTTTCCCGACTACCGCGCTTCCGGTTGCCTGCTGTGCGGCAGATGGCACCTGCACGATATCATTGCTTTCCCGACCGATGCCCCGTCACGCGGAGCGAAAATCCCCCCGGGAGGACCGCTGTATTCGACGTTCAGCCGCCCTCCGGAAGATCAGAGGAAAAGTTCTCAAGTGGCCCCGGAATCGGGAGCACGGGTAAAAGATATCATCGGAACGGAAATTTTGCAAGTGGGGTTTTGTTTTTCACAGACAAATATCTTTCAGTGGAAGCAAAATTCTTGAAGTTATTGACAACTTTCAGAATCATTGCGTATTTTCAAGGATTTATGCAATTTTTTACAAAAAAATGGCACTTTTTGAGACCTGTTTTCAAACTCCTTGATTGACGCGGAATTACGCCTTATTTCAGGGGGAAATGATAAATGCGGGAAAAATTTTTTCGACGAAATTCGGAGTTTTCATCGTAACTCTTTACACTTCTGCGAAAGAGAGCGACTTACAACGAAAACAGCAATCATGATTATTTTTGCTGACAAGTTATTGACAACCTATTGCCATTTTCAGAATTGCCGCTTCATGGTCCATCCGCCGCCGCCATGCGGGGGCAAAAAAACGGAAAAATCACAATCCTGCGATCCGGATCTCCGCCGGACGAAGCGCATAGATCGCAAAGATCTCCTTCTGGATCTCGGCATCGGCCTGCAGGTCTCCGGCAAGAATGCGCTCCACGGCCAGGGAAAGCCGCTGATCCTGCTCCGGCGTGATCTCCGGAAACGGCAACTCCTGCAGGCTCCCCTTCAGCACCTTCACCCCTCCGAAAAGCACGCGATAGTACCAGCGGAACAGCGCGGAATCCAAAAACGCCAGCACCGTCCGGATACTCATGCCGGGGATGGCAGGAATCAGGATGTTGACACTGTTGAGGCAGAGACTCCGGCTCGTGTCAAGGGCGAAGACCGGCTGGTCCGCGATGAAGCGGTAGAGCAGTTTTTCCGGCGCACGGTAATACTCCGGAGGGGCCGTCTGCTGAAACCGCTCCGGCGCAAAGCGAAGGTATTTCCGGGGAGCCTCCAACCGGTATCGCCGCACCTCCTTCCCGGTGAAGATCGGCTCCCTTCCAGGTCCGGGAGCATCGGCAAGATACCGCGCATTGTCGCCGGTGACGATCCCCAGGGCAAAGCGGCTGCCCCGAAGATCGGAATGCTTCCGGGATTCAATCTTCTCCCGGAGGCGTTCTTCCCCGGGAGAGAGAAACACAAAACGCCGTTCCGGAGAACGCAATATTCCGGAGAGAGCGATCCGCCGGGGTCCGCCCGTCCCGCGGACCAGAGAAAATCCGTTCTGCGGTTCCGCCTTCGTCGCCCGTAGCGCGAGATACCGGGTCATCACGCCGGAAAAAAGACGGTCGAAGCAGACGATCTTCTCAAGGCGGCACTGTTCCGTGAGAAAACTGCGGAACATCCGATGTTTTCTGACCGAGAGCATCGCCTCCGGAAAGAGAAACGCGATCTTTCCCTCCGGCAGGAGCTGATCCCAGGCCTTGAGAAAAAAGCGGGAGAAACTTTCCCGGTTCCCGTCCTTTTTCTCGCCGGATGCATCCGTTTCCGCCCCCCAGGGTGGATTGGTGGCGATCCACCGGAACCGCTGTTTCCGCAGGAGAACAGCCGCCTCCCCGGGAGATCCCTCAAGGTAGTCACAGCAGAAAACGCGGGGCGAAAAATCCCGCGCCGGGAAACGGCAGAGCAAGTTGATCCGGGCGAGGAATACCGCCACCGGATCCAAATCACACCCCCAGAGCTGCTCCGGGTCCCTGCAGGGAATGGAGAGCAGGAAGGTCCCGCTTCCGCAGCAGGGGTCCAGAAGGGCTTCGCCGGAACGCAGTTCCCAGCCGGCGAGCATCCGTTCCGCCACACCGGAGGGTGTGTAATAGGAGCCGAGGCGGTTCTTCTCCCCTTCCGGCAGCAGGAACTGATAGACGATCCCCAGCAGATCCCTCTCCCCGGAAGGGGGTTCCGGAATGGGGATGGGGGCCTCGGGTCCATAGCCGAAACCGCACAGGATCTCCTGCACTCCCGGACGCGAGAGAATGCCGGCCCGCGCAAGAAGCCTCTCCGCCACGGTCCAAAGCACGGCTTCCCGGGAACATCCACCCTCCCCGCAAAGCGGGAGCAACCGTTTCAGAAACGGAATAGTCTCCCGGCAGGTAATGGATTCCGCCGGAACGATCAGCTGACGGGAACGGCTTTTGTTGGCCCGGTGCAACAGCCGGTCTTCGGCAGAAGTCCCCAATCGTTTCCAATTTCTTTCCGTTGCCTGCGAGATCGCCATTTTTCCTGCCGCGGTTCTGCCGCGCGGTTGACAGCGGGGAGAACCGGATTATATTATAGTTAACAAACGTCCCACAACGGGAAACACCTCATGACCGACTTGAAAAACACGTCCGACATTCCGGACGAACTCTCCGGCGCAGACGGCAAGAAGCGGCAGCTTTTCGACCGTCAGAAGGCCCTTCTGGACACCTTCCTCGGGACCGGAGCCATCACGCCCGCGCAGTACCGGAAAAGCCTCACCTGCCTTGCGGAAAAGATGGGATTCCCCCTTCCCGGACCGCTTCCGGAATGAGTTCCGCCCGTCAGCGGCGGGCACTCACCTTTTCTTCCGGCGGGCACAGGATCGCCAGCACCTCCAGATTCAGCGTTCCGGGGAAGAAATCGAAGGGCTGGATCGCTTCCGCTTTGCATCCGTTGGAGCAGTAGAGTTTCAGCGTCGCCGGGATCTCGTCCACGCCGCAGAAGACATGGGCGATCCGCCGGGGCCGCCGGGCGATCAACGTCTCCAGTACCCCGGGGGCAGTCCCGTGGCGGGGCGGATCCAACAGGACAAGTTCCCGCTCCTTCCGGGGCGGAGGCAGAGCCTCCCGCAGGAAGTCCCTGTCGATGGCGCCGGTCCGGAATGAGATCTCCTGCCGGGGATAGTGATAAGCGGCGTTTCCACGGGCGGCAGCGACCGCCTCGGCGGAGAGTTCCGCACCCCAGACGTTCCGCACCTTCGGCGCCAGCAGAAGCGACCAAAGACCGTATCCGCAGTAGAGGTCCAGCAGTTGATCGTGTTCCCCGGGGGAGAGTTTCTCCTCCAGCACCTTTGCGAAAACGGGCAGGACCGACTCGTTGATCTGGGAGAAGCCTGTGGGCGGATAGAGGAACTTCTTCGGCTCCGGGCAAAGCAGCCGCAGGGCCAGCTGTTCCGGTCCGAAAAGATGCTTCCAACCGAGTTTCCCGGCGGGACGCTCCGCCTCAAGATAGTAATCCGATCCGGTCTCGTCCACGTAAAGGAAGGCGCTCCGAACCGACGGGATCTCCGCGCTCACCGCTTCCGCGATGGACCGCAGCCCCCGGACGATTCCGGCAGAGAGACGGCGGACGTTCAGGATCAGCGTGCGATCGCTTCCCGCGCCCCGGACGATGCAGTAGTTGGCGCTCTGCGCCGCCTCCCGGAACCGGGGAAGTGCCAGCCGTTCCTGGACCATGCGGTAGATTGCCATGTGTTCCGGAGGTTCCAGAAGCGAGGGTTCCACCGGCTCCCTGCCGGGGACCCGTCCCCAGTGCAGCCAGACGTTGCCGTTGCGGAAGGTGATCCGCCGCTTGCCGGTGGTCCGGTACGCGCGGGAGACCGGGGCGGGAACGATCGCCGCCGGCGCGGGAAGTCCAGCCGGAAGGGTCTCCTTCAGATAGGAGTTCAGGGCCTGACCCTTGAGTTTCAGTTCCTCTGCGTAGGGCAGTCCGGCCAGTGCCTCCGGTGCGGAAAGGTTCAGTTTCTCCCCGGCGAAATTGGCGGGATAGAAGGAGAAGAAGGATGGGGTATTCTCCCCGTTTTCAGGAGGTTTCCGGACACTCCGGCGATCCGGAGCGGCGGTGTTTTTCTTGGCAGGAACGGCTCTCATGCAAGTCCTCGCGTTATCGTTTTTTTCATCCGATCGTACATCCGCTTAATGTAACCCATCCCCGCAGAAATGCAAGAACCCGTCGCAAAAAAGAACGCAGCCGCCTGCGTGTCAGTACCGGTCAGCATGCGGGAAACGGAAAAGAGAGAGCCTCCCTTGCATTTCCCGGGGAAAGGCAGTATATTTGCTTCCATCCCGTAATTTTCAACCTGTTCAGGAGATATGCCAGATGAAAAAGATGCTTTCCTTCCTTCTGTCCGCAGAAACGGCCTTGTTCGCCGCCGCCGCGCCTCAACTTGATTCCAACGAGAAGTGGGACGCGAACTTTGTGAACAAGCCCATCGAAGACCTGAAGTTTGAGTATCATGAAGCGCTTCACCATCCCGAGACCTTCCTCCTCACCGGCTTCTGCGAACGGCCCGCCGGCGAAACCATCAACCGCATTCCCTCCGATCTGAAGGTCCCCGACGTCAGTGCCGGAGTGGTCTGGGAAGCCAATCAGACCGCCGGCGGAGCCATCCGCTTCAGCACGGATTCCCCGGTCATCGTCCTCCGCGCAAACATCAAGCACTACGCAGGCTTCCGCAACAACTTCGACTTCTATCAGTTGAAGGGCAAAAATTACCAGTTCGAAAAAATGCTTCAGGCCTCGAAGTCGCAACTGCGGACCGGCAAGATCGACAACTCCATCTACGACAAAAGGAAACTCGGCAGAGCCATGCGCTCCTTCCAGTTGAACTTCCCCGTCTACAACGGCGTGAAGTCTCTGGAGATCGGCATCCTCCCCGGTTACAGTTTCGGCAAACCCGCTCCCTACAGTTATGAAAAACCCATCATCTTCTACGGATCCAGCATCACGCAGGGCGCGGCCTCGTCCCGTCCCGGAAGCACCTACTGCAGTCTCCTCTGCATGGCACTGGATGCGCCGCAGCACAATCTCGGCTTCTCCGGACAGGCAAAGGGCGAGATCGCCTTTGCCCGCGCCATCGGCAAAATGCCCGCCACAGCACTGGTCTATGACTACGATTACAATGCCCCCACTGCGGAATTTCTGGCCAAGACCCACGAGCCTTTCTTCCTCGCCATCCGGGAAGCCCAGCCGGAACTGCCCATCATCATGATCTCCCGCTGCAGCGGTTTCAGCAACGAGCGGACCGCCGTCATCCGGCGCACTTACGAAAACGCCGTCAAGAGAGGCGATAAGCACGTCTATTTCATCGAGGGAGCGGAATTCTTCCGGGAACCGGGCGTGGACGTCTGCACCTATGACCGCTGTCATCCCAACGATCTCGGATTCTATCTGATGTACAAGCGGGTCCTCCCGGTGCTGAAGGAGGCCATCGGTCACAAATAGACCGGTCCCGGCTGCGGACCTTCCAGCAACCAGCGGCGGAGAAACTCCGCCACCACGGGAGCGCAGGTAGTGCCGCCGGAGTGACCGTCCTCAACGATCAGCGCCACGGCGACCCTGCGCTTTTTGTATTGCGTGTGGGCGATGAACCAGGTGTTCTTGCGCAACGCGTTTTTCGCGCCCACTTCGGCGGTGCCGGTCTTACCGCAGACGATCAGACCATCCACCCGGCCGTTCCGGCCGGAGCCGGTGGGGGATTCCACCACGCCCTGCATGGCGTCCCGGATCAGCGCCAGAGAAGCCGCCGAAGCCGCAAGATGCCCAGCCGTCTCCGGAGTCCGCTGGAACAAGGTGGTCCCGGAGGAATCCACTACCCGGTCCACCACGTGAGGCCGCCACAGAATGCCGCCGTTGCTCAGCGCGGCACAGTAGAGCGCCGCCTGCAGAGGAGTGACGGAAATGATCCCCTGCCCCATGGAGAGAAGCCCGGTATCATAGCGGTTCCAGCGGGATTTGTAGTGCTTCCGCTTGAAATCGTCGCTGGGAAACACGCCGACGCTCTCCGGCACCTCCACTCCGGTCTTGCGGCCGAATCCAGCAGAATCAAGCACCTTCGCCAGAGGCGGAAATCCCTCCTTCAGCGCCATTTCGATCACGTAACAGTTGCAGGACCAGATGATGGCGTGGGGCATATCCACCGCCCCGTGCCCGCCCCGCCGGTAAGCCGCACAGCGGATCACCGCGTTCCCGATGGCGACTCCACCATCGCAGAGGACCTGCTCGCCGGGATGGACTCCGCAGTTGAGGTAAGCCAGCGCGGAGAGGGGCTTCACAATGCTCCCCGGAGTATAACTCCCCCGGAAAGCCCGGTCCCGCAAGGGTCCCTCCGGATCAGCCTTCAAGGCCCGGTAGTACTCCGGAGAGAGCCGGGGAACGAAGCGGCGCAGATCGTATCCGGGACGGGAGACCGCCGCCAACACGTCGCCGTTGTCGGCATCCACCGCCACAAGCGCGCCCCGGTATCCCCGGAGAAGTTCCTCGCCGATGGTCTGTGCGCGGCTGTCCAGAGTCAGCACCACGTTGTTGCCATGGATCGGTTCGATCTTCTCAATGAGGTTCTGATGGATGTATCCGAGGTAATCGACCTGTGCAAGCGAATATCCCGGTTTTCCCCTCAAGCCCAGCACGCCGGAATCCTCATCCCCCGGCAGGGTGTCGAAGGCCTTCTCGATCCCGGAGCGTCCGACCTGATCCGGGAGGTAGTAGAAGAACTCGCCCCGGTCGTCCGCAGCCCGGGGATCATCGGAGCGGGTGTAGCCGATCAGCCACGAAGCCATGGTGCCCCGGGGATAATCCCGAACGCTTCCAAGCTGAAGGTCCGCCCCCCGGAGTTTCCGCATGACTTCCGCGGCGCGGGCGGCCTCCTGCGGCGTCAGGTCCTCGAAGACCGTGAGCGGCAATCCCGGTCGGTTGTTCAGGTGGCGGATCAATTGTGCTCTGGTCAACCCGGAAGGTCGTCCGATGGCCGCGGCAAGTTTCCGTTCGGCTTCCAGCATGTGATCGATGGAACGCTTCCGCCGGCGCTGGCGCATCTCCTCCGGATAGAAGACCAGGTCCCGTTTGAGTCGGTTGTCGGCAAGCACCATCAGGTCCCGGGTGAAGATCTTTCCCCGCATGGCGGGGATCCGGATCCGGCGGATCGACTGACGCAGAATGCGGTCGTCACTCTCCTGATTCAAGCGGATCTGCTGGAGAAAGAGCGCGATCAGCAGCGCCGCAAAGCCGATCAGCAGGAATCCGCCCAGAACGCAGATGCGGATTCGGCAGGCGTCCACCAGCCGATGGTCTTCCTGTACGCGGCGGCTCATGCTCCGGACCTCCCGTTCCGCTGACGCCAACGGCGGTTTCTGCCCAGCCGGGACCGGGACACCTCCCGGAAACCGGCGATTCCGATCTCCGTGGCAAAAAAGTCAAGGATCAAAGTCCAGAACGGCAGGAACATCGCTCCGAAAATAAGCGAAAAAGGGATGAAGAGCGCGATCATGACCGGCATCTTCATGCCGTCCCCGAGCCAGACCATCACCGCAAGCGAACCGAAAAACGAAGCCAACCCCGCCGCCGCGCCGACGGGCAGGAGCGTCAACAGCTGATCCCGCCGGACAAATTTCCGGGTCAGCACGGCCGCCCCCAGTTGCAGCAGCAGAAGCAGAATGCTCAGCGGGTATTTCCGCCCCAGCGCAAAGTCCTGAAGCAATCCGGTCAGCACCGCCATGCCGAAGGCAGTCCCGAAACCTCTGGAAAAAGCAAAATAAACCAGCGTCAGTCCGAGAATCGGCAACGGCAGCCCCAACTTCCCGAGAAAAAGTTCTATCACAAGGGCCACGCCGCAGGAAAACAGCAGAAATACTCCTCTCATCGCAAGGGCACCCCGGAAACTCCGTTGCGCCGGGCGATCACCAGAAACCGCAACGAACCGAAATCCGCGGCCGGCGTCACGAATCCGCTCACCTGAATGCGGTTGGAAAAAGTCGATTCCGCCGAATCAGCAGAGGAAAGTTCCCCCACCAGAATGCCGGCGGGGATGTTCTGCTCGAATCCGGTGGTGACCACAGCCGCCCCGGGAGCGTAATGAAGATGCACCGGAAGCATGCCCACCGGAACCCCTCCCCTCGCCGCACGGCGCTCGCCGAAATTCAGCACGCCCACCGCACCGTTCTCCGGGAAGCGGATCGAGACCATCATTGAAGGATCGAAGATGGTGATGATCCGGCAGGAGTGCCGTCCGGTCTCATCGACGATGCCGACCAGCCGGGGGCGTCCCTCCGGCGAAAGCGAGAGCACCGCCGCGCCGGGGACCACGCCGTCCGAGCTGCCCCGGTTGACGCTGAACCGCTCCCGCCAGAGCAACGGGTCCCGGAGCAGGATCTCCGCACTGACGTAACTCCATCCGGCGGAGGGTCGGAATCCGGCGAGTTTCCGCAGGTCCTGATTCTCCTGCAACAATTCGGATGCGGCGGCGGCCTGAAGCGCCAGCGCCCGGTTTTTTTCCTGAAGAGCCTCCACCTTGGCGGCTAATTCCTGCTGGCTGAAGGCGAGCAAAGTCAGGTCCGAGAGTTCAGCCTCCCCCTGCCGGGTCAGTTCCAGATAGGGGTAGAAGAAATCCCCCGCCACGCGCCCGAAGGAGTAACGGATCACGTGGTACCCAAGCAACAGAAGAAGAAATCCGAGGAGAACGGCTCCCCAGATCATCGTCCGGCGCGGCAGTTCCTGTGATCTCATGGCATGGACCTTTTTTACACAATTCCCGCACGTCGGAACACTCCGGTGTGCGGGGGGATCGTCCGGTGAAAAACGGCAGAAGGGAAACGCGCTTTCCGTCACTCCTCCACGATGTCGAGGATCACCACGTCCTGCTCCGGCACATCCTGATGAGGATAGCGGGAACCGGTGGGGACCTGCGCGATGGCATCCACCACCTCCATGCCCTCCGTCACCTTACCGAAAACGCAGTATCCATAGTGCTGGGGCGTGGGCGCCTTGAAGTCCAGAAAGTCGTTGTCCACCAAGTTGATGAAGAACTGACTGGTGGCAGAATCCACCACGCTGGTCCGGGCCATGGCCAAGGTCCCCCGCTCGTTGGAGAGGCCGTTGGCGGCTTCATTGCGGATGGGCGCATTGTTGGGCTTCTCGTTGAACGCCTTGTCCATACCGCCGCCCTGGATCATGAAGCCGGGAATCACCCGGTGGAAAATCGTACCTTTGTAGAAGCCGCTGCGGACGTAGTCGAGGAAGTTCCTGGTCGTGATGGGGGCTTCCTTCTCAAAGAGCTGGACTTTGATGTCTCCGAAATTGGTCTTGATGGTGAGCATTTTCTTCTCCTT
Source organism: Lentisphaeria bacterium UBA1784 (assembly GCA_002315455.1). Taxonomy (GTDB): domain Bacteria; phylum Verrucomicrobiota; class Lentisphaeria; order Victivallales; family Victivallaceae; genus UBA1784. The sequence continues at coordinate 12,889 of DCGG01000041.1, forward strand.
TTTCAAATCCTTTGCGATTGCATTGTCGGAATCGTTACGCTTTCAGTGGAAAAGTTCCGCGATGGGCAACTTCTGATCCTTGGCCGCCTGCACGAAAAGTCCGGCGTAGGTCTGGGCTCCCTCTGCCTGCAGATGCGTGGAGTCTTTCTGCCCCTTGGGATAGTTGGGAGACGCTCCCGGAGCCAGGATCATATAGAACTTTTTGCTCTCCTCCGGCCCCAGTTTCTTCACGAGGTCGGTGGTGAGTTTATTCATATCCACGCAGGGCACGCCCTCCTTCTCCGCCACCTTGATGGCGGCATCGCAGTAAGCGCGGAGACCGGCCTTATCCGCCAACTCGCCCGTCTTCTTATCGAAGGTCAGACGGACGATGGAGGTGGCGATCACCGGATTCCCGCCCTTGGCCTTGATCTCCCGAATGAACTTGGTGAGATTGGCGGGATATCTCTCTGCAAGAGAACAATGATTGTGGGGCTTCTTGGGATCGAATTTCTTCTGGTCGTTGTGCCCGAACTGGATCACGACGAAGTCCCCGGCCTTCATTTTGTTGATGACGTTATCCCAATTGCCCCGGTCCTGAATGGTCCACGAGGAAGCGCCGCTGGACCCCTCGTTGATCACGTTGACGCCCGGTTTGCAGTACTGCGGCAGGGCCATGCCCCACCCCATCAGCGGTGCGCGTTTTTCCCCGTACTTGCAGATGGTGGAGTCCCCCAGCAGATAGATGTCGGTGGCCATGACGGTCCCGGCGATACAGCAAAACAGCGCGGCGAACAGTTTTTTCATCGGATAGTCCCCTTCGTTTCAGGTTCTCCGGAGGACACGATGGTGCCCGTCCGGTTTCGTTTTGAATATACCCCGAAAACCCTTGAAAAGCAAGCGATATTGCCCTCTTTGTCCGGGAAAAATTTGTCAATTCGCTCCTGTGGAAGTATATTATTTCCGAACAGTATCATCCGGCGCTTTGACCTGCCCTCCGCGCGGCGCCGCCGGAATCGGAAGGAGTTGGAAGATCATGAGCGGAAATACTTTCGGGACCCGGTTCCGGGTCACCACCTTCGGGGAGTCTCACGGACCGGCGCTGGGTTGCGTCATCGACGGAGTCCCGGCAGGCCTTCCCGTCTCGGCGGAAATGATCCGGCAGGAGCTGGACCGGCGCCGTCCCGGACAGTCCGACGTGACCACGCAGAGACAGGAGTCCGATGCCGTGGAGATCCTCTCCGGCGTCTTCAATGACGTCGCGGAAGGGACTCCCCTCGCCCTCCTCATCCGCAACGGCGACCAGCGGAGCAGGGACTACGGTCCCCTTGCGGAAGTATTCCGGCCGGGACACGCCGATCTCGGCTATCAGAAGAAATTCGGCATCCGGGATTACCGGGGCGGCGGACGGGCTTCCGGCAGAGAGACCGCTGCACGGGTGGCGGCAGGAGCCGTCGCCAAGGCCTTCCTCCACACCCTCGGAGTCTCGGTCCTCGCCTGGACGCAGGAAGTCGCAGGGATTTCAGCCTCCGCTTTCGATGCCGGGGAGATCGAATGCAATCCCATGCGCAGTCCCGATGCCAAAGCCGCGGAAGCAATGCACGAGGCGGTGCTGGCGGCAAGGGCCTCCGGAGACAGCGTGGGCGGCATCATCGCCTGCACGGTCAAGGGACTTCCGGCGGGCTGGGGAGAACCGGTATTCGACAAACTGGATGCCCTTCTCGCCCACGGCATTCTCTCCATCGGAGCAGTGAAGGGGATCGAGTTCGGGGACGGCTTCGCCGCGGCCCGGGCCAAGGGAAGCACCAACAACGACGCGATGACGCCGGACGGCTTCAGAAGCAATCACGCAGGAGGCGTTCTCGGCGGGATCTCCACCGGGCAGGAACTGTTTTTCCGGACAGCCTTCAAACCCACGCCATCCATCGGCATGGAGCAGGAGACCATCGACCTTCAGGGCGCACCCAGGACCATCAGCATCGCAGGACGGCACGATCCCTGCATCGTTCCCCGGGCGGTCCCGGTGGTGGAGGCGATGACGGCGCTCGTCCTCGCGGACCTCGCACTGCTTCAGCGCTGTGCCCGCTGCAAATGAGGATCAGCGGTCCCGAGGAGGCTTTTCCGGCGCACATCTGCCGGTGCTCCGTCACCTCTTTTTCAAAAGCGTTCCGAACGGCTATTTTTTGCGCTCGAAGCGGTTCTCGGTGCCATTGAGAAGGCGTTTGATGTTGGAGGCATGCTTCCAGACCGCCAGCACGCCGATCAGCACGAAGAATCCCATGGTGAGCGGCGAACACGCGACACTCCCGCCGATCCGGCACAGTCCGAGCAGGATCACCCCGGCCGGCAACGCGATGCTGGCGGAAATGCTGGCAAGAGAAACGTAGCGGCTAGAGAAGAACACCACCGCCCAGACCGCCGCCGCGATCAGCAGCGGAAGCGGCGCCAGCGCCAGTCCCACTCCGGCGGCGGTGGAGATGCCCTTGCCTCCCCTGAACTTCAGATAGACCGGAAACATGTGTCCGAGGATCGTCAGCAATCCCGCAAGGATCGCCGCCACGGCATCATGGGTCAGCAGGTTGACCAGCAGAACCGGGAGCGCCCCCTTCAGAAAGTCGCAGAAGAAGCAGAACCGGCCCGCACCTTTGCCGATGGAGCGGGTCACGTTGGTGGCCCCGATGTTGCCGGAACCCATTCTGCGGATGTCCACGTGATAAAATTTCCCGATCAGCAGCCCCGACGGAATCGCACCGATCAGGTACGCGACGATGGCGATCCCGGCATAAAGCGAACAGAAAAGCAGAGGATTTCCTTGAAAGTTGGCGAAGTTCATGATATTTTATCCCTCATCTGATGAAACCGGCGGGCCCCCGTATTCCGGCAGACCGCCACGCACGTTCTTAACATACAGCGGATGCCCTTTTTTCGCAACCGCAAAACGAGGTCCCCTCATGGAAAAAATCGCAAAATTGATCTTCGCCTCCGGAGAAGGCTCCGCCGACATGCTCTATGCCGCAGGCTTCTCCACTCCCGACGAAATTCTCTGGTTCGATCCCGGCAAAGCTCCGACGATCCTCCTCAGCGCTCTCGAATACTCCCGAGGGAAGTCCTCCGCAAGGCCCGGCGTCACCGTTCTGCGGGATTCGGAGTTTTCTCCCGGAGCGCGAAAGGCGGAGGAGGTAGTCCTTGAGATCGCACGCAAATTCAAACTCACCGGCTTCGTCGTCCCGGAAACCTTCCCCTTCGGCCTCGCCGACGCCCTTCTGCACAAAGGGTTGCAGATCCGTCCCGTGATGGGAAGTTTTTTCCCGGAGCGGGAGTTCAAATCGGAAGCGGAAATGCAGAAGATCACCGTCAGCCTCCGCGCCGCCGAAGCCGGTCTCGCCCGGGGCATCGAAGTCCTGCGTGAGAGCAGGATCGATGCCAAACGCCAACTGGTCTGGAAACACAAACTCCTCACCAGCGAGATCCTCCGCTGGGAGATCGACCGCACCATGCTGGAACTGGGGATGCTCCCCACCGGCACCATCTGCGCCGGAGGCCTTCAGGGCGCCCAGCCCCACAATACCGGTTCCGGCGTCCTGCTTGCGGACCACCCCATCGTCATGGACATTTTCCCCCGCTCCCAAAGCTCCGGATACTGGGGCGACCTCACCCGCACCGTCGTCAAAGGAACCCCTTACCCCATCATGCAGAAAGCATACGATGCCGTTCTGGAGGCGCGAAAACTGGGCGAGAGTCTGATCAGGATTGGAGCGGATCCCGCCATGATCCACAACCGGGCGGCAGAATATCTGGGTTCTGCCGGATTCCAGACCGGATGCAGCGATAACGGAAACTACGGGTTCTTCCACGGCCTCGGCCATGGCGTGGGGCTGGAGATCCATGAGATGCCCCGACTCTCCCCACGAGGCGCCCGGCCCCTCCAAGGCGGAGAAGTGGTCACGGTGGAACCAGGCCTGTACTACCCGGAATGGGGCGGCATCCGGCTGGAGGATATGGTTTACGTTTCCCCCGCCACGGGTGCAGGCATCGTCCTCACCCAGGCGCCGGACTTCTTCGTCATCGACTGACGGCGCCGTTTCTCCTCCCCCTGCACGCAAAAACGGGGTACCGGAACCTCTGCTCCGGCACCCCGTGTCGTTGTTATCGCCGTTTTCGGGAAACTACTGCTCCCGGCCGCAGCATTTTTTGTACTTTTTGCCGCTGCCGCAGGGACAGAGATCGTTACGGCCCACCTTGGGAGTTTCCCGGTGAAAGGTGACCTGCACCTCCGGTTCTTCCGGCTCCTCCGGAGCGCTCTCCGGCACGCCGGGGATCGGCTGCCCGGGAGCCACCAGACCGAACTGCTCCAGCGTCTGATGGACCTGCTCCTGCGGCATGGATGCCAGCAGTTCCTCGAGAGAACTCAACCGAGTCAATGTCACGCGGAAGAGGTTGGTGGCAACGTCCCGATAGACCTGATCCATCATCAACTTGAAGATGCCGAAGGCTTCGTGTTTGTACTCCACCAGCGGATCCTTCTGGGCATAGACCCGGAGCGACATGCTGGAACGGAGATTGTCCATAGCGTAGAGATGCTCCTGCCACAACCGGTCGATGGCCTCCAGCACCGTATGCCGCTGAAGGTATGCCTGCTCCTCCTCGGTGAGGGTGGCGTTCCGGTCAAGGTAGGCGGACTCCAGTTTCTCGACGATCTGGATGGTCAACTTCTCGCCGCTCTCCAACTGGTCATCGCGGAGGCCTTCCGTCAGCATGGAGGCTTCGAAATGCACCGGGAACGTGGTGTTGAGCCAGCCGAGAAGCCGCTCATAGTCGAAGGTGCGGCTCTCATCCTTGCTCTCCTTGCGGAAGGCGCAGGAGTTCACCTCCTCCAGCACCACCTGCTCCACAATGGAGAAGAGCACGTCCCGGGGATGTTCCGAAAGCAGGGCATCCTTGCGCAGGGCGTAGATGATCTCCCGCTGCTTATTCATCACGTCGTCGAAGTCCAGCGTCCGCTTCCGGATGGCGAAGTGGTGCTGTTCCACCCGCTTCTGGGCGGTCTCGATGGACTTGTTCAGCCACGGATGCTGAAGTTCGTCCCCCTCCTGAAGTCCGAACCTGTCGAAGATCCGGACGATCCGGTCGGAACCGAAGAGCCGCATCAGATTGTCCTCCAGCGAAACGTAGAACTTGGAGGATCCCGGATCGCCCTGACGGGAACACCGGCCCCGCAACTGGCGGTCGATCCGCCGGGAGTCGTGCCGGGAAGATCCGATCACGTGCAGTCCGCCCAGTTCCGCCACCCCGGGAGCCAGTTTGATGTCCGTTCCGCGGCCCGCCATGTTGGTGGCGACCGTGACTGCGCCGGGCTGGCCGGCCCGGGCTACGATCTCCGCCTCGTACTGGTGGTTCTTGGCGTTGAGGACGTTGTGGGGAATGTTCCGGATCTTCAACATGCGGGAGAGGATCTCGGAATCTTCCACCGAAATGGTCCCCAGCAGCACCGGCTGCCCCTTGGCATGGCGCTCGGCCACGTCCTCAAGGATGGCGTTGTACTTCTCTCGCTTGGTCTTGAAGATGGAGTCGTTGTCATCCTTCCGGATGCAGGGGCGGTTGGTGGGGATCACGATCACGTCCAGCTTGTAAATCTGATGGAACTCCGCCGCCTCGGTCTCCGCCGTTCCGGTCATACCGGCCAGTTTCTTGTAGAGACGGAAGTAGTTCTGGATGGTGATGGTGGCCATGGTCTGCGTCTCCTGCTCGATGGCCACGTGTTCCTTGGCCTCCAGAGCCTGATGCAGACCGTCGGAGAAACGCCGTCCCGGCATCAGCCGGCCGGTGTGCTCATCGACGATCATCACCTTGCCCTCCTGAACGACGTAGTTCACGTCCTTCTCAAAGAGGCAGTATGCCTTCAGCAACTGAGAGAGATCGTGGAGCCGCTCGCTCTTCGCCGCAAACTCTTCCTGAAAGGTGTTCTTCCGCACCGTCTTCTCCTCCGCGGAGAGCACGGGATCGGTATCAATGCGGTTGATTTCGCTGAGCAGATCGGGGACCACGAAGTAGTCCGGATCGTCGGGGGAGATCGCCTCCCGTCCCTGCGCGGTCAGATCCGCTTCATTGGTCTTTTCGTCAATGGTGAAGTAAAGTCCGCTCTGGACCTCCTGCAGCATCCCGCGGTTGGTATCGCTGCGGACCTTCGACTCCAGCCGTTCCAACTCTTTCAGCAGGTCGCCATCCTCGAGGATGTGGAGCAGCTGCTTGTGGGTCGGCATGCCGAACTTCACCTGAAGCAGTTTGGTCAGGGCCTCCTCCCGGCCTTCGGCGGAGAGTTTGTCGTCCTCCAAGGCGGCGCGGGCTTCACGGATCAGCCTGGAACAGAGCAGATTCTGCTTGGAATACAACCCCGAAACCAGCGGCTGAAGTTTGTCGAACTGATGCGTGGAGGTGGGCACCGGACCGGAGATGATCAGCGGAGTCCGGGCCTCGTCAATGAGAATACTGTCGATCTCGTCCACAATGGCATAGAAGTGGCCGCGCTGGACCAACTGGTCCGCTTCGGTGGCCATGCCCATGTCCCGCAGATAGTCGAATCCGAACTCGCTGTTGGTGCCGTAGGTGATGTCACAAGCGTACTGGGCCCGGCGGACGTCCGGCGGCTGCATATTCTGCAGGCACCCCACCGTCAGACCGAGGAAGGTGTAGATCTGCCCCATCCAGCTGGAGTCCCGCAGCGCCAGATAGTCGTTGACCGTAACCAGCTGGCAGTTTTCACCGGTGAGTGCGTTCAGGTAGAGCGGCATGGTCGCCACGAGGGTCTTGCCTTCGCCGGTGGCCATTTCCGCGATGTTTCCGCGGTGCAGGGCGATGCCGCCCATGAGCTGGACGTCGAAGGGGACCATATCCCACTTCACCGGCTGACCGCAGACCTCGAACTCCCTGCCCACCAGACGGCGGCAGGCGTTCTTCACCACGGCGAAGGCTTCGCACATGATGTCGTCGGTGGTCTCTCCGGCGGCGAGCCGGGCCTTGAATTCGGGGGTCTTGGCCTGCAACTGTTCGTCGGTAAGGGACTGCAGTCCCAGCTCGATCTCATTGATCCTCCGGACCAGCGGAAGCATCTTCTTCAGATCCCGCTGGCTCTTGCTCCCGAAGATCGCTTTCAGAATCCCGTTGAGCATCGCGTTCTTCCTTATTTGGAACCGGGACGATCCACCGCCATGCCCTCTTTGCACATGGGGCACTCCGCGGGGTCGAAGGTGGGCAGGCTCAACTTCAGCGCGCAATGGAAGGGCACGTCAAACTTGGCATCTCCGCCGGAACGGTCCACGATGACCGCAACTCCCACCACCTGACCGCCGAAAGAGCGGACCAGGTCAATGGTCTGCTGGACCCGGCCGCCCTTGGTGACCACGTCTTCCGCGACGAGGATCCGGTCCGTGGGCTTGATGGTGAATCCGCGCTTCAGCACCAGTTGGCCATCCTCCTTGTCGGCGAAGATCGCCCGACACCCGAGGGCGCGGGCCACCTCCTGACCGACGATCAATCCGCCAACGGCGGGGCTGATGACGGCATCGATCTGCTGGCCCTTGAAGTGCTCCGCCAAATGGCGGCAGACGACTTCCGCCTTATCCGGATACTGCAAGAGCAAGGCCGCCTGGAAAAAGCGGTTGCTGTGCAAACCGCTGCGAAGCTGGAAGTGCCCGGAGAGCAACGCGCCGGAATTTTCAAGAATCTTGACGATCTCTGCTTCAGTCATGACATTCACCTTTGATATTTGGTTGATTGATATTTTGTCGATTTACGCACGACGCCGGACTGTGAACCGGTCCGGCGCCGCAAAAACGAAAGCAAAAGCTGACAGATGTTCTCAACGGAACGTATCCGCCGATGCCGGCTCCACCCAGAGGTGGAAATCCACGCTCCGGCCCCCCACCTCCAAAGTGATGAGGGTATTGAGCCGCGTCAGCAGGAGCGCATAAGGCACCCGGACCTCGCCGCCCGCCACGTTGACGGA
>DCGG01000136.1 GCA_002315455.1 Lentisphaeria bacterium UBA1784
TGATCTTGTAGTCGGTGTAATGGCTGTCGAACATGCAGAAGCCATTACACCGACTACAAGATCACCAACACCCCCTACGGGAAGGATGTAACGCGGATGCTGTCCGATACCTTCCGGGCGGAGGGGCTGAAGATCGGCTTCTACCATTCCCTTCCTGACTGGACCCATCTCGGTTACGCCGATCCGGAGAGTCCGGAGTACATCCGGCGCAAGGAGCTCCACAAGCCCACGCCGGACCAGCACAAAGCCTTCCTCGACTACCTTTGCAACAACGTGGAGCAACTGATGACCGAATACGGCAAGATCGACCTGCTCTTCTTCGACTATACCAGCAAGTACAAGGACGGCGTGGATTACTTCGACCGGGACCGCCTGCTGGAAATGGTCTACCGCCACCAGCCGGAGATCATCGTCAACGACCGCCTCGCCTTCTCCAAGGAAGAGGTCCGGGACTTCGACTATTACACGCCAGAAATCACGGTGATGAACCAGTCGCCATCGGTGAAGGGGCACTCCGTGGTATGGGAGTCCTGCACCACCATGAACGACCACTGGGGATATTGTGCGGGCGACGAGAACTTCAAGCCCGTCACCACCCTCACGGCAGGACTGATGGGATGCGTCTCCCGGAACGGCAATCTGCTCCTCAACGTGGGTCCCATGGCCAGCGGAGCACTGCCGCAGGGAAGCATCCAAAAACTCGAGGAACTGGCGGAGTGGACCCGCATCAACGGAGAAGCGGTCTCGGGATGCGGCCAGTCGGCGTTCCGTCCTCCTTTCGGATTTTGTTACACGCAGAAGGGGAACGTTCTCTACCTGTACACGCTGGTGCCGCCCATGGGAGACGTGATCCTGCCGGAACTGAAAGACCGGATCGAATCCGTCACGCTGCTCCGCACCGGGGAGCCGGTGAAGATCATCGACTTCTGGGGCTTTGAACTGCTGGGGGCCGGGGAGATCCGAATCCGTCCGCAGGGTCTGAAGTCCGGCGACGTGCTGAAGATCATTCTGAAGGAGCAGAAATAAAAACGGCTCCCGATGAAGCAATTCCTGCTTTTGAAAAAAGGAGATCATTCATGAAAAAAATATTTTCTCTGTGGGCGGCTGGTGCACTGGGCCTCCCGGTGGCCCTCGCCGGAGTGTCGGCGGTCCCGGCGTTTGAAAGCGCCTCCATCTACGCCGAGGCGAAAGGAAAGGCTTCGGAGCCGGCTCTGGAATACCGGGCGGCGGGCGAAAACGCGTGGAAAACCTCCATTGCTCCCGTGCTTTCTCCGGAAGGCAAGGAACTCCGGGGCGCCCTCTGGGACCTGGAGGAGGGAACGCAGTACGAGTACCGGGTCCGGCAGAACGGCTCGTTTGAGAGCGGAACCTTCACTACCCGGACGGCCAAAGTCCCCATCGCCAGGACCATCGTGCTCACGCAGGAGAGTTTCAACGGGCATCTGGAGTTGAATGAATCCGGCACGCCGGAGGGCTACGTCCGCTACACCGCCAAGCCCGGGACCATTCTGCTGGCGGACGGCAAACATCACGATGCGATCCGCGGCAAAGGGGCCAGGTACGTCATACTGGAAGGATTGACCATCCGGGGAGGCAACTTCCACTGCATCAACCTCGAGGACTGCGAGGACGTCCGGGTGCTGAACTGCGACATCGCAGGATTCGGCGCGCCGGAACTGCCCTATGTTCTTGAGGAGGGCAGGCAACATCTGCTGACGACCGCCGGGAAAGGTGTGGTCAATCATGAATCCGGCATCTTCATTTCCGGCGGAAAAAACGTCGTGGCGGAACGGAACTTCATCCACGATGCCAGGGGGCGTTCCAACTCCTGGTTCTTCGCGCACCCCGCCGGCCCCAACGGCATCTGCATCTGCAAGTGCGACGCCCCCGTCATCCGCTGGAACGACATGATCGGCAGCGACCACCACCGCTGGAACGACGTGATCGAGAGCGGCGGCAACGGAGAGCCGTGGGGCGGCCCCAAACGAGACGCGGAGATCTTCGGCAACTATCTCGCCTTCGGCGACGACGACTCCATCGAGCTGGACGGCGGTCAGCAGCTGGTACGGTTGCGCTTCAACCGGCTGGAAGGCTCCTACTCGGGGGTCAGCACCGCGCCTTCCATCAATGGTCCCGGATTCGTGGTCCAGAACCTCACCATGAAGCAGGGCGAGGAGTTCGGTCTTGTCGGTTCCATTCTGAAACACAGTTACCGCTATTTCCCCGGGCGTATCTTCGTTTTCGGTAACACCATGGTCAACAATTCCAAGGCGTACGTCAGCCCCTTCGGTGCGAAGGGCGTTACGCCGGAACAGCGGAAACTCCTGAAGCTGGTCAGCCGCAACAACCTCTTTTGCTCCCCGGAAACGCCGCAATACAAGGACCCGGAGTTGAAATGCGATGCCGACTACGACTTCTTCAGCGGCATGGAACCTCTGGAGATCAAAAGTCCCGTCCATGAGAAACACGCCCTCCGCGGCACCCCGGACTTCGTGGATGCCGCCAACGGCGACTTCAGTACCAAAGGCGCGCTCAAGGGCGAAAAACTCCCGGTCTTCGGAGATACGGTGGGTATTCCCTGCATGATGCCGATGCGTCCGCTGGCGCTGAAAACCTCGGTCTATACCCTCTCTCTCGACCGGAAGATCCTCAAAAAGACGGTGACCGTCACCAGTTCCGGATACGATGGGAGATTCACCGTCACGCATCCGGAGGACTCCTGCATCCGGGTGACGCCCGCTTCCGGGAGCATCCGCCCCGGGGAGAGCGTGACCCTTACCGTGGAGGCGCTGCCCGAAGCGGCTGCCGATGCGCGGCTTCACTGTTCCGCCTTCCTCGTGCGGACGCCGGAGGGTCTTTCCCGTCCGGTATCGGTCTACTACGACGACCGGGACGATGCGGAAAAGGTCGCCCTGGCGCGTTCCAAAGTGGTCTACGGCGAAGTCAAGGCGGTCTCCAAGGGCGAAGTGGAACTGCAGTTCAAAGGCGTTCCCGAGGGGCAGTACTATCTTGCCGTGTGGTTCACGGCGATGCCAAACTGGGCTGGAATTGGTTTTCCGGGCGGAAAACTCCAGAGAGTCCGGATCCTCCGTCAGCCGGGCACAAATTTCGGCTGGGCGCGGGTCAACTGGGGCGACACGCTGGTCCGCGATTCCGGCCCAAGGAGCAAAGTCCGGCAGGTCTGCATGCCCCGGAAGGTGTCCGGCGACCTCTCGTTCCGGCTCCGGCGGCCGGAGAAACTGGACCCGAAGCCGGTTTACTGCGCGCTGTTCCATCTGCCGGAGGAGTTCTTTTATGCGCCGCAGACCCTGACCGCGAAAGAAAAATCTCTGCCCCGCCCGGAGAAATAGAAAGAAGATTCCCATGAATACGACTACACTTATGCCGAACATCGCCGCACTTCACCTGGAACGCCCGGACTGGAACGGTGTACTCCCCTTTTTCATCCTGCGGGCGGCCCACTATCTGGAGGAGTTCCACGGGATGGCGGAGTTGACCCTCGACTGCGCGGAGGTCCCGGCGGCGGTTCAGACGCTGTGGGACAACTCCCTCGGTCTGATGAAGCGGAAAATCTCGATCCGCTGCGGAGTAACGCCGAAGCCGGAACATCAGGTCTTCCGCGCCCCGGATTTCCTCATGTACACCCCGTCAGGGAGCCTCTCGCTCGGGATCCCGGAGTTCCCGGACCTCACGGATTTTCACCTCCACACGCGGCTCGCCTACTGCTCCGAAAACATGGACGTGGCGGCCGCTTTGCAGATGGAACGGCTCTCCGGCGTCTCCCACGTGAATTTCGCGGAACATTCGGGCCAGCTCTACGCCCCCGGAGAGATCTACTGGAGCAACCGTTTTCTCTGGAAGGATCGACTGCCCTTCGCCGACCGCACGCCCCAGTATGAGGAACTGATCCGGCGGTCTCCCGCCGCCCTTTACGGGCTGGAACTGGACGTGGATGCCGATGCCGCCGTTGCCGACTTCCGCAGTCCGCTTTTGAACGGATACCGGATCGGCGCAGTTCATTTCCTCGGCAAAGATCTGGACTTCGCGGGAAAGAAGGCTGATTTTCTCCGCCGTCTGGACGCGCTGCTCTCCGGCGGGATCGACATTCTGGCGCATCCCTTCCGGGTGTTCCGGAAGGGAGGGCTTCCGGTCCCGGAGGACCTGTTCAGACCGGTGGCGGAGCGCCTGACCGCGGCGAAGGTCGCGGCGGAGATCAATTTTCACACCAACCGTCCGCATCCGGAATTCGTTGAACTCCTGCTGAAAAAAGGCGGCATGATCTCTTTCGGGACGGATTCCCACAATCTCTATGAAGCGGGCTACCTGCGGCCCCATTACGAGTTCTGCCGGGAGCTCGGCATTGCAGGACGGCTGGACGAGATCCTTTTCCGCCACACATCCGAACGGACGGACGTCAGCAAAAGCAAGAGGTGAGTTCCGCCACCTCCCCCGGGAGAGGGGCCGCGTCCTCACCTGCGAGAACTGCCGTTCCTGCGGCAGGGACTACGCCCGGGAGCGTCACGAAAAGCGCCGCCGCATGGTTCACCCCGGGCAACAGAGCGCAGGTGGTGATCCGCCCCAATTCGGAGCCGGAGGCATCCCGGACGGGAGTCCCGGAACGCAGGACCTGACGGCCCCCGAACCGGATCCCGGCCACGATGGAACGTTTCTCCGCCGCGCGCAGAGCGACGCATCCGGGGAACTCCCGCATCAGGTCCGGCCGGATGCCGCCGGGGAAGCCATTCTGCGGGACAAGTTCGTCCGGAAGGAGTTCCTTCCCGAACTGCAGCGTCCCCGCCTCCATGCGGAGCGCTTCCAAAGTCCCGGCTCCGGCAGGATAGAGCGGTTCCGTTTCCAAAAGCAGGTCCCAGAGTTCATCGGCGTGCTCCCCGTCGAAGCAGAGCCGGAAGCCCCGGCCTCCCGCCTCGGAGGTGCCGCTCACAATGCACCGGAGAGCATCCAATTCCAAAATCTTCCACGTTCCGGGGGCTGGAAGGTCCTCCTCCGCCGCGCCGAGAGCCACCAGCGCGGAGACGGCACCGGGCCCGTGGACCTCCAGTTGAGCAAGGACTTCCGTGAGGTCCGTGATCTCCACGGACTTGGGAGCGAGGGAGG
>DCGG01000152.1:0-11178 GCA_002315455.1 Lentisphaeria bacterium UBA1784
AGGCCGCCCTTGAACTTCTGCTCGGCGCCGGCGCGGGATTGCTCCTGATGCTTCACGTAGGCCTGCTGATAGCCCTCCATATCCACTTCGAAGCCCTGTTCGCGGGCCATTTCCACGGTAAGTTCGATGGGGAACCCGTAGGTTTCGTAGAGGTTGAACGCGTTCTTGCCGGAGATCACCTTCCGCTGGATGTGGGGCGGGACCCGGTCGATGAGTTTCTGGAACTCCCTGGTGCCGTTTTCCAGCGTGGCGGCGAACTGCTTCTCCTCCCGGTCCAGTTCGGCGAGGATGGCCGTTTCATTCTCTTTGAGTTCAGGGTAGACACCGCCCATGGTGTCGATGACCACCTTGGCGATGCGGTCGGTGAAGAATCCCTGAATGCCCAGCTTCCGGCCTTCCCGGATGGCGCGGCGGATCAGGCGGCGCAGAACGTAGGGCTGATCCACCCGGCCGGGAGTGACTCCGTCGGCCATGATGAAGGTGGCGGCGCGGAGGTAATCCGCGATGATGCGCTCGGAGGAGGAACGGTTTTCATTGTCGCCGACGGTACCGCGGACGGCATCCAGTTCGGCGAAGATGGGCGCGAAGATCTCCGTTTTGTAGCAGCTGTCTTTGCCCTGCAGTACGGCGGTGATGCGCTCCAGACCCATGCCGGTGTCCACGTTACGCTGGGAGAGGGGTTCGAACTTGCCGTCGGCGGTCTTGTTGTACTGCATGAAGACGTTGTTCCAGATTTCCACCCAGAGTTTATTGGAGGGATCGAAGGCCGCGGGAGCCGGAAGCGCTCCGGTCCAGTAGAAGATCTCGGTATCGGGACCGCAGGGACCGGTGGTCCCTGCAGGACCCCACCAGTTGTCCTTTTTGGGGAGTTTTGCGATCCGTTCGGCGGGGATGCCGAGGGAGTTCCAAAGTTTCCACGCCTCCTCGTCGAAGGGGGCGTCCCCGTCGCCGGCGAAGACGGTCACCGCCAGCATCTCCTTGGGGATGCCAAGCTGAGCCTTGTCGGTGAGAAACTCGAAGCTGAATCGAATGGATTCCTGCTTGAAATAGTCGCCGAGGGACCAGTTGCCCAGCATCTCGAAGAAGGTGAGGTGCACGGCATCGCCCACTTCGTCGATGTCTCCGGTGCGGATGCACTTCTGATAGTCGGTGAGGCGGGTCCCCTGCGGGTGTTTGGCGCCCTGCAGATAAGGAACGAGGGGGTGCATTCCGGCGGTGGTGAAGAGGCAGGTGGGATCGTTATCGGGGATCAGGGAAGAACTGCGGATCTCCGCATGTCCCTTTGTCTTGAAAAATTCCACGAATTTGCGTCTCAGTTCGGCTCCGGTCATCATAGATGGGCGATCCTTCTGTTGCGAGCCGGAACTCCGGCTCAATGATATGTTCAACGTCGTTTTTCTGAAGGGGTCAGGCCCGGGAGCCCGGGGGGCGTTTCCGCCGGGAGAGAGGTTCCGGACGCGACTTGCTTAATATACTTCTTTTTCGTCTTTTTTTCAAGGAAAAAACGCGAAAAATCCCCGGTTTCTCCGCTCTTGAAAATTCCCGCCGCCGGAGGTATATTATTCCGCCTTCAACAATGTTCATTCGGAATGCAGAGGAGGTCATCATGCGTTTCACGATCTGGGGCAGCTGTTCCGGGACCGAGCCAATGCCGGGACGCCACCACACCAGCTGGACTTTGGAGCAGAATGGAGAGATCACCTGGTTCGATGCCGGTGAGAACTGCGGCTATGCCGCCCATACCGCCGGCAGGGACATCCTCCGCACCCGGCGGATCTTCATCACCCACAGTCACATGGATCACGTGGGCGGACTGCTTCACCTGCTTTGGGCCATCCGGAAGATGACCACCATGCGCCCGGAGACGCCGTCCTTCACCGTGGACGTCTATTTCCCCGAGATGCAGGTCTATGAGGGATTGATGCAGATCCTCCGCTGTACGGAGGGCGGATTCGAAGGCGGATACACGATCCGACCCCACCTGGTCCGGCCGGGAACGCTGTACGACACTCCGGAATTGACGGTCCGCTGCCTTGCAAACCACCACCTTGACGCCAGAAATCAGCCTTCCTACAGTTACGCCATCCGGGCGGACCGGACCGGCGTGGTCTGGTCGGGGGACGTCCGCACGTGGCGCGACACGGAGGAGTTTCTTCGGGAAGGGTGTGATCTCATGCTGATGGAATCCGGTCACCACGATCCTGCCGTGGTCGCCGCAGAACTGAAGGGGGCCGGCTACCGGATCGGCAATCTGCTTTTCGTCCACCACGGACGCCGGATCCTTTACGATCCCTATGGGCAGCTGGAGAAGATCAGGGGCGCCTTCGGCCCCAACTCCCAAATCGCCTGCGACGGCATGACCTTCAGCGAGGACGACCTCGCCGCCCACCGTCTTTGACGGACTCTATTTGCCGATGGCGACTGCCGCGATGTCGATGGCATCGGCGGTGACTTCCGCCGGGGATTTTCCTGGTTTCTAGAGGGCGCTGCCGATTCCGGCTCCTGCACAGACCGCGAGGAATCCGGAAAGGTTCTCCTTTTTGACTCCGCCCACGGCGAGGATTGGAGCCTTGATGACCGCCTGCAGGTCCTTGACGTACCCGGGACCGAGGACCGCGGGGAAGAGTTTCAGGTAATCCGCTCCGGCTTTCAGCGCCGCGAATCCCTCGCTTGCCGTGAAAAAACCGGGGATGGAGAGCATTCCTTGCGCCTTGGTCTCCTGAATGACTTCCGGATTGGTGTTGGGCGAGATGACGAATGTGCCGCCCGCCCTTTTGACTTCACGCACCTCCTGCCGGGTCAGAACGGTCCCCGCTCCGACCAGTTGCCGGCCGCCGCAATGGGCCACCGCGGAAGCGATGCAGGTACAGGCGTCGGGCGTGTTCAGCGGGACCTCCAGCAGCCGGATCCCTGCCTTCAGCAGAGCGTCGCAGACTCCGGGAACCTCCGGCGGGGTGATCCCCCGCAGGATGGCGATGACGGGACACTCCTCCAACATGGTCCGGAACGCTTTTTTCATCGCTGGATCCTCCCGGCTCCGAAGCCCTGCATCAGTTCTTCCACTTCTGCGCGGGTGGTGTAGTTGTAGTCGCCGGGGATGGTGTGTTTGAGGACGCTTGCGGCCGCCGCGAAACGGACGGCTATCGCCGGTTCGGCATAGGTCCTGCTGTGGAGCGCGAAGAGCAATCCGGCGGAGAAGGCGTCGCCGCCGCCGAAGCGGTCCACGATGTCCCGAAGTTCGTAAGGCGCGTACTCTCCCTTGGAGTCCAGCGGAGCGAAGTGCGCCAGTTTGGAATCGCTGTCGTAGAGCATTCCGCCCCAGTTGTTGCGGTCGGCGGAGATGGTCTCCCGGAGCGTGAAGGCGATGTACCTCGCCTTGGGGAAACGTTCGGAAAGGATCTTTGCACTCTTCTCGTAGGCTCCGAAGTCGATCCTGCCGTGTCCGATGGCTGTGGGGGCTTTGAAACCGAAGATGGCGGAGGTGTCCTCCCTGTTGCCGATGATCATGTCGGCGAGGGGAGCCAACTGTTCCAGACATTCCCGGGCGAGTGCCTGCCGGGTGGTCTTGGGGTTCCAGTTCCAGAGTTTCTTGCGGTTGTTGATGTCCAGAGAGATGGTGATCCCTTTGACGGCGGCGAAGCGTGCCAGTGCCAACGTGGTCTGAAACGCCTTTTCCGTGAGGGCGCAGGTGATGTCGGAGAGGTGCAGATGAGAGACGCCCTCCAGCATGGCCGTGAAATCGTAGGCGTCCGGGCCCAGTTCGCTGATGACGGAGTGATCCCGGTCGTAGATGACGGTCGAACTCCGCATATCGGAACCGTGTTCCACGTAATAGACGCCCATGCGTCCGCCGTTGGAGTAGAGGATGTGGGAGACGTCGCACCCCAGTCCCTTGAGTTGGAGGGTGACGGCGCGGGCGGCGGTGTGATCGGGAAGCGCGGTGAGAAAACGGCAGTTGGCCCCCAGCATGGCGAGGGAGGCGCAGACGTTGACCTCGCTTCCGCCGAAGGTGGCGTCGAGGGTGCCGGGGAGGGCCTGCAGAAGGCGGTGTCTTCCCGGGGGACAAAGCCGGAGCATCACCTCTCCGAATCCGGCGATACAGCAGTCGTTCATAGGAAGTTCCTTTGATGTTTCTTCATTTCCATGCAACGTATCCGGGCAAACTGACAACGTTAAGAAAAGCGTGCCGAAAAGACTCCTGCAACGGAGCGGATGATCTTACAGCAGCGCGAGGGCGCGGAACTGGTCGCCGCGGTCCTCATAGTTCTTGAACATATCCATGCTGGCGCAGGCCGGGGAGAGCATGACGGCGTCCCCCTTCCTCGCCATTTTTTTCGCGGCCCCCACCGCCAGCGCGAAATCCATGCCGCAGTCCGCCATGGGGATGCCGGTCTCCTTCAGCGCATCGGCGATGCGGGAACGGCAGGCTCCGAAGAGCACGATGCCCCGGACTTTGCCCTTGATCCGGCGCAGGGGGGTGAAGTCCATTNNCCATTCCCTTGTCCAGTCCGCCCAAAAGCAGGATGATGGGGCCGGGGACCGCCTCCACAGCCGCCAGCACGGCGGCGGGATTGGTCCCCTTGGAATCGTTGATGAAGCGGATGCCGTCTTTCTCGCCAACGGGTTCGATGCGGTGTGCGCCGGGGTGAAAACTGGCCACGGCTTCTGTCAGGTCCGCCGTGAAGAAACGCTCCTCCGGCAGGACCCGTAGCAGAAGTTCCAGTGCGGCGGCGGCGTTTTCCCGGTTGTGCCGGGCCCGGAGCCACGGCAGATCGGGGAGGGGAATTTCGCGTCCGTCCAAAGTCATGACGCCGCCGTTGTCTGCGATGCGGCGGGGCGCGTCGGCAAAACTCAAGCCGAGGATCTGATCCTTTTGGGGAACGTGGCGGAAGATGGAGCGTTTCACCTGACAGTATTCGTCGAAGCCTCCTGCGTAGCGGTCCTCGTGATCGGACTCCAGATTCAGCAGAACGGCGGCTTTCGGTGCGAAATTCCGGCAGAGTTCCAGCTGGAAGCTGCTGACTTCCACCACGATCCATTCCGCAGCCGGCTTCCCGGAACGGACCTCCTCCGCCGCGACGTCGGCAAGCGGCAGGCCGATGTTTCCGGCATAGCGGGCGGAGACTCCCATTTTGTTGAGCAGATGGGTGGTGAATTCCGTGGTGGTCGTTTTACCGTTGGTCCCGGTGATGGCGAGGACCGGCGTCCGCAGATGCCGGAATCCGAACTCCAGTTCACTCAGGAATGGTTTCCCTGACTTCACTGCCTGCTGATAAAGTTTGGAGACCAGAGGCTTCACGCCGGGACTGGTCACGAAACACTCCGCCTCCGGCAGGAACTCCGTTTCGCCGTCGGTGACGATCTGCGCAGACCAGTCGAGGGCCTCCGTCAGCGCGGCGGCGGCTTTGCCGGAGACGCCTCCTCCGAGAATGATCACCCGTTTTTTCATGGACGGACCGGCGCAGGAGATCACCAGGCCTGTCCCTTGCGGGCGAAGTAGGCCGCTACGTTGGGGATGTATGGCTTGATGAGTTTCTTGATGGCGGTGGCGTACTCCCGGATCTCGCCCTGCGCATGGTCGCTGTCCCGGAGTTCCAGGAAGTGAAGCAGATTGGAGAGATCGACGGTGCCCCAGAAGGTCACCATCATGTTCTGCGGCAGGACTCCCCGGGCCTGCTCCCGGCAGACGCCGGACTCCAGCAGGTGCTCGTAGAGTTTGAGGGAGGCTTCATTGTGGGCGCGGATCTCCCGGATGAGCGCCGAACCGTCGAAGTCCGGATCGGAGTAGGAGGCCTGCCGGTTGTTTTCGGCCTGTCGGCGGAGTTCCACGGGGGTGTAGAACTCCATGTCGATCTCGGTGTAGCGCCGAGAGATCTCATTGTAGCTCCAGGTGCGGTGCCGGTGCCACTGCCCCCGGACGAAGAGCGGACAGTGGATGCTGAAAGTGAACACCATGTGCTCCAGCGGACTGGTATGCTTATTATCGATGAGGTATTCCAGCAGTTTCACGTCCCGCTCGTCCATCTCCTTTTTCAATTTGCCGAAGGAGACCCGGGCGGCGTTGACGATGGTGGCTTCACTGCCGAGGTGGTCGATGAGACCGACCCAGCCCTGACCGCCCAAAACTTTCACGTGATCGTCGGGCGGAACGTTGAGATGTTCCAATGCCATGGTTGTTGCTCCTGAATCAGAGGACGTTCTGTCTTATTGCTGGATAAGATAGCATGATTCCGTGATAATTGCAACCTTTCCTTGAAAAACTCTCAAAAGAGAGTTATTTTATCCGGCGGTCAATCAAACTTTTTCTTGTGAAGTGCCATGTATTTGGATAAGATCAACTCTCCGGCGGACCTGAAGGCGCTGGCATCCACCGCGCTGGCTCCCCTCGCCGGGGAGATCCGCAGGGAGATCATCCGCACGGTCAGTCGGAATGGCGGACATCTCGCCTCCAATCTGGGCGTCGTCGAACTGACGCTGGCTCTGCATCGCGTTTTCGAGATCCCCGCGGACGGACTTTTTTTCGACGTGGGGCATCAGTGCTACACCCATAAACTTCTCACCGGCCGCCGGGAGGCCTTCCGTTCCCTGCGACGACTGGACGGTTGTTCCGGCTTCCCGGTCCCCGGTGAATCGGAGTGTGATCCGGCCTATGCCGGCCACTCCGGCAGCGCCATCTCCACGGCTCTCGGCCGTGCCGCCGCCGATCCCGGAGGCGAAAACTGGTCCATTGCGGTGGTGGGCGACGGCAGTCTCGGCAACGGGGCTTCGCTGGAAGGGCTGAATTCCACCCGGTTCGGGGGGAAGCGTCTGCTTGTGATCCTCAACGACAACAAGATGTCCATTTCGCCCAACGTGGGGACGCTTGCCCGCAGTCTGAACCGGGTGATCCTGGGCCAGCGGTACAACTCCTTCAAGACCCGGGTCCGCAAATTCTTCCGCAGGCTTCCCCGATACGAACGCTTTTTCAGGGCATTGAGCCGCATGGAGACATCCCTCAAGCAGGCCATTCTGCCTCCGGAAGCCTTTTTCGAAAGTCTGGGACTGCGTTATCTCGGCCCGGTGAACGGCCACGATCTCATCGGACTCATCGGCATGCTGGAGCGCGTGAAGACGCTGGATGGTCCAATCCTGCTCCACGTGGTCACCGAGAAAGGACACGGATGTTCCTTCGCTGTCCGGGAACCGTCCCGTTATCACGGCGTGGGCGGATTCGATCCGGAAACCGGGGAACTGCCTGCATCCGGCAAGAGTTTCTCCAAGGTGTTCGGCGAGACTATGGTGCGTCTGGCGGAGCAGGTGCCGGACCTCGTCGCCGTCTCCGCCGCCATGCTGGATGGAACCGGTTTGCGGGAGTTCGCACGGAAATATCCCGGCCGCTGTTTCGATGCCGGGATCGCCGAGGAACACGCCGCACTCTTCTGCGCCGGTCTGGCCGGAGCGGGGAAGCGTCCGGTGTTTGCGGTCTATTCCACTTTTCTGCAGCGGGCTCTGGACTGCATCGCCTGCGACGTTGCGCTTCCGGGGCTTCCCGTGGTGCTGGCGGTGGACCGCTCCGGCATCGTGGAGGACGGTCCCACGCACCACGGGATCTACGCATCCGGATTCCTGCGGCAACTGCCGGGGATGGAACTGCTTTTCCCCGCGGACGGCAGAGAACTTGCGTCGATGCTGGAGTACGCGGTCAGGAGGAACCATCCGGTGGCGGTCTGCTATCCGAGGGGGAGCGCTTCGGACGTTCCCGGATTTTCTCCGGCGCCCTTTGTGCCGGGCCGGGCGCAGGTGGTCCGCCACGGCAATTCCGCCGTGCTCTGGGCGCTCGGACGGGAACTGCAAACGGCGCTTCAGGCGGCGGAACTGCTGACTTCATCCGGAATCGGACTTGCGGTCGTCAACGTCCGCAGTCTCGCCCCCTTTGACGAAACTCTCGCGCGGGAGTTTGCCTCGGTGCCCCAGTTCACGCTGGAGGACGGCTCCGTGGAGGGCGGTTTGGGAAGCGTGCTCGGGACGTTCCTCGCCGGATCGTCGACGCCTGCCGGAAAACTGGTGCGGTTCGGCTGGCCCCGGGAGCAGATCCCCCACGGCAAGGCGGAGGATCTCCGCGTGCGCTTCGGATTGGACGCGGAGTCCATCGCCCGGCGGATCCGCGAGGTGCTTTGCGGACAGACGGAAAACAACGGTTGATCATGATCGGAAACCCATTTTTGAGAAAGGATATCATCCCATGGTAAATCATCTCGCCATCATCATGGACGGCAACGGACGCTGGGCCGAGAAGCGCGGTCTGGGCCGCTCCGAAGGTCACCGGGCCGGCGCAAAACAGATCTCCACCGTGGTGGATGCAGCCCGCAAAGCCGGGATAAAATACCTCACGGTCTATGCCTTCAGCACCGAGAACTGGAAGCGGCCCATCGCCGAAGTCACGGCGCTCATGGAGTTGATCCGGGAGTTCTCCGAGTCAAAACTGGAGGACATGATGAAGAATAATATTCGGCTCCGTACCATCGGCCGCACGGATGATCTTCCTCTCCCGGCCCGCAAGAGCCTGCTGAAGAGCATCGAGGCCACCGCCGGCAACACCGGTTTTACGCTGAACATCGCCTTGAGTTACGGCGGTCGTGCCGAACTGGTGGATGCAGTGAACAAACTTCTGAAGGAGCGTAAAAGTTCCGCGGCCGTCACCGAGGAGGAGTTCCGGCAGTATCTCTACGCGCCGGACATCCCCGATCCGGATCTGATGATCCGCACCGGCGGAGAGATGCGGATCAGCAACTTCCTGCTGTGGGAACTCTCCTACGCGGAACTCTACGTCACCGACACCCTTTGGCCGGACTTCGACGAGGCCGCGCTGAACAAGGCGCTGGAATCCTTCGCCGGGCGGGACCGCCGCTTCGGCGGGCTCAACAAGAAGAAGTAGAGGTCCGTCATGAAGTTCATCGGAGCCCACGTCAGCATTGCGGGCGGAGTGGAAAACGCTCCGCTGAACGCCCGCGCCATCGGAGCCACCGGTTTCGCTCTCTTCACCAAGAACCAGCGGCAGTGGCAGGCTCCGCCGCTGACGGCGGTGTCCATTGCGGCGTTCCAAAGCAATTGCCGCAAGTGCGGATACGCTCCGGAGAGCATTCTGCCTCACGACAGTTACCTTCTGAACCTCTGCCAGCCGGATCCCGGAAAGCTGAAGGTCTGCCGGGATTCCTTCACGGAGGAACTCCGCCGCTGCCGGCAACTTGGACTGGACCGGCTGAACTTCCATCCCGGCAGCCATCTGAACCTGATTTCCGCGGCGGAGGGGATCCGGCTGATCGGAGAGAGCGTCCGCCTTGCGGTGGATGAGGTCCCGGACGTGAAGGCGGTCTTTGAGATCACGGCGGGGCAGGGGAGCAACCTCGGCAGTTCCTTCGACGAACTGGCCGCCATGCTGGAGGCCGTGGACCGCCCGGACCGGGTGGGAATCTGTCTCGACACCTGCCACGCCTACGCAGCAGGATACGATCTGAAGTCTGAAGCCGGGTATGCTTTGGTCATGGACGAATTGGAGCGGAAGATCGGTTTCCGTTACCTCTGCGGAGTGCATCTCAACGATTCCAAAAGCGTACTGGGGGGGCATCTGGACCGCCACCACAGCCTCGGCGAGGGGGAACTCGGCTGGGAACCATTCCGCCGGATGATGCAGGACAGCCGCTTGGACGGCATCCCGCTGATCCTCGAGACCATCGATGAAGCCCGCTGGCCGGAGGAAATCGCCCGTCTCCGTTCTTTCTGCGGAGAATAGGTCTCGCTGAACCAAAAAAACGGGGATGCCGAACGTTCTTTCGGCATCCCCGGTTTTTTGTCGGAGGGGAACGTTTCCGGAGAGGATTATTTCATCCCGTCCGGTCCTGCGATCACGTTGAAGGAACGGCTCAACTCCGAGGTCACCGCGCCCTTCTTGTCGGTCAGAACGATTTTTACGGTATGTTTCCCCGGCACCAGACCCTTGCCGGAGAAGCCGCAGAAGACCTGATTCTGGCAAACCGGAAGTTCCAGTTTTTCCACCGTTTTGCCATTGGCGTTCAGCAGAGAACAGCGGGCGGTCACGGCGTCCTCCTGCGTTACTCCGATGACCTGCGCGGGGACGGAGAATCCCTGCACCGGCAGCGCCAGCACTTCGGGCACGGTGATGTTGGTGACGGTGGGCGCCTTGTAGCCGACCAGAAGGGGGTTCTCGATCTTCAGGTACAGCGTCACCTTGTCCGGGAACTTGTTCTCAAAGACCACGATCTGGATGGCGTTGATCTGCTTCAGTGCTTCCCGTTCCAGCGTTCCGAAGGAGGTGAGCGGGATGCGGATATGATGCTTCACGTTGGGTTCCAGCGAGGTGGAGAACTGGATGGATCCGCTCTTGCCGTTCCGGGACTTCAGCACGGCGACCAGCGGCCACTTATAATCGTTTTCCACGTCCCGGTCGGAGTGAACGGTGAGGTCGAACTCCAGCGAGTCGTAGTTGTTGCAGTCCAGACCCGGCTTTTTGAAACTGGCCTGGATCCGGGGCCAACCGATGGGGTAGTGCTGTTTGCCGTGATAGGCTTCGCCTTCAAGCGTGTGATCCACCTTGACGGTGAGATCCAGCCCGGTGGGGATCTTCTCCATGGTGAGTTCCTTGGCGATGGGCTGCCACTTTTTCAGCGGTTTTTCCATCCGGTTGGGACTCTCGACCGAAACGGGAGGAACATATTTCCCCTTGGGGTCGATGATGACGGAGGAGGCGACGGCCTTGGGATCGCTCTCCTTGAAGGTGAGCAGGTTGCAGATGGCGTTGGCCAGTTCCGCGCGGCGGCCGTCCAGTTCGCGGTGAGGCATCAGGTTCAGCCGCAGATAGGCGTTCAAAGGAGCGATGGCGTTCCACGTTTTCTGCAGGAGCGCCTTGGCATCTGCCACCGCCTTCCGGCAGGCGGGATCGGCGGAGGATTCCCGCTTGACCACGGCGTCTTCCAGGGTGTAGAGGTAGCGCAGATCGTCCACGCCCAGCCGGAAACATTCCCAGTAGGTGGTCACGAAAAGACGGCCGTCCTCCAGCAGCAGCACGCCGCCCTCGTTGCCGAGCCGCCGGGTGGATTCCTTGCGCCAGATCCACGGCATGAGACAGTGGAATCCGCTGCGCCAGAAACCGAGGCCGTAGGTCATGCGGCCGCCGTGGCACAT
>DCGG01000152.1:11185-17043 GCA_002315455.1 Lentisphaeria bacterium UBA1784
GGGATCCTTGATCTGATAGGCGTTGTCGTTGGGATAGCACCAGTATTCCGCCTTCTTGCCGGAGGTGGCTTCCTCGTAGGAGGCGTGGAAGGCTCCGAAGTTGTAGATGTCGAAGAGGTGATCGGCCTCCTTGCGGAACTGCGCGGGAGGCGAAGTCAGGAAAGTCTTGAGTCCCTTCTTGTGGTAGATCTCGAAAATGCGCTTGGCGTAGGGGAAGGCTGCGGGATCCGGTTCGTCCACGGGGTTGAAGATGAACCGGGGATAGTTCCGCTTCTTCGTGTAGGCGAGGAACTTGTCCAGAGCGCTCTCCATGCGGACGTAGAGTTCTTCGGGGATTTTGTCGCACTGGATGTCCATCATATGGAAGGTCAGAGGCAGTCCGGTCATGTTCTTGTAGAACTGCATGCTGTAGCCGCCGGTGAGGGGGATCTCGCAGTCGGCGGGGAATCCGGCCTCCTTCAGTTCTGCGACGTATTCATCCAAATCGGGGGCCCAGAAGGCGTCCTTTGTTCCGTCCGGCAGGGTTGTGAGGGTGTACATGAAGGTCGGCGGCCGGGTGAAGCCGTAGTCGCGCATGGTGCGGAACTCGTTCAGCACCACCTTGTGGACCAGTTCCTTGTCATCCTTGTGGACGCGGTAGAAGGTGTTCTTTGGGCGGCGCATGGGGATGTTGTAGGCGGTGAAATGCTTGTTGGGATCCTGTTTCAGCCGGAAGGGCAGGACCTTCACCGAGACCGGCAGCATCAGCGCCTTGGCGAATCCTGCGTGCCACACAAGGACTTCGCCCTTGATCTCCTTTGTCCCGTCGGCGGGCAATTTGAAGGTCAGCAGGAAACGCTGCGGCTCCCTGGCGGGGAAGGTCCCCGCGGTGAAGGGCGCGAGGAACTCCGGCATCCTGCGGAAGCGCTTGTTTTTGGGTTCGTACATGTGGGAGTTGTACCGGGGGTAGATGATGTCCCAGTAGCGGACCACCCGGATCTCCGGCGTCGCATTGCCTTTGAACATCACGTGGAGGTCCTTCAGTTCCTGAAGGCCATAGACGGCGAAGTTCAGCGTGACGAACTGGTCCTGCGCGCCCCAGCCGGAGAGGGCGGTGACGCGCTCGTGGGGCAAGGGATTGGTCTCGCTCCAGATCGGTTCCGTCAGAGGACGTGAGAAGAGGACCATCCCCGCTTTCTTTTCCGCCGCCGTGGGAACGATGGGGGGAGCAGTTTCGATGAAGGGGTCCGCCTTGATGCCTTCGGGATAGGGTTCATCCTGCACCGGGAGGGCTGGCACCGGACGCGGGTCGGAGGGTTTTGCAACCAGTGCCGTGTCGGCGGCGGAAGCATTCAGAGTGAAGGCCGCCGCCATCGCCAGCAAAGAGGAGGAAAGCAGTCGTTTCATGATGATGGCTCCTGTAATTGATGGATCAGATGGTGAATTCGGGATAGTGCCGCAAAATGAACTCCACAAGCGGAGTGGGATCGGTCAATCCGTGGGGATGGTGTCCGTAGAAATCCCGGCGGATCACTTCGATCTCCAGACCGGCGGCCTTCAGTTTCGCCTCGACGACGTCGATGTTCTTGCAGGGATCGACGGACTGGTCCTGCCCGCTGCGGATGGCGAGGATGGGGAGTTTTGCCTTGGCGATGGGAGCAAGGTTGTTGATGGGATTGAGGGGATGGGCCTCCAGTTCCTCGAGAGACTTGGCTCCGTAGGCGATGCGGTGCTGCTCGTTGCGCTCCTTGCTGTGTTTCTCCCAGTCCGGCACGTTGGTGCCGGGGTGGTGGATCAGCGAGCAGAGAGGCGCATCCAAGTACATGGCGCCGACGGTGTCGGGATGTTCCGCGGACCAGCGCAGAGAGAAGAGCCCGCCGTAACTCATGCCGATGAGGGCGGCCTTCTTATGGAAGTGCAGTTTCTGAAGCATGGCGTAGAACTCCCCGGCAATCCGCATTCCTTCCGGGTTGAAGAAGGTGTCGAAGAGGTCGAGGTGAACGTGGTGGAATCCGCGCTCCAGCAGTTTCAGCGCCGGGGTCCGGGGAACGAAGGCCTCCGCCCACTGAAGGCACCAGGTCCACGGCAAACCCGGGGCGGGATTGGGCGGCTCCACGATGAATCCCTTGCGTCCGCAGAGCTCGAAGTTGTGACGGCGGAAGCCGTACCACTCCACGGTCTCGTCACCGGGGTAGGAGATCAGGGACTTGTGCTCGTGCCGGGGCAGTGCATAACCCTCTCGGGAACTCAGTTTCGCGAGAAACGACTCGGAATCGCTCATGGAAAAAATCCTCCTCTTTGATGAGTTTGGGATATCCGGACCCGGTTAACATAGCATCCGGCATGGATAAAATCAAGATGCCCCCGGAAGATTAGTACAAAAAAGTGCCGGGACCGCAGGGGGAATCGCAGTCCCGGCACCGAATAACGCAGACCTGATCAGAGATCCACGATATTCATGAATTTCTTGCTGAAGAGTTCGCAGCCGCCCTCTTTGACCACGCAACCGCGCTCCCAGCGGAGTCCGTATCCGTCTCCGGTGAAGAAAGTGTCGATCTGATAGGTCATATTGGGCTGGAGTTTGTACTTGCTGGTGGTCTCGATCCAGGGACTCTCGGTCTCCATGATGCCCAGACCGTGGACCGGTCCGTAGAGCATGTAGTCGCCCCAGCCCTGATCAATGCCCCACTGGGTGTAGGCCTTGGCAATCCCGGCGGCATCGGCGCCGGCCTTGATGAGTTCGATGGTGTACTTGTGGGCGCGGAGCGCGAACTGCACCAGATCCAGCTGCTTCTTGGGCAGCTTGCCGAACCACACCGGCAGACCGATGGAACTGCTGTATCCGCCTACCCGGGCGCCGATGTTCAGCTGAATGATCTCATTCTTCCGGAGTTTTGCGGAGGTGGGGCGGCTGATGCCGTTGCTGGTCCGGTCTCCGCCGAAGCAGTAGAGGCTGTGGCCTTCGTATTCGCCGCCGTTGGCGTAGATCTCGCGCTGGGCGATGCCGATGACCTGAAATTCGGTCATGCCGGGCTTCATCTCATTGAGGATGGCAGTGACGGCCTTCTCCGCGACCTTGAAGGCCTTGCGGTGGCAGTTCAGTTCGTTTTCGCTCTTGACCCAGCGGAGGGGGCGGAAGACCTCATCGGCCGCCGTGACCTGCACTCCGGGGAGCTGGGCGGCGACGGCGTCCAGCGTGGGCTTGGTCATGACGGCGGTGCCGACGAGACCAAGCTTCTTGAGTTTGCGGCTTCCCATGGACTGCTTCACCACATCGGCGTAGGTGGCCAGCGGGATGCCGGGGTAGTCCGGCTCGGCGGATTCCCGGTAGTTCAGCATCTGGGCGATCTCGGGGATCATGCTGCGGCCCTGCGCGTACTTGAGGCTCTCGGGTCCGATCAGCAGGACCGCCTTGCCCTCGGCGGGAACGAAGACGCCGGCCTGCTCGAAAGTGGGCCAGTACTCGGTCAGATAACGGACGTTTGCGAAGTCGGATTCGGTGCCGTGGACGAGGCAGGCGTCCAGACCGGCGGCCTTGATGCGGGCCTGAAACTTGGCGATGCGCTCCAGATACTCTGCGGCGGGGATTGCGTAATTCATTTGGATTCTCCTTTTGTTTGGAAAGGGTTGGGTTATTTCAGAATTGAAGTCTTATTCCACGGTGATCTGTCCTGCCTGATAGAAGGCGGCGCCGGCGGCCTTCATCTTCTGGATCAGGACGTCCAGCTGTTCTCCGGCGTATTCGCCGCAGTTCTTGACGAACTCCTGATTGGGCAGGACCGCGCCTTCGCCGTACTCCAGCAGCCCCTTGGGCATGGGGTGGAACTCCCACGGATGCATGTAGAGGCAGAGGAAGGGATTGGCTTTCTTGCCCTCGCAGTAGGAGATGTATCCGCGGATGTGTTTCATCACGGCTTCGGCACTCTCGGTGCGCCACAGGGGCCACTGGTCCATGTCGCGCCCGTAGGGGTCGTGGGACTCCATGGAGAGGTCGGCGAAGTTGGGGATCTCCACCAGTTTCATGTCGCCGCGTTTGGTCCAGTCTTCCCGGCTGGGATGGTAGGGTTCCAACTGTTCGCGGTAGAAGTACATGGGATAGGATGCATCGGCCTTGTAGCCGAGGTTTTCGAGGGCGTTGACCACTGCGGTGGAGCCGAAGAGCCGCGGACAGCGGAAGGCGGTGGGATGTACGCCGCTGATCTTTTCAATGATCTCTGTGTTGAGGCGGAGACGGTTCTCCACCTCCTCGTGGAGCACGGGGACCATGCCGGGGATTTCGAAGAGGGAGTCGCCGATGGTCTCGTGGAAGAGGGTGTGGGCGCCGATCTCATGGCCGGCATCCCGGACCATTTCCACCACTTCGGGATTCTTCTGTGCGGCGTCCGCGGTGAAGAAGAACGTGGCGGTGATCCGGTTCTTCTTGAGGACGCCGAGGATCATCTCGGTGCCCGGCTTGAAGCCGTTGTACCAAGGGGTCCAGCTGCCGATGTCGGTCTCCATGTCGAAGCCCAGGACTGCTCGGATGTTGCTCATTTCCATACCTCCGTATTGAAGTTGAATTCGTTGGTCAGCAGGTCGCAGATCTGCTGTTTTGAACCGCGGTAGAAGTGGGTCTCGGTCTCCATGGCGCTGCCGGTGGTGAAGCCGCCGGCGATGCGGACGGGCGCGAGCGTCTCCACCTCGAAGAAGCGAGCGTCCGGCCCGTAGAAGACGCTGTACATGTCATCGGCGGAATAGACTCCGTTGGGTTGTTCGTTGTCTGCGAAGTTGATGCGGCGTCCGGCATCGGCTCTGCGGATGCGGCGCAGGATGAGCAGATTCTTCTCCGGGACACAGGCGCCGATGAAGCCGGGTGCCGCCTTTTCCGAGATGCCGATCTGGAGTCGATCCGGGCCGCCGAACATCAGACCGAAACTGCGGCCCTTCCGGACCAATTTTTCTCCGGGATCGCCGTAGAAGTCGCAGTTGACGGCGCCGGGGACGGGATCGGCCGTGCCGATGGCGAAGGCGCCGGGCGTCAGGTCGAACTGCTCCAGACTCCATGCGGAGACGAGGAAATCCTCTGCGGGGAGGGGGCGGACAAGTTCCAGCGAATCAAGGGCGCGATAGACGCAACTTTTCACGCCGTAGCGGGCAGCCCGGGGCGCATCGCAGGGGAAGATCTGCCGCCGGTGGATCAGTTCCGCAACGACCGATTTCCGGTTTTCGAGAGAGATTTTTTTCTGCATGCCCCGCCCATCGGGAAGCAGTTCCGCCGGGACGCGGTTGATGCCGTCCTGCACGTGCCACGGACCTCCGTTGGAAGGGTAATTGAAAGCGAAGGGACCGCCTTCCGGGGCGGGCCAGAGGGAGTTCCCGCCGAGGTTGTTGAAACCTTCGGAGGGATGTTCTGCAAGCGGCACGTCCAGCCGGTGAAGGAGTTCGCCCTCCATGGCGGCGAAGATGCGTCCCTGCAGAGCGGGGGAGAGCAGGATCGTTCCATCCCCCGAAGGGATGCGGATGGCTCGGTTCAGAATTTCCGGGATCATGGGATAAAATCTCCAGTTCCATATTGATGATGGTTTAATCTACGCCAATTCTCTCCGATATGCAAATCGTTTCCTCCCGGATTCCCCGCTTTTTATTCGACTTTTATGGATAGCGCTATCATTTACGGCCCCTCCGTGCGGGAAAAACAAGGGCGGAACGCCAGCGCGGAACGGTATTTTTGCTGGGACAGCGGAAGGCTTGTTTCCTTGAAAATCTTTGAAAATTCCCGCACCCGGCTTGCAATCCCGAATTTGCGTGATATATTGTTTTCCGAATAAATTGCGATAAATAATATTTGAGTTTGGATCAGGGAGAAAAATCATGTCAACAATCTATGTTTCCAGCGGAGT
>DCGG01000056.1 GCA_002315455.1 Lentisphaeria bacterium UBA1784
GTTCGCCTGCGACTATGTGATCTCCCCCGACATGCCCACACTCCCCCGGATCGGCATGGCGGCGAGTACGGTGCCGGGTTTCGAGCAGGTGGAGTACTTCGGCCGCGGTCCGTGGGAGAACTACGTCGACCGAAACGCTTCCGCACAGGTTGGGCGTTACTTCACCACGGTGACGGAGAACTACGTGGACACCTACGTGGTCCCGCAGGAGAACGGCAACCATACGGGAGTCCGGGAACTCTTTCTCCGCTCAAAAGATCATGAGATCAAGGTGACGGCGGAACTGCCCTTTGAATTCGGAGCAAGCCACTATTCTATCGCCGACCTCTGCGGCTGGACCCATCAGTGCGAACGCAAGGCACGGAAGGAAACACTGCTCACCGTGGATCTGATCCAGCGCGGTCTGGGGTCCGGTTCCTGCGGTCCGCAGACCAGTCCCGAGTACGCCATCGACGGCAAGGAATACCACTTTCTCTGTAGGGTGGAGGTCAAATAGACCGACTTCTTAAACTGCAAAAGCAGAGCCGGAAAGGCAACGCATCACGCGTTATCTTTCCGGCTCTTTTATACCAAAGCGGATGCCGGCTTACGCCCAAATGGCTTTGCGGTACTGCTCCATCTCCTGACGAGCGCACTCCATCTGCCGGAGCTTCCAGTCAAGGTGCCACGCGTCGGTGACGTAGAGCATGCTGGGTTCGAAGCCAAGCCGCGAATCCTGCTCTACCGGAGCATAGGCGGCGCGGACGTTCTTCTCCTCCTCATCCAGAAGCGCCAGCATCTGATCCAGATAGCCCTCCGCCTCCTTGCGACCGGTGGAGGTCTGGATCTTCAACGTCAGCGCATACCACTGCTTGATGTGGATGGTGGTACGGATGAAGCAGGCGATGAACTTGCCGAGGTTCGCCAACCGTTCAGCGGCAGGACGGCAACGTTCCGGAGCGAGCGCAACGGCTTCGTCTGCGGCTGCGATCCCCCGCTCCCACAGCACCAGCATCTTGGTGAGGGAACGGATCTCCGCCGGATGCCGCAGGAAAGCCGGGGTTTGATTCTCGTACTCATAAGGCCGGTAGAAGGTCTTGATGATGTGCCATCCGTTCTTTGCGGCGGGATCGGTGGGAAACTCGATCTCGCGCCGCCGCAGCGCCCGGGACATGTTGGGCGGAAAAATGAAAGGATAGGAGGGTCCGACCCGCCACGGACCGTATTGGTCCTCGTTGCTGGCGGTGTAGAAGCCCATGGCATCGCTCCAGAGTTTCCATGCCCTCCGCACGGCGGGAGCGGCGGGGCGACCGTAATCCCGGACGGCGCTGCGTTCCAGCAGTTCTTCGTAGGTGAAGTTCTCCGGGGTCCATGCGCAGAGCTTGCCGATATCGGAAGCAATGCAGTCCCACCAGCCCTGATGGTGCGTGCTGTAAAGGAAATCCAGCGCGTACTGGTCCTGCAGGCGGTTGATGGCGGAGAAGCGCTTGTACCAGCAGTCCGGTGCAGGAATGTAGGGGATCACACCGAAGTCCCAGCAGATGCCGGCGGTGTTCACGTTACCGCTGATGGGCTTGTGGAACTCGTAGGCCGAGGCAATCTCGGTGACGAAATATTCGCCGGGCTCGGTGACGGAGCCGGAATAGTCCATGATGGGGGTGCTGCAGTCCTCAAGTTTCCGCTTGGCCTGGATGTCGAAGGTTGCCTGAAGCATGATGTTCTCGGGGATGGACTCCACGAATTTCCTGCGCACGTCCGGCGGCAGATAGCACCAGTTGTAGGTGCTGAACACCACGAGCGCGTCCGGCTTCACCTTGTGGACGGCCTGTTCGATGCGCCGCAGATAGGCGGGATAGTCGAAGCAGGGATACCATCCCGGGCTGGGACGGGGATCAGGAATGCCGTCAGAGACGCTCTCCGCATAGCGTTTCCCGGAGGTATGGGGATCATGGCTGGGGAATTCCAGACTTTCACCGCAGAGGATGATTCCGTAGAAGTCGGGGAAGCGCCGGAAGAGTTCTCCATAGATGGAGTCGAAATAGGCCTCGGCATCCGGATCGTCGGGATGCTTGTAACTGGTCATGTAGTTATAGGCCATGACCTTGATCCCGAAGCGCTTGCTGCGGTGCAGGATGTCGTTGAAGTCGCAGGGGCCGACGGAACTGTGCCCTAAGTCCTTCACGAAGAGGTCAATGGCGTCGTATCCGGCGTGGGCGACGGCGTTCAGTTCCTCATCGGGGAATTCGTCCACGCCGCAACCGGAGTGGACGCTCCGGAAGCGGTAACGTTTGGCGCGGTGCTCTTTGCCGATGGGCATCACCGGGGCACCGGCGTAGTCCATGCACTCCTCGAGGTAGAGGGTGCCGCGGAAGAGCAGTTCGGGATCGGCGGCGGAAATAAGGATCCCGCCGGTGGAGACCTCCAGATCGAATCCCGCCGGAGTTCCCGGGGCCAGCACCAGCCGGACCGCAGGCCCGGAAACGGCATCTTCCTTCACCGGAACGGAGAGGCCCATGACTTTTTTGAGGTAGTCGGAGAAATCATCTCCGGCGGTCCGCGCGACGGGGCAATCCTTCGGGATCACGATGGACCAGTCGCCGGCGATCATGCACTCCCCGGGCCAGCAGGAACGTTCCGGGTCTCGGCGTTCGGGATGGTGGACTTGCCAATGGCGTTTGCGAAAATCGAAATGAGCTTCCTTGGGCAACATCATATCCTCCTTGTGGATGAGTGTGTCGTTGTTTTCTGTCCCCGGATAACTTAAGGGGCGGAACCCGGATTTTCAAATGAAAAATCCGCAATCTTGCATTTTTTTAAGGATAGCGCTATCATTTTCCCTGTTTTTGGAATTGACAAACGGCGGGAAACGGCCTATATTTTCAACAGCGTACGTCATTTTCAGCCCGCTGCGGAGAGGTCACCATGAACCGGGGAAAACCAAAAAAGTACGATGAGATCGCCAAGCGTCTCGGCTCCCGTTTTCAACAGTTGCCGGACGGCATGAAACTGCCCTCCGAACGGGAATTGGTCCGGGAGTTCGGCTGCACTCAACTGACCATCCGGAGAGCGCTCCGGCTGCTGGAGCAGGACAACCGCATCTACAAGCGTCCCAGCATCGGGAGTTTCGCCGGCCCCCGTCCGGTGGAACTGAAAAATTCCGGTCTGGTGGGATTCCTCTTCCCTGACGACGACATCTTCTACTATAAACTTCTGGCGCGCATGGAGCGCACCTTCTTCGACATGGGCCTGCATCCGGTGGTCCACATCACCGGCAGCCAGCCCATCAAGGAGGACGAGATCCTTGCCTACATGACCGCCCACTCGGTGAATGCGCTGATCGCGGTTCCCAACTGCAAGTGCGAGACCAGTTATTTGAGTTTGCACATCCCGGTGCTGTTTCTGGACCTCTTTCTGGAAAAAAGCCGGATCCCCTACGTGGCATCCGACGATAGTTCCGGCGCGGTTTCCGCAGCAGAGTACCTGTTGCAGCTGGGACATCACCGGATCGCCTGCATCGGCAGTACGGAGGATCCGTCGGCCCAGCGCCGGATCGCGGCGGTCCGGGAGACGCTGAATTCCAACGGACTTCCCCTGCCCCGGAATCTGGTCAAACTCGGGAGCAACACCAGGGAGTGGGGCGAGACTGCGACGGAGGAACTACTGCACTGCAAACAGCCGCCTACTGCGATCTTCTGCTGTAACGATTTGACGGCGGCGGGGGTGATGCGCTGTGCGAAGCGGTCCGGGATCGCGGTCCCCGGCCGGCTGTCGGTGATCGGCTTCGGAGATACCGAAGTGGCGGAAGACCTTCAGCTCACCAGCGTAAACCAGCATCCGGGCCGGATGGCGGCGGCGATTTTGGAGAATCTCCGGCTCCTGCTGGCGGGGGAGAGCGTTCCGCACCGTACGCTTATCCCGACGGAACTGGTGATCCGGGAAAGTTGCGGAACCCCGGCGGAAACTGCCGAAAAAGATTCTTAGAGCCCACTATTTTCAAGAAAAAAGTTGCTTTGCCGGTGTTTTTTCATTGCAATTTTTCCGTTCCGGTGTTATATTGCTGAAGAGAGGGATTTTCCTTTCGCGTTTTGAATGCGCTTTGGGGACGCCCTTTCCCGATATCAATGATCATACAACAATATATCACAACAAGCAGGCGTTCTTATGGCTGGAAATCCGAAATTCACAGTGCTGTACGAGAAAATGCGCGGCAAAAGCTTCGACATTGACCGTGACATCATGAGTATCGGCCGTCGGGATGGCATGGATATCTGCATCAAGGAACCGGGGATGTCCGGGCACCATGCCGATATCATCCGCGGAGAAAAAGGCGGGAAGTTCTTCTACACCCTCCGGGATAACAACAGTACCAACGGTACCCGCATCAACAACGTTCCCGTCAAGGAGCAGGAGCTGAAAAACTCCGACCTGATCCTCTTCGGCAGCGTGGAAGTCCTCTTCGACGGCATCGATGACGAGGACACCACTCCCAGCCAGATGTTCGGCACCCAGACCCACACCATTGATCTTTCCAGCATTGACAATACCGGGACGACCCCCATTCAGGGCGGAGCCAATCTCAATCCTTTTGCGGCCCGCGACCAAGAAAAACATGCAAAGGTCCAAAAGGTGCTGGTCATCGGTTCCGTTCTGCTTGGAATTGCGGTGGCGGGGGTCGCGCTCTTTGAGATTTGGCGCATGTTCAGTATCTGATTTGCACGGCCTTGGCGTCGCGTCTGTCAGAATTTCGCCTTGTACCCCGGAACGGTTCTGCCGTGTCCGGGTTTTATTTGTGAAGCGGGAGAATCCAAAACAATGAGTCAGGAAAACAAAGATAAAGATAAAAACGGTCAAGCGTCCGGCGAGCCCTCTGCCGACCGCAAGAAAACCTTTCCGGATCCCATGCGGTCCGGACAGGCTCCGCGCCCGGGACGGGCGGCCTTCGTGTGGCTGGCGATCCTGCTGGGCATCGGCGTGATGCTCCTTTTCAAAGGATACCATCCGGAGAACGTCAGGGAGTTGAGCCAGAGCGAATTCGAGTCGCTTCTCAAGGAGAAAAAGATTGCTTCCGCCGTCCTTACGCAGGAGAATGGACAGATCTGTATCGTGGAGGGACGCCTTGCCCTCGTCTCCATCGGTGAAAATCAGAAAAGCACCGCCGCCAAGACAGCGGAAAAGACGGACAAGCCCGAGACTGCCGGAGATGTTGTTTCCAAGTACCGCAGCCGCATCGTTCTCTCCGAAACCCTGAAACAGCAACTTGCCGCCGAAACCAATCTCGCGGTGGAACCCAACAACGCAGGGTTCTGGAACGTGATCTGGATGGGAGTTCTGCCGGTCCTGCTGCTGATCGGGGCGATCTATTTCATCTCCGCGCGGCAGGCCCGCAGCATGGGCGGCAAAGGGATGTTTGACTTCGGCAAGAGCCGGGCGAGGATGCTTTCTCCCGACGAAATCAACGTGAAGTTCGACGATATCGCCGGCGCCGACGAGGCGAAGGCAGACATTCAGGAGATCGTGGAGTTTCTCAAGGACCCCATCCGCTTCCAGCTGGTGGGAGGCAGGATTCCAAAGGGATGTCTGCTGGTCGGCGAACCGGGAACGGGAAAGACCCTCATGGCCAAGGCTGTCGCCTGCGAGGCCGGAGTTCCCTTCTTCTCCATCAGCGGTTCGGACTTTGTGGAGATGTTCGTGGGTGTCGGCGCCAGCCGCGTCCGGGATATGTTTGAACAGGCCCGGCGCCACACGCCCTGCCTGATCTTCATCGACGAGATTGATGCCGTGGGCCGTTCCCGCTTCTCCGGCTGGGGCGGCGGACACGACGAGCGCGAACAGACCCTCAATGCCATGCTGGTGGAAATGGATGGTCTTGAAAGCCGCCAGGGAGTCATCGTTCTTGCGGCCACCAACCGTCCCGACGT
>DCGG01000133.1:0-4105 GCA_002315455.1 Lentisphaeria bacterium UBA1784
ACCAGAGCGTGCGGGTGGCCCGCCCGGATTGGAATCAGCGGGTGATCTCCGCCCGCATCGCCGAATGCGACCGGGAACGTTCCAAGATCCAGACGCTGCTTGGCAAGTCCTCCGCCCCCGTCCGGCAGGCGGAACAGGGCGGAAAACAACTTGCCGCCGTCTCCAGCGAGGTCACCTTGCTGAAACGTCAACTGGCCGAGCGGGATGCCGAGATCCAAAAACTGCAGGCGGACGCGGGGCGCGGGAAACGCTTGGAGGCGGAGATCGCCAATCTGATCCGGGACCAGCGTCAGGCAGCGGAAAAATACGCCCTGCTGAAGCGGCAACTGGAGACCCGGGAAAAGACGGCGGAACTTCCGTCCGCGTTGGCACAGAAACTGAAAAAGAGGCTGGAGGAGGAAAAAGTCCGCGTGGAGACCCTCTCCCGGCAGGAGGAGGCGTTGACCGGACAATTGAAAAAACAGGAGGAGAGCATCCGCTCCCTCGTGTTGGCCCGGGATGCGGCCGAACTGGAATTGAAGCGGACCAGAGAGGCGCTCGCATCCAAGGGCGGGGCTTCTGCCGGCGTTCCGGATGGGCAGGAGGCAACCCGCGCCGAAATGCAGAAGTTGCGGGATGCGCTGGCGGACTCCGAATTACGCAGGGAAACCGCCCTGAAGCAGTGCGACGTTCTGAAGAAAGATCTTGCAGCGACGGCGGAGAAGTTGCGTTTGACGCAGAGCGCCGCGGCCTCCGGCAAGCCGCAAACGGATTCTCCCGTCGTTGCGGAAAACCGGCGGCTGTTCCATGAGAACTCCTCTCTGAAGGAGGAACTTGCTGCGGAGCAGACCCGTTCCCGGCAGGCCTCTGCCAAAGTGCAGGAAGGTCGGACGCGGTTTATGGAACTGGAGGGGAGCCTGCAACGGGTCGTCAGCGCAAGAAACGCCGTTGAAAAAGAGAACTTTACCCTGCGTTCCTCTCTGGAGCAGGCGGAGAAAAAGTTGCAGGAGAGCGCTCCGAAGCTTGCCGAAGAAACCGCCCTGCGGACGAAGTGGGAGCAGGATTTCCGTCTGCTGGCGCAGAAGAACCGGGAACTCGAAAACCGGCTGGATGAGCGCGCCGGCAAGGATTTTGCCGACATGACCGCCAGTAAGGAGAAACTGGAGCGGCTCAACGCCGAAATGGATCAGCTTCAGACCGCCCTGCTGAATTGGAAGCATCAGACGGAGGCCCTCATGCTGGAAAAACAGCAGTTGACCGCCGATCTGAAATCCGCCGCCGAGGCCGCGAAAAAGTCCATGGAAAAGCAAAAGCAGACGTCCGAAGCGCTCCGGAAGGCGGTCGCCGCCGCCGATCAGGTGCGTGACCTGCCGGAAAAATATCAGGAATTGCAGAAGAATTTCGAGGCGCTTCAAGCGGAAAACCGGGAGAACCGCCTCCTCGCCGAAGCCGCAAAACCGCGGGAGGCAGAACTGGCCAACATCAAGTTGCGCCTCGCCGATCTCGACCGTTTGAAGGGCGAACTCGCCCGGGAACAGCGGCTCAACGGCGAACTTCTGATCTCCGTCCGCAAATTGGAGAAACAGTTGACGCAGGCGAAAGAGCATGAGTCCCAACTTTTGACCATGAAGCGCGATCTGCCCGAAATCGAGACCCTCCGCCGGGATCTGGAGAAATTCCGGAAACTGAATGGGGAACTCGTTTCCCGGAAGATGACGGAAGGGGACGTCTCCTCCCTGAAACTGAAACTGGCCGATGCCGAGGCCCGCGCCGCTGACCGGGACCGGCTCCAGAAGATCAATTCGGAACTTCTTGCCATGCAGAAGGCTCAATCGGCGGAACTGACTTCAATCGAAAACAGAAAACTGGATCAGGAACTGAAAGATCTGCTCGCCATCTCCGGCGTACCGAAGGCTGCGGATGCCAAGGACGTCGATCTGAAACGACAGAGTGTCCGGATTGCGGAGGAGAACGTGCGTCTGAAAAATTCCCTCGCCCAGCAGAAGCGTTTGGCCGCCGATGCTCAGAACACCGTGAAAAATGAAAACGCTAAAAGGCGGTGCGCGGAGGCCGAACTCGCCAAACTTCGCAAGATCAATGCCGAACTCGCTTCCGCAAGGGCCATGGAAGGGGAGGTCGCAAAACTTCGTCAGCAACTCACGGAGGCGGAGACCATGCGGGGCGAGGTGGCCCGGCTGGAGCGGCTTTGCCGGGAGTTGTCCGCCGACAAGGTGTCGCTGGAAAAGGAACTGACCGACAGCCGGAATTCTCCGGTGCCCGGGGTCAGCGTCATTCCCTCTCCGGTCAAGGAGAATCCCGACGATCTTGTCGCCGCCGGAGCGCTTGCCGAGAGCGAGGGAAATCTCGAACTGGCGGTCTGGAACTACCGTCAGGCCCTGCAGGCTGACAAAGAGCATTCTGCGGCGGCGAAACGTCTCGGACGGATCTGTTTCCTCCGGCAGGAGTACCGCGAGGCGATGCCTCTCCTCGCCATCGCCCGGACTGCCGCGCCGAAGGACGTGGAACTGGGATACATGGCTGCCCGCTCCGCCATCGAACTGAAACGCTTCGGGAACGCCAAGGGGATTTTGGAGCCGCTGTTGAAGGCTCATCCCAATGATTGGAGATTGCAGACCTGTCAGGCACTGGTGGAAATGGGGTGCGGCGAGACTGCCAATGCAGAAAAACGCCTGCAGTTCGCCCAGCGTCTCGCGCCGGGAGAGCCTCAGCCCCGGATCGAATTGGCCAGGATCGTGGTCTCCTCCGCGCCGAGTCGCCGCGAGGAAGCCGCCCGGATTTACGAATCCGCCCGCATGCTTGGCGCCGCGCCTGACCTGGAATTGGAACGCCAGCTCTCCGACGTGCTGGATAAGCGGCGGGATTCCGCATCCTTCCTGACCGCCGCCGCAGGGGAGGCGGAATCTGCCGGAGATTGGAAATCCGCAGTCTGGTACTACCGCCAACTTCAGGACCTTGGCTGGATGCCGGAGACGACGGTTCCGAAGTTGGCCTTCGCCCGCTACAAAGAGGGCAATTCTGCCGCGGCGCTGGAAGTCCTGCAGTTCGCACCCCAGGGGAAAAACGCTCCGCTCGCGGAGATCGTCGCCATGCTGATCTGTTACCGCACGGGAAATCCCATCGGAGCCGTCGCCGCTTCCCGGCGTGCTTTGGCCGCCAACGGCGGAGTCCCGGTGGAGATCCCCGCGGATTGCGGCGCGTTGAATTCAGAGTTGCTTTCCGCTTTTTCCGACAACCGGAAGAGCGGCGCCGAAGCCTGCCGGGAGGCGTTCCGGGGGATCTGATTCGGGATCAATTGCGGATCTTCGCCCCCGCCTTTCTGCGGATGGAGAAGCCGAAATGTCCGATCTTTTCGCCGAGAGAGTAGTAGTGGCCGTGGGCATAGGCGGCGAAATCGGCGTGATCCACGTCGAAAGAGCCGTTCTCCCGAATCAGCGCACAGGCCGCCTGCACGGCAACGATGCGTCCGAGAAAGAGGGTATGGGACCCCAGTTCCACGCTTTTTTCGAGTTTGCACTCCAGCGAAAGCGGCGCCTCCGCGACGATGGGAGCCGAGATCTGACTTCCAGGAACGGCGGTCAGTCCGCAGGCCTTGAACTTATCCACGTCCCGCCCGGATCTCACTCCGCAGAAATCCACGCTCTCCACCATGTTCGTGGAGGGAAGGTTGACGGTGAACTCTCCGGTGGCAAGGATCAATCCGTAACTGTACCGTTCCGGACGGATGCCGATCCCCACCATGGGCGGTTCACTGCATACGGTCCCGGCCCAGGCCACGGTGATGAGATTGTAGAGAAATTCCTTTCCGTTTCCGCATCCTACCAGCACCGCCGGGACCGGAGCAAGCAGAGTCCCGCCCTGCCAGATCATTTTTTCTGCCGCCATGGATAGCCTCTCATTTTATGGTCATTTCCGGGAAAAAAGCCGTAGCGCATCCGGATTTCGCGTCAAATATCATAATATATCCGCCGAAAAGAGGAAAAGTCAACTTGAAAACCGCAAAAAACGGCATTATATTACATGCAGACGGCAGGATTCCGATCCTGTCCGGATCGCATTTTTGATGCGGGTGTAGCAAAACGGTTATGCTCCAGCTTCCCAAGCTGGC
>DCGG01000133.1:4143-4470 GCA_002315455.1 Lentisphaeria bacterium UBA1784
TCCGGTCACCCGCTCCATTTTTTTATTCTCCCTTTTGAAGGAGACCTGATGATGAGAAACCGCCTCTTTCGCCCTCTGTTCTGTTTCGCGATGATTTTGTCGGCTCTCGCCTGGTCCGGATGCGCTTCGGAGGAGGTGTTGGCCGCCGAGGATATCGAAGTCCCCGTGCTCTACAAGGACCTGATCGACATCCTGAAGGACCCCAAGGTCCGCCCAAACTCCAAGGAGAAGTTCGATGCCATCAACGAGCTGATGAAGCACGTTGACTTCACCCTGACCCGGGAGACCAAGACTCTTAACGAATTGCTCGCTTATCAGGACGCCATC
>DCGG01000133.1:4504-4683 GCA_002315455.1 Lentisphaeria bacterium UBA1784
GGGAAGAGGCAGCCGGATCCTCACCTTCAACTACCAATACGAAGACCATTTCACCCGGCTGCGTTTTTTCGCCTACAACATCTTCATCTTCCGGGTGGATATCACCAAAGAGTGACGGGATCATGTCCCTTGAGGCAGATATCGCGTTCATGAGGGTCGCCCTGGAACAGGCAAAAGAG
>DCGG01000133.1:4749-10939 GCA_002315455.1 Lentisphaeria bacterium UBA1784
GGGATGGCCGGGTGATTGCCGCCGGCCGGAACCGTGTGGAGGAGAGGCACTCCGTCTCCGCCCATGCGGAATTTGAGGTCATCCGGCAGATCGAGACCCTTTCCTGCGACTGGCGCATGAGCGACTGTACCCTCTACGTTACAAAAGAACCCTGTCCCATGTGTGCCGGAATGCTGGTCAATGCCCGCATCGGCCGGGTCGTTTTCGGCGTCCCGGATCCGGCTTTCGGCGGATGCGGAGGCGCGTTCCAACTGCATCAGGCCCCCAATTCCCTCTGGCATTTCCCCTGCGACGGCGGCGTGCTTGCAGAGGAGGCGAGGGAAGTGCTTCAGGCGTTTTTCCGGCAGGCAAGAAAAAAGGCGAAGTCCCGTCCGGTAGAGGAGGGGGACGATGGCAGAAAAAACATTCCGGACGATCCTGACGTCCGGGAAGATCTTTCAGAAAGGGGTTAAAATGGAATTGCGTACCGTCAACATCGGCATCATCGGCCTGGGCGCACGGGCGGAGACTTTGCTTGCCAGTATTTTTGCCATGAAAGGGATCCTGATCTCCGCCGTTTGCGATCTGCGGCAGGATCGGATCGACAGGATCCTCGGCATCTTTGAAAAGCATCAGGCGCCCCGCCCCAAGGTATATACGGATTACCGCCAGCTGGTGGCGGACCCGGAGGTGGAAGCGGTCTTCATCCCCACCAGTTGGAACTCCCATCTGCAGATCGCGCTGGAGTGCCTGAAGCGGGGCAAGTATGCCGGTATTGAAGTGGGTGGCGCCGCTTCCACCGACGAATTGTGGCAGTTGGTCCGAGCCTCCGAGGAGACCGGGGTCTCCTGCATGATGCTGGAAAACTGCTGTTACGGCCGCAATGAACTGATGGTCCTCAATATGGTCCGCCAGGGCCTCTTCGGAGAACTGATCTACTGCGAATGCGGTTATGAGCACGACATCAGCGATGAGGTCGGCTGGCACGTGGAGGACCATTTTGAGCGGGCGCTTCACAACCTCCGCCGTAATGGCGACCTCTACCCCACCCACGGCATCGGACCCATCGCGAAGATCCTGCGGATCAACCGGGGCAACCGTTTCCTCACCATTTCCTCCCATGCCACCAAGGCGCGGGGCTTTGCCGCCTCCCGGGAGCGGGCGGGGAAATCCTCGCCTTACGTATTCAATGAGGGGGATGTGGTCACCAGCGTCATTCACTGTGCCAATGGGGAAAACATCACCATGACTCACGGCATTTCGCTGCCGCGGCCCTATTCCCGGGACGGCCGGGTGCAGGGGACCATGGGGATCTGGCTCGAGAACGCCAAGGGGATCTACATCGAAGGGATCAGCCTCAAAAAGGAAGTGCTGGACGATGCAGGAAATCCCTACTGGACCCACACCTGGGATCCGCAGGAGAAGTTCTATGAGAAATACGACCATCCCATCTGGCAGGAGTTTCGTGACAACGTGATCGGCGGTCACGGCGGCATGGATGCCTTGGCAATGAGCGCATTTTTGGATGCCGTCCGGCGAAGAGTGCACACCCCCATCGACGTCTATGACTGCGCGGCATGGATGAGTCTGACCTGCCTTTCCGAACAGTCCGTCGCCTTGGGCGGGATGCCGGTTCCGATCCCTGATTTCACCAACGGCAAGTGGATCGACAGGGCTCCGGAACCGCCCTCCAAATGGTCCCTTGACGAGGTCTATGCGGAGTAGTTCCGGGAACGGGGCCTGCCGGGCTTTGCGTCACTTCTGAAGGTTCTTCAGTTCGGGGCAGAGAACGTTCAGCACCGCCGTCGCTGCGAAACATCCGAAGGCGTTGGGGATGGGGCTGATGCTGCCGATGGGGCCGGGCATCTCCCGACGTGCCGGTTCCGGCGAGAAGACGGTCGTGACGCCGGAGTCGATCCCTTCGTCCCGCAAGCCTTTGCGGACCGCTTTCGCCAAAGGGCAGCCGAAGGTTTTTTTGATGTCGGCGATGCGGATGCCGGCAGGGTCCAGTTTGCCGCCAGCTCCCATGGAACTGACTACGGGAATGTTCCGTTTGACGCACTCCGCAAGCAGGGCAATCTTCGCCGGGACCTCGTCGATGGCATCCACCACGCAATCCGGCTTTGGGGCCAGCAACGTCTGACGCTCCTCCGGGGTCCGCAGAAACTGCGGGATGGCGACGATCTCCGCCTCCGGAGAAATGTCCCGGCAACGGTCCGCCCACGCCTCCGCCTTCGAACGCCCCACGTTGGAGGAGAGGGCGATCAGCTGGCGGTTGCAGTTGGAGGCGCTGATTCGGTCTCCGTCCACAAGGATGAGAGAACCGATCCCGAGGCGGACGAGATTTTCCAGCGCCGCACCGCCGACACCGCCCAGACCGACGACGAGGACTTTCGCTTTCTGCAAGCGTTTCACCGCCGGTTCTCCCAGCAATCGCAGGGTACGTTCCTGTTGCTCTTTCATCCTATTCTGCTCCTATAAAATGCCGAAATGCGGCGTCCGTTTTCGCTTCCAGACCGGAACACCGTAACCACTGTTCCGCTAATTGTATGATCTCCGCCACCGGGACGCCGGAGGCATCGCTTTCAAAACCAAGGCGGTCCCACGGCACGTTCTGCAACGTCTCCGCCATGCCGGGAACGGTGAATGCCTTCGGAGAAAGGGAAACGAAGAATTCCCGCGCCAGCAACTCCTGCAAGCGCCGGGGATTGCCGAAAAATCCGTGGACCAGCTTGCGGAAGGAGTACTTCCCTGCGATGGAAAAGAACTCCGGCCACGCGCGGACTACGTGAAAAACCACAGGTTTCCCAAGGGCCTCCGCAAGATCCAGCAGTTCCTTCAAAAAGGCGGATTGTACCGCCAGTTCCGGCCCCCGGAGCCGGTCCAGCCCGACCTCGCCCAACGCGGTCGCCGCCTGTAACGCTTCCGCGATGCCGTCCGGCAACGATTTTCTCTGCGCGGGGAGATCCCACGGATGAAATTGAAGCGAATACCGCCTGCATTTCGCCGCATCTTCCGGAGAAACGGGATAGGGGAGGGAGACCAGCGCATCGGCCGCCGTCTGCGGCAGGGGCAGGTGGGTGTGAAAGTCCGATGCCATCAGAGAGCCTTGCCGAGTTTCCCGGGGATGTCGCTCATGACCCGCTGGGCGTGGCACAGAGCAAGGGCAAGAGCATCAGAACTGTCCAAGGGGATCCGTTCGATCTCGATGTGGAGTTCCGCCGCGAGCATGATGGCGATCTGTTCCTTGGTGGCTCCGCCGCGGCCCACCGCCGCACGCTTCGCCACAGAGGGCGCGTAACTGAACGCCGGGACCCCCTGATTCGCAAGGGCTGCAAGGATCGCGCCTCTGGCCATCCCGAGGATGATGGCCGTCTTGGCGTTGCGTCCCACGAAGGGGTCCTCGAGGGAGGCGGAATCGGGCGAGAAGGCTCCGATCAACTCCCGGATTCCTCCGTAGAGGCGGCGAACGCATTCGCTATGCGGCATCTTGGGGGAGTTGGTGATGACGCCGCAGTCCAATATTTCAGGACGGCACAGGGCATCGAACCGAAGTACTCCGTACCCGGTGGTGCGGATCGCCGGATCGATGCCCAGTATGATCATTTTCCGGTCGCCTCGAATGCGGCCGCCGTCCGGAGCAGGGAGGCTTCCTCCATGTGGGGCGCCATGAACTGCACGCCGACGGGCATGCCGTTGGCCGGATCGGTCCCGGCGGGAACGCTGATTCCGCAGTGACCGGAGATGTTGAGTGCGATGGTGAAGATGTCCGAGAGGTACATCTGCAACGGATCGCTCTTTTCGCCGAACTTGAAGGCGCTGGTGGGCGTCACCGGCGTGAAGATCACGTCGCACTTGGTGAAGGCATCCACAAAGTCCTTGCGGATCAGGGTGCGCACCTTCTGCGCCCGGAGGTAGTAGGCGTCATAGTAACCGCTGGAGAGCACGTAGGTCCCCAGCAGAATGCGCCGCTTCACCTCGTCGCCGAATCCGGCGCCGCGGGTCTTGAAATAGGTGTCCACCAGGTCCTTGCCGTCCTTACGGGCTCCGTAGCGGATGCCGTCGAAGCGGGCAAGGTTGGCGCTGGCTTCCGCCGTGGCGAGGATGTAATAGACCGCCACCGC
This sequence comes from Lentisphaeria bacterium UBA1784, assembly GCA_002315455.1. Classification (GTDB taxonomy): domain Bacteria; phylum Verrucomicrobiota; class Lentisphaeria; order Victivallales; family Victivallaceae; genus UBA1784. The sequence goes on from DCGG01000133.1 coordinate 8,853, forward strand.
ATACTTGGTGTGGGGCAGCGAAATATCCACCAGTTCGGCGCCGGCAGCCTTCAACTTCTCGATGGCGGCCTTGGTGACGGATTCCACTCCTGCGGAGAGTTTACCGGAGAAATACTCCTTGGGCAGGCCGATCCGAACTCCCTTCAGCGAACCGTCAGCTCCTTCCGCCGCGGCGGCGGCAAAACCGCCCGCAGGATTGGGCAGACAGGTGGAATCCATGGGATCGGGACCGGCGACCGCATCCAGCAGAATGCCGGCGCTCTCCACGTCGTTGGCGAAGGGGCCGATCTGATCCAGACTGGAGGCGAAGGCCACCAGCCCATACCGGGAGACCCGTCCGTAGGTTGGCTTCATGCCGACCACGCCGCAGAAGGCTGCGGGCTGACGAATGGAACCGCCGGTATCCGAACCCAACGCAATGGGCAGAAAGCCTGCCGCGACGCTGGCCGCAGAACCACCGGAGGAACCGCCGGGAAGCCTGCTGGTGTCGCGGGGATTGGCGGTTCTCTGGAACGCGCTGTTTTCACAGCTGGATCCCATGGCGAATTCGTCCATGTTGAGGCGGCCGAAGGGGATGAACCCCAGCTTCTTCAGGTTCGCAACGGCGGTGGCGTCGTAGGGGGAGACCACCGGTTCCAGCAGTTTGGAGGCGCAGGAGCAGGTTTCTCCTGCGACGGCGATGTTGTCCTTGATCCCGACGGGGATGCCGTCGAAATCGCTCAACGCCTTCCCCGCGGAACGGCGGGCGTCCGCTTTGGCCGCTTCCTCCAGCAGTTTTTCGCCATCGACTTTGAGGAAGGCCCTGATCTCTCCATCCCGCTTGGCGATCTGATCCAGACAGTCCTGAGTTAGTTCCCTGGCGCTGAAGGCCCCGGAACGCAGTCCGGCGGCCAGCGATTTGACAGATTTCAGATCCATATCAATTCACTCCATCTCCCGGCAGGACCTGCGGAACCTTCAGAAGGGTGCCGTCTTCGATCAGTCCGGGAGCGTTTTTAAGCATGGTTTCCCGGGGGAAGGAGGGCTTGACCTGATCTTCCCGCCAGACGTTGCTGAGCGCGGCGGCATGCGCGGTGGGTTCCACGCCGGAAATGTCCAGCTCACCCAGTTCCGCGATGTAGCCTACGATGTTCTCAAGCTCGCCCTGAAGTTTTGTTGCCTGCTCGTCCGAAAGGTCCAGACGGGCAAGTTCCGCAACGTACTTGATGTCAATCTTGGCGTCGGGCATATCAGCACTTCCCGGTCTTTTCCAACTGAAGGGTCATGGTGGTCAGATCGCAGACTTCGGAGGGTCCGAAGTACTGGATCGGTCCGGGATAGACGTAGCTGGTATTGACCGCCCAGGCGGAACGGTTTTCGCTGAAGAACTTGAAGGGTGCGCCATCCAGTTCCACCAGCGCCTTGCGGATCACCGGCTTGTCCTGCCCGTGACGGTGTTCCATGTTCATCATCATGGTGATCGGAATACCGCCGCAAATCCACTGGTCGGCGGATTTGGTCGTATTGCGGACATTGGCCATGTATCCGGTCTTGCCCGCGCCGATCAGCGCCGCCGCGCTGAAGCCGAGGCTGTAGCAGTAGTCCGCATCAAAGTTGGAGGGCGCCGCACAGCGGCCCTCATAGCCGAAAAAGTGGGTCTGGGTGCTGAATTTGCCCGCGTACTTGCCCTCGGCGGCCATCTTCTTGAGTTTGCCCTTGACCATTTCCGCCAGCATCTTCTCCGTTTCGATGAGCGAGACCTGCACGTTGCCGTGCGGATCGCGGTCATTGCAGAGCTGCGCCTGGATCCCGGCCGGGAGCGACGTGAAGACCTTGCCGCATTCGGCGGAAAGTCTCTCCGCCACAAACGCGACCTTGTCCGCCGCCGTATCCAGTTTGGCGAACGCATCGGCATTCGCGGCAAGGAGATCGTTCAGTTCCGCAATGAGTTTCTTCACTTCCGGCACAAACTCGATAAGCCCTTCCGGGATCAGCGCCACGCCGAAATTGCACTTGTTCGCGGCACGGGCGGCAACAATGTCCGCCAGTCCGTTCACGATCTCGTCCAGCGTCATCTTTTTGGCGGCGACTTCCTCGGAAACGATCGC
>DCGG01000133.1:11053-11282 GCA_002315455.1 Lentisphaeria bacterium UBA1784
AGTGCCAGTATTTGCGCGCGGAGTTCGCATCCCGCTCGATATTGCCGATGAGTTCGCTGTAGACTCTGCAGGCGGTGTCAAAGCCGAACGAGGCTTCGATCCACTCGTTCTTGAGGTCGCCGTCAATCGTCTTCGGGCAGCCGATGACCTGAATGCCGCAGTTGTTCCGCTTGTAGTATTCCGCAAGCAGACAGGCGTTGGTGTTGGAGTCGTCGCCGCCGATGATGAC
>DCGG01000117.1:0-6906 GCA_002315455.1 Lentisphaeria bacterium UBA1784
CTACTCCAAACTGCTGACGGACCCCGGGCTCTCCGCCGAGGATCGGAGTTTTCTCAAGGAAAAACTCCAGCGGGCGAAGGATTTCCTGAAGGCGCTGGAGGAACGGGGCGACACCCTCCTCAAACTGGGAGATTTCATCGCCCGGGAGCAGGCGGAGTTCATGCGCAAAGGTCCGGAGGCCCTCCGGCCCATGACCATGAAGCAGGCCGGAAAAGATCTGGGGGTCCACGAGACCACCATCAGCCGGGCGGCGGCGGAGAAATACGCCGTCACACCGCAGGGGGTGTTCCCGCTCAGATACTTCTTCTCCTCAGGTTACGCCTCGGGGGAGAACGGGGAACTCTCCAACCGGGCCGTCATGGAGAAACTCCGGGAACTGGTGGCGGAAGAAGACACCCTGCATCCGCTTTCCGATGAAAAACTCTCCTCCCTGCTGAACAGGGAGGGGCTGAAGATCGCCCGCCGCACCGTGGCCAAGTACCGGGATCTCCTGCACATTCCAGCCGCAAGCGCCCGGAAACGCCGCTGACGCTACCGGAGAACCCGGAGATTGTAGATCCGGGCGGAGGCATCTCCGTTGCTCGCAAGAGCCGTGATCCGGATTGCATCCACGGGGATCTGCGGCAGAACGTGACGGCGGCGACGGCGGTAGTTTCCCCTGACCTCCTCCACGAGGACCCATGCCCCCCCGGAACGACACTCCACCCGGTAATCCCGGAGGCACACCGGAGCCGCTCCCACCGGCCGCTTCTTGTCCAGATCCGTATCGAATATCACCTCCGCGGCGGAGAACTTCCCCGGCGTCCGGCAGAACCCGGTGAGCGTCTGGGGAAACCCCTGCGCCGGATCGGAGATCCAGCAGTTGGAGGTCAGCCCCGGGCGGGGGATGGTGGCGAAAACGTTGTCCGCAGCAAAGACCTTCTGGGGCGGAAACACCTCGAAGCAGAAGTTTTGCCGGAAGAAGTAGTTGCTGTCAGGTTTGCAATAGACGCCGGGCAGATGCCGTTCCTCGGTGAGGACGGAGACCTGCTCCGCCTGCTCCAGCAGAAAGAAGCAGCTCGGACCTTTCACCTCCGCCCGAAACGCGAACTCTCCCGCAATCTTCTCCCCGGCGGGCAGAGTGCAGACGGCGGTCGCGATCTCCCTCCCCCGAAATTCTCCGGGGATGCCGCTCGCGGTCTCGTACAGAAAGCCCTTCACCTGCACCGGCCTGCCGGAGCGGTTGGCAAACAACACCGTGATCCGCTCCAGCCGTCCCGGCTGAACCGGAAACATCTGCCCCCGGCGCCGGTCCTCCGGCGGGGTGTCCGTGGGATCGTAGATGGCCGGGTCCCGATCCACCGGGACCAGCGGAAGTTCACCGTCTGGGGCGTCCAGTTTGAGAGACATCTCGCTGGAGGCTTCCGCGCGGTCGATCTCGCCGTTCTCCATGAGAGGCATCCACGGCAGGATGTCGTCGCCGCGGTACAGCCCCGCCAGCAGTTCCGGGAAATGCTCCCGTCCGACGCGCCGAGGCGGAATCCCGTACTCTTTGCAGAGCTTCGCCGCCACGCCAACGGCCTGCGCACAGAGGGCGCAGGTGGCCATGACCCGGGAGGAACCCAGCGCCACGTGTGTGACGCTGATGTTGCGTCCTGCCATGAAGAGGTTGGGCACGTTCCGGGAGTAGAGACAGCGGTAAGGGATGGGATACGCCCCCGGGAAAAGGAAAGGAGGCGTAGTTCCGGGATGCCCCTTGCCGAAAACGCCCTCCGGCGGATGGATGTCGACGGGCCAGCCTCCGTAGGCAACCGCATCGGGGAAATCCGGATGGTCCATCAGATCGTTCTGGGAGAGGACGTAGTCGCCCAGCAGCCGCCGCGACTCCCGCTTGGCCGGGATGCTGGAGACCCACGTGATGGCGTAGTTCTCCGCGCCGTGATCGCCGCCGTTCTTGACGTGGTCCCACATGCCGAAGAGAATGGAGAGCAGTTTCCGGTAGATGGTTTCGTTATCGTGAATGGTATCCTGCTCGCCGCCGTATTCCAGCCACCAGTAGCCCTTTCTCGGATTGCCGTGCATCCGGTAGGGGAGATCGTCGTCGGAGGTGATCTTGTAAGCCCAGTCCGGTGGCTCGAAATGGACGGGATGCCCCATATCCTCCGCCCGGAAGCCGATGCTGGAGCCCATGGTCTTGGAGTCCGCCTTTTCCGGCGCGATGGATTCGCCGAATTCGCTCCGCGCCTCCCGGCCCATGCGGAACTCCGCTCCGGCGCTGTACCCTACGAAGGAATCCCCGGAACAGTCTGCGAAGAGCGGCGCCCGGAAAACGTGTTCCGTTTCGCTGCAGAGGGTGCGGCCCTTGACGGAAGCGATGCGGTCGCCCTTCATCTCCACGGAGAACACCTCGGTATTCAGATAGAGGTCAAGGTCCGGTTCCTGATCCACGAACTCCCGCATCACAAGGCTCCAGTGCTGCTGCCAGCCGTTGGCGGAGCGGAAGAAGGCGACCCGGCGCATCTCCTCCACGATACCGGTCTCCATGGCGCCCCGGTTCCGGTACTCCGGCGCGCCGTTGATGCAGGAGCCGTCGCTGTTCTGGGAACACTCCGCGCCGGAGGGTCCGCCCAGAGCCGGACGGTTCTCCACCAAAGCGGTCTTCAGTCCCTCCCGGGCGGCGGCGATGGCGGCGACGGTCCCGGCCACGCCTCCTCCGACTACCACGAAATCGTATTCATGTTCCAGCGTTCTCATCCATTCCCCTTTCCGAAAAACAAGGATATTCGTTGACGTCAGGTTCACGCGATAAGATACCACACATCTCTGACAATGTCAAGATTTTTATCCGCTTTCGCAGAAACATCCCTGGCAGAATTTCTGAAAAAAGCGCCGGACGTACGCAGAAGTCCGCCAGTCAGCGCTCCGGGAAAAGGCGGTTCAGGTCGAACTCCCGGACCAGCACCGACATCACCTCATGCTCCCGGCGGCGCATCCGGCGGCGGGGTTTCGGGGAGAGATCGTCCTCGCCCGAGGCATGAAGCATACCGTGGACCACGTAGAGAGCCGTCTCATAGGCGTATCCGGTGCCGCGCTTCGCCCCTTCGCGGACGGCGGCATCGGGATTGACGATCAATTCCAGCGCCACGTCTCCCTCGAACCAGCCGTCCGGCTCGTCAAAATAACTCATGGTGATGACGTCCGTGGTACCTTCGTGTCCCACAATCTCCCGGTTGAGCCGGGTCATTTCCCGGTCCCCGACGAAGTCCAGATCGAGCATCCAGCTGCGGTCGCAGGGAAGCCCGGCCAATTCCGCCGCTCTGCGGCAGAAGGCGGAGAAGCCTTCCCTCGCGGCGGCAGGATGCCGGGGATTGCGCCAGCGGCGATAGACTTTATCCATTTTTGCGCTTTTCCTCTTCCGGATAGGCGACCCGGCTGTGGTGAAGTCCCACCAGCGTGGAGACGAAACTCTCCCGGATCCGACCCAGTTCCGAGAGGGTCAGGTCGGAACGCATCAACTGTCCGCCCAGGAGGCGCTGGACAAAGATGTTGGTCACCACCTCCCGGATCTTTTCTGGGGAAGGACTTTCCAGCGAACGGCAGGCGGCTTCGCAGGGGTCCGCTAAACTGAGAATCGTCAGTTCCTTGGACTTGGGTGGTTCGCCCTGATAGCGGAACTGGTTCTCCCGGACCGGTGCGGAATCCCCACCCTTCTCCTGCGCTTCCACCGCCTTGGCATAGAAGGAACGGATCAGATCGTTGCCGTGGTGAGTGGCGATCCCCTCGCGGATCAGCCGGCCCAGGCGGTACTTCCTGGCCAGTTCCAGCCCCTCCTTCACGTGATCCCGAATGATCATGCTGCTGAACTGCGGCGTGTGCTTGGCGTGGAGTTCTCCGCTCTTGGGGTTATTCTCCGTGAAATAGGGCGCCCGGATCAGTTTTCCCACGTCGTGAAAGAGCGCGGCGGCCTTCACCCGCAGGGGGTTCACGCCGATCTCCCGGGCGGCATCCTCCGCCAGCGTGGCCACGGTGAGGGAGTGGTACATGGTGCCGTTGGCCTCCCGCTTCAACCGTTCCAGAAGGGGATGGCTGGTACTGCAAAGCACCATCAGAGACATATTGGTGTTCACGTTGAAAATCAACTCGAACGCGAACGTCAGCAGCAACGCCAGCACCGACACGCAGAAACTGTTCATGACGGCCATGGCCACCATGTGGATCAAAGTCTCCCGCTTCAGCAGTTCAGGCTCGACGAAAATGAACACGCTCACGAGGACCGTTGCGATCAATACCGCAGAAAAACACCGGAAGAAATACGCCCGGTAATTGGAGACTCCGGTGATGATCAGCGACACCGCCGTGGTGATGGAGAACCAGCGGATCGCCAGCTCGAAAGAGCGGGTCGGCATGATCATCATGGCGGTGATGGAGCAGACCAGCGCCGAGGAAAAAAGCGCGAACCGCACCCCCACCAGCACCGTCAGCAGAGCGGCGCAGAGAGCCACCGGAACCGCGGAGAACAGACATTGATATTCCAGCGTCCGGCTCCATTCACGCCCCTGCAGAAAGAGCTGAATGCTTCCGTAGTTCGTCAGCAAAGCGATGATGATGACGCACCCGGTGACGAAGGCCTTTCGGCCGTCCCGCTGATCCGGCGGCGTGAACCGGAAGAGGAAGAAGAGCATGGCAAGAAGCAGGACCACACTCCACGCCAGTTGGGCGCAGAATTCGTTCAGGCTGAGGTTTCCCTGCTTCTGCAGAGCCTCTTCTTCGGCCTTGAACATGGCCCGCGTGGAATCAGTGTAGGGGTCGCCCTTGTGAATCATGATCTGGTTTCGCGCAACGTGGATGATTTCCGGCTCCACTTCCTGTTCCGCATTTTCTGCGGCGGCCTTGGTGATCTCCTCGTCCAGCTCCAGATTTCCCTCGGGTCCGATGAGGGCGAGCAGGACCTTCCGGAGTTCATCATCGGACCAGCCGGAGGGCCCGAAAAGATCAATATCCAGCATTTGCGCCAGGACTTCGGGGTCCGGGATCATTCCAATTTCCCGCTCCTGCAAATAGCGGCCTTCGCTATCGATGATGCGCACCGGCTTGGTGGAACCCCGGTCCGCCTTCTGCGCTTTGGCGAGCACTCCCCGCAGGGAGATCTTATGGATCGTCTGCAGAAAGCGGGAATAGTTCCTCCCGGGATCCGCCAGCGCCACCCGAAGTCCGGGGGAGATCAGTGCGGCCTGCTGTCCGGCAACGCTCTCCATGTCGGGAGAACGGCCCTGACGGACCGCATTGATGAAATCGACCAGAGCCCGCTCCATCTCCTGACTGCGCTGTGGGATGATGCGGAAGAATTCAGGGGATTCGCTGCGGGCCGCCGCCATTCTCCGGGCCGTCTCCTCCGGATCGGAATAGTCGAAAGAGGTCTTGGCATACACCGTGAGAGGCGCATTCTGCCCGATGAGCCAGTCAAAGTGCCGTTTCTGCTGGCCGGAGGACACGGTGAGCAACGTGATGGAGACCACCCACACCAGCACCATGATGAAGACCACCGGCACCTTGGAGCGTTCCAGCGTCCCTGTGACGGTTTCCAGATCGATCACCGGCTGGGGATTGAGTTGTCCGCGGTGGACGGCGATGCGGCGGGCAATCCACCGTTTCAGGTTTTCCGTAAAACTCATTTTTGATTCCTTTCCGCAGAGGCGGCGATGGGTTCGGAGTACGCAGTGATGATCTTCTCGAGGAGAGCATGGCGCACCACGTCGGAGATCCCGAAACGGACGATCCCGATCTCCGGGATTCCCCGAAGAGTCTCCAGCGCGTGCCGCAACCCGGAGTGTTCCCCCGGTCCGAGATCGGATTGCGAGGGGTCTCCACTGATGACACACCGGGAACCGAATCCCATCCGGGTGAGAAACATCAGCATCTGATCCACCGTGGTGTTCTGCGCTTCATCCAGGATGATGAATGCATTGTTCAGCGTGCGCCCCCGCATGAAGGCGAGAGGCGCAACTTCGATCATGCCCCGCTCCACCAGCGCGCGGGCTTCGTCGGGAGACATCATCTCGTAGAGGGCATCGTAAAGAGGCCGCAGATAGGGGGAGACCTTCTCCTCCAGACTGCCTGGCAGAAATCCCAGCCGTTCGCCGGACTCCCGGGCGGGACGGGTGAGAATGATCCGGGAGACCCGGTTTTCCAGAAATTCGGAGACCGCCATGGCCATGGCGAGATAGGTCTTTCCGGTCCCGGCCGGCCCCACCCCGAAGACCACGTCCCGGGAACGCATGCTCGTCACGTATTCCAGTTGCTTCCGGGAACGGGGAACGATCTCCCCCCGCTTGCCGCCGATGTGGATGCGTCCGTTCCAGAGCTGTTCCAGATCGGTTCCTGCGCCTTCCCGGAAGTTGCGGCAGAGCAGTTCAAAGTCGGGGAGTTCCAGGGGGCGGCGGCGGAAACGGTAGAACTTGACCAGTCCGTTGAGCAAAGCCTCCGTCCGCTGGACGGCATCAGGTTCTCCGGCCAGTTCGATCCAGCCGTCCCTTGCGGAGACGCCCACGGAGAAGGTCTCCCGGATCAGGCGCAGAAGACGGACCTCGTCCGCCGTGCAAAGCGCATGGAGCGAGAGTCCGTCTTCGAAATAGTACCGGCCGCCTTCCGCCATTCAGCACTCCGGAAGGATGACCTTCTGCATGAAACGCGTTATCTTCATCAAAGCTGGGGAATGACCAGCTTCATCCCGGGACGCAGACCCTGCGGGGTCTTGATCACGGAGCTGTTGGCCTTCAGGATGATGTCGTAACGGCGGGCGCTGCCGTAGTACTTCAGCGCAATGCCGCCCAAAGTATCTCCGCCCTGAACCACGTAGACCCGTTCCCCGGCAGGAGCCGCCGACTCGGCAGAGGCAGCAGCGGGGGCAGCAGGAGCAACGGCAGGATA
>DCGG01000117.1:6986-16115 GCA_002315455.1 Lentisphaeria bacterium UBA1784
GAGCCGCCGCCTGTTCAGCAGGAGCGACCGCAGAAGTCTCGGGAACTGCCTGCGGAGCGGTTTCCGCCGCCACCGGCACAGTCTCATCGATCACCGGAGCATCCGCCGCCTGCGCTTCGGCCTCCGCCAGTTTGGGCGAGTAGTGATCCACAATGGCATCGGGGGCGACCTGCGGTCCGCGGTTATCCGGATAGTTCCGCTGGATCCGCTTCTGCCACTGATCTTCCTCCTGACCATTCCGGGAATGCGCAAGTTCAGGAGCGCATCCGCACACGCAGACCAAGGCGACACCCATGGAGAGCAACTGACTGATTTTCATTTTCGTTCCTCTGGATTTGATTGATAGTTTGTTGATCGTCAAAAATATTTTTCTGCGGCGAACCGCAGATCACTTTTCATATTTGCGGAAAATCAGGATCGCATTGTGTCCGCCGAAGCCGAGATTGCTGTTGAGCGCGACCTTGACTTTTCTTTCCCGGGCCACGTTGGGCGTCACGTCCAAATCGCACTCCGGATCCGGATTTTCATAGTTGATGGTGGGTGGAATGATCCCGGTCTCGATGGCCTTGACGCAGGCGATGGATTCCAGCCCGCCGGCCGCGCCAAGCGCATGCCCCGTACTACCTTTGGTACTGCTGACCGAAACCTTCCGGGCGGCATCTCCCAGCGCTGCCTTGATGGCCGCCGTCTCAAACTTGTCGTTGAGGGAGGTGCTAGTCCCGTGAGCGTTGATGTAATCGATCTCTTCGGGAGCGATCTTCGCGTGTTTCATCGCAAGCCGGATCGCTCTGGCTCCACCCTCTCCGCCGGGAGCAGGACTGGTGATGTGGTAGGCGTCGCAGGAAGCTCCGTAACCGATGACCTCCGCGAGGATGTTGGCGCCCCGCCGCTTGGCGTGTTCCAGTTCCTCGAGGATCACGACCCCGGCCCCCTCCGACATGACGAAGCCATCCCGGTCGCGGTCAAAAGGACGGCTGGCATGCAACGGATCATCATTGCGGAGACTCAAAGCCTTCATGGCGCTGAATCCCGCCACGGCGAAGGGGATGATGGTGGCTTCCGCGCCGCCGGCAATCATGACGTCGGCGTCATCGCGCTTAATCATCCACATGGCTTCGCCGATGGAGTGGCTTCCGGTGGCACAAGCGGTGACCTGCGCCATATTGGGGCCTTGGGCGCCATGGCGGATCGCCAGATTCCCGGCGGCCATATTGGCGATCATCATGGGGATCGCCAGAGGGGAGACGCGGTTGGAACCGCTCTCCAGAAAAGTCGTGTACTGCTGCGTGGTGGTGGACAATCCGCCGATGCCGCTTGCGACGGTGATGCCGATCCGAGCTGGATCGACGGGCCCTTCGCGGAAGTCGATGGGAAGCCCCGCGGACCGGACCGCCTCGTCCGCCGCCCAGATGGCGAAGCGGGAGTACTGATCCATTCGCTTGGCCTCTTTGAAGCCGACCAGACCCTCAATGTCGAAATCCTTGACTTCGCCGGCGATGCGGCAACGGATATCCGAAGCATCGAAGTGGGTAATGGGTCCAATGCCGCAACGGCCGTTGACGACGGAATCCCAAAATTCCGCCACCGTTTTTCCAACACAGGACAGCGCACCGTAACCGGTGACAACGACCCGCCGTTCCAAATCCATGGGTACCTCTCCTCTTTCTCCGTTCGATCCGGGCGGCAGAAAGACCGCCATACGCACCTTCCCGGAAAACCTTCCGGAGCGCCGGGCGCCCCGGAAATGAAAAAACGAACCACTAACTGCTTGATCGAATCAGTGGTCCGTCTTCCCCGCACTGCCCCGGACCGTAGGCCACACCGCAGCGCAAAAAACCTTCAAGCGGCGAAGGGACGGCCTCCGTACGAAAGAACTGCCCCCTCCGCTTCAAAGAGCCTTATTCCTGGCTCTTGCTCTCAACATAAGTGATGGCCGCGCCGACGGTGGTCAGCTTCTCGGCATCCTCGTCGGGAATGTCAGCGCCGAATTCCTCCTCAAGGGCCATGATCAGCTCGACCAGGTCCAGAGAATCCGCACCCAGATCCTCGATGAACTTGGCTTCGGGCGTGACCTGATCCTCGGAAACACCCAACTGCTCCACGATGATCTTTTTGACTTTGTCAGCGATAACAGACATTTTTGAATCCTCTCTTATTGTGTTAGGGGTCATTTTCGGTTGACGATAAGGCATACCTCTACGGTAAGCCTACGATATAATATGACACGCTCCAAGGGAAAAGTCAAGCCCCCGGTGAAAAAAATCCGCCGGAACTTTCATTTTTCCTGCAGGACGCGGATCACATCAGCATTCCGCCGTCGCAGTTGATGACCTGCCCGGTGACGTAATCGGAATCGGGCGAGCAGAGGAAATAGACCACGTTGGCCACGTCCTCGGGCTTGCCTCCCCGCTTTGCCGGTACCACCATCATGAAGAAATCCCGGACCTCCTGAGAGAGGTTCGCGGTCATGCTGGTCTCGATGAAGCCGGGTGCCACCGCGTTGCACTGGATGTTCCGGGAAGCGAACTCCTTGGCCGTGGTCTTGGCCAAAGCGATGACGCCGGCCTTGCTGGCGGAGTAGTTGGCCTGACCGATGTTGCCCATGCGACCCACCACGGAGGCGATGTTGACGATCTTGCCGGCGCGCTGCTTCATCATGGGACGGACCACCGCCTTGGTGAAGTTGAAGGTGCCCTTCAGATTGACCGCCAGGACGGCATCCCATTCCGCATCGGTCATGCGGAGCATCAGATTGTCTTTGGTGATGCCGGCGTTGTTGACGAGGATATCCACTTTGCCGAAGTCCTTGACCACGGCAGCGACGGTGGCCTCCGCATCCTCGAACTTGGCCACGTTGGCGGCGTAGGCGCGGGCGGTAATCCCCTGCGCGGCGAACTCGGAAGCCGTCTGCTGTGCCACGTCAAGCATGATGTCCACGATCGCCAGCTGGGCACCTTCGGCGGAGAGCCGTTCGCAGATGGCGCGGCCGATGCCGCGGGCTCCGCCGGTGACGATGGCGACTTTTCCTTCCAAACGCTTTTCACAACCCATTTTATTTGTCCTCCATGGTTGCCTCCGCGAGAGCGGACGCGCTGTTGATATTCACGTATCTGATCTCGGGAACGGTACGGCGGGCCAATCCGGTCAGCACCGTCCCCGGTCCGAATTCGACGATGGTGTCGGCTCCGGCGGCCACGGCCTTGCGGAAGCAGGCCTCCCAGCGGACCGAACCGGCCACCTGCGCCGCCAAAGCGGAACGGATCCCGGCGGGATCAGCCGCGGGTTCCGCGGAAAAATTGTGATAAACGGGGACCTCCGGCATCCGGATCTCCGCGGCTTCCAGCGCCGGGACGAGGGCGGCACCGGCATCCGCCATGAGCCGGGAGTGGAAGGCTCCTGCCACTTTCAGCAGAATGACTTTGCGGAACCCCTGTTCCTTCAGTTTGGCCACGGCGGACTCCACCTTGGCGGCCTCGCCGGAGAGAACGATCTGCCCGGGACAGTTGTAGTTGGCGACGTCCAAATCCACCTCTTTGCAGACCGCTTCGATGACGGCGGGATCGCCGCCGAGGACGGTGGCCATGGTCCCGGGATGGGCGGAGCAGGCGGCCTCCATCAGTTCGGCCCGCTTCAGCAGGAGTTTCAATCCCGTCTCGAAGGAAAAGGCTCCAGCGGCGTGAAGCGCGCCATATTCACCGAGGCTCAATCCGGCGCATGAGACCGGCTTCACTCCGGGAAACTTCTCCCGGAAAGCGGCCAGCGCGGCACAACTCATGGTGTAGATGGCGGGCTGACAGAAACGGGTCCGGGTCAATTCTTCGTCCGGCCCCTGAAAGATGATGGAACTCAAAGAGAATCCGCAAATCTCGTCCGCCCGCTGAAAACAGGCGGCCGCCGCGGCAGAACTTTCCGCAAGATCCCGGCCCATCCCGACGGTTTGAGCACCCTGCCCTGCGAATGCGAAAAAAGCTTTCATGGCATCGCGTCCTTGTTGTATTGACGGCATCTTCTCAAATAAAATAGCACCGCACCCCGCAATTTTCAAGATGATTTCCCTGCGGAGAAATGGAATATAGGTCCGGTCATTCAGAAAACGGGCCCGGAACGTGATTACATTCTCCTGTTTTTTCTGCGTTTTCTCCATTGATTTCCGGCGCTTCCTCCTGTATATTTAAGGCGTCATCGGAAACACTGCGCCTCCATCGTGGAGGCATTCACGAGGAGTCGCCATGAACAAAAATACCTCATCTTTCCCCGACCGGGTGGAGACGGTGGTCCTCGGCGCCACGTGGTACGGTTGCGGACTGGCATTTGCCGCGGGCCGGAACACGCTGGTGCTGGAGCGTTCCATCGTGCCGGGCCGGGAGTTCTCCCTCGCACTGGAACCGGGTTCTCTCTGGGACGCGCCCCTCGCTTCGCCGGAAGCCGCCTCCCTCCGGGAGGAAGCGGTCCGCCGGAACGCCCTCGTGCAGGGCGTCATGCAGAACGCGGCCCTCACACCCATCCTCGCGCAGTGGTGCTTGCAGAACGAACTGCCGATCCGTTTCACCTGCGACGTTTTGAACGTCTCCCCGCACGCCGTGGAATTTCAGGCGGTGGATGGCCTCCACCGCGTGGAGTGTTCCCGGGTCCTCTCTGCGGAACCTTCCCCCCGGAACGGCAAAAAATACCTCTCCATCCTGATCCGGGAGCCCAACGGCACGACCCTGGAACCCGGGGCGGAACGTCCGGGATTCCGGCTCTTCTCCCAGTGCGTTCCGGACCGGCTCCTCTGGCAACTGGAACTGGACGCCGCCACCCCCTGGGAAAAAGCGAGAGCGATCATGCTGGAACGCTGGGCGCAGCGTCCGGAAGCCCTGAAAAAATGGAGCATCCTCTTCTCCGCAAGTGAATTCTCCTTCCGAAACGACGACAACCCCTTCTCCGCGCTGGACCGGGGCATTCAGGAGGGCGGACGATGAAACACTATGACGTGATCGTTGCCGGGTTCGGCACCGCCGGAACCATCGCCGCCATCGCCGCTGCCCGGGAGGGGGCGTCCGTCCTCGTTCTGGAACGGGGGCACTATGCGGGCGGAGTGCATACGGGAGGCGGTGTCGCCTCCTACTACATCCAGCGACCCATCGGGTTCATGAAGGAACTGGACGACCTTATCCACGGGAAGAAGGAGCATGCCCTCGACAGCCTCTATGTCCCCGGCGAACTCAATAAGCAGGAGTTGGAGCGCATCGCCCTCGAAACCGGCGTGGAACTCCGCTACGGCGCGGCAGTCTATGACGTTCTGCGGGAGGGCGACCGGATCACCGGAGTCCGCTTCGTTCAGGAGGGAACACAGGAGGAGGCCTCTGCGCACACCGTCATCGACGCCACGGCGGACGCCATTCTCTGCCAGCGGGCAGGCGTTCCCATGGAATCCGGACGGGAGACCGACCGGACCAGCATGCCCTTCACCAACATCATGCTCAAGTGCTACAACGACATCTCCGACCTCGCCGCCATGAACTTCGACGCCGGACGCATCGACCAGTATCGGGAGCCGGAGTATTCCAAAACGCAGATGCAGACCCATCTGGTCCATCAGCACGAGGACTGGAGCCAGTTCCGGGACGTGATCGTGCCGGGGGATCTTGTGGGCGTCAGGGAAGGGCTCCGCATCATCCCGAAGGGTAAGCCCTTCACCCTCGACGACGTGCTGGATGGCTCCGGCGACGCGGAGGAACCCATCGGCTTCGTCTGGAGCAATCTGGACACCCACGCCAACGACATGCCCCTCGAGGACGAACTGATCCAGGACTGGATGATCGGCGCCTCCATGTGGGGCATTCAACTCTGGTTCCCGGTGCCGCGGAACGCCATTCATCCCCGGGGCGTCCGGGGACTCCTTGCGGCGGGACGGCACCTCGGCGTGGGACATAATCTCAACTACGCCCAGCGGATGAACCCCCTCATGGGAATGCTGGGCGCCGCCGCCGGATACTCCGCCGCCATCGCCGCCCGGAAGGGCGTGGATGCGGACGCCGTCCCCTATGCCGACTTCGTGGAAAAGTTGGGTCTGCCGGAGGATCCGCTGGCCTACAACCGGAAACTGTGGTCCATCCCGGAGGATGAGATCCGCGCAAAACTGGACTCCGACGAGCCGGGGATCGCCATGTGGACCGCCCGGCGCAAAGTCCCGGCCGCCACGCTGAAGTCGTGGTATGACGAAGCGGAACCGGGAAGCCGTCTCCGACGGCACACCGCCATGGCGCTCGCGCTGAAGGGGGATGCTTCCGGATGCGGGGAACTCCGCGCCATGGTCCGGGAACGGGATGAATACGCCCCGAAACACAGCCGCAAATACAACCATTCCCGGGGCTACGTCGCCCTCTATTTTCTGGGGAAACTGGCGGACCCGGGGTGCGTGGAACTGGCGGCGGACCTGCTGAAAAAAAACGCTCCGGCTTCCCATCCCTACGAGTACGCTTCCAACGCCATCGCGGCGGTGATCAAGGCGGGAGACCGTCACGCGGAGATGCGGCAGGCCTGCGCGGAACTCCTCCGTTCCGTACTGGAGGACCCGGCGTGGCGGCTTCGTTCCCGCCTGAAAGGGACCGTTGACACCATGAAGCGGATGGATGCCCTCTTCCGCTGTGCGGGAGCCTTGGCGCTCCGGCGCTGGGGCATCCCCAATCGCATCGGCGAGGCGCTGATCGCCTCCGGTCCGGACCCCTTCGAAGAGGATCTTGCCCACAAGTTGGGGTGCATCTGACGCAGCAGGGGCGGTGTCTGCGGACGTTTTACCGGCGCGGCACGCCCATTTTCCCCACGGCGAAGCGGTAGGCGGATGGCAGGGCGAAGTCCATTGCGATCTCCTCCGGTGCGGCGGCAGTGAACTCCTCCGGGATGGCTGCTGCCTCCACGAGATAGTTCTCCATGTGCCACTCCAGATGGGTGAAGACGTGTTTGCTTCTCCCGAGAGCGCGGCAGATGCGGACGGCCGTCCCGCGCGCCTCCCAGTATTTCCGGACCGCGGCTTCGTCGGAGAGGACTTCCTCCGTCTCCGGGAGGCCCCAAAGCCCTGAGAGAACGCCCTTCTCCTGCCGCTTCAGCAGGGCGAAGCGCGTTCCATCCGTCAGCAGAAAGACGGTCTTGCGCACGATTTTTCTCGGTCTCTTTTCCGCCTTCACGGGAAGTTCCGCAATGCGCCCCTCCTTCCGGGCAACGCAATCCCCGCGGAAGGGGCAGACTTCGCACCGGGGATCGCCGTTGGGGAGACAGACCGTGGCGCCGATCTCCATCCAGCCCTGGGTGAAGGCGCTGCATTTGCCCTCCGGGAAGCGGGGCCGGAGCCACGCCGCCGCAGACACTTTCTCCACGTTCTTCCCGAGCAGCCGGGAGAGGACCCGCAGGACGTTGCCATCCACCGCCGGCTCCGGCAGTCCGAAGGCGATGGAACTGATGGCTCCCGCCGTGTAAGTCCCGATCCCCGGCAGTGCCGCGATGGACTCCGGGGTATTGGGGAAAGCGCCCTGTGCCACGATCATTTTCGCAGCCTTCTGCAGGTTCCGGGCGCGGCTGTAGTAGCCGAGGCCTTCCCAGAGTTTCATCAGCCGTTCCCCGGGGACGGCGGCAAGCGCCTCCACGGAGGGCAGTTCCCGCAGGAAGTGCAGATAGTACTCCTTCACCGCCTCCACCCGGGTCTGCTGGAGCATGATCTCCGAGACCCACACCCGGTAAGGGGTCGGTTCCCGCCGCCAGGGAAGGTCCCGGGCGTTGTACCGGAACCAGGTCAGAAGTTTTTCAGCGAAGGCATCCATCAAAGAGCAAGGGCGTGAAGCATTCCATCGAAGTCCGCAAACCACAGCGTGCCGCCGTCGGTGGCGCAGTCGCCCTTGACGGGGACCGGACGGGCGAAAAGTTCCTCCGGGTCCTTCCACGATCTTTCCGGCTCCCGGAAACGCAGGATGCGTCCGTCATCCCCCGGCAGGATCACGGAACCGTCCGCCGTCACGACCGGTGCGGAACTGTGCATGATCTGCTGGCTCCATACCGCCGGCCAGACCTTTTCGCCGTAGATGCTGGCGATGCGGTATCCGGGTCGTTCCCTGCCGGTGTTCCGGTCCCGGACGGCGATGCCCCGGGCGTAACTCCAGAGGATGAGATCGCCCCTGCGGGCGAGTCCGTGCTTCCGCCAGTTGGAGAAGGGGGCTCCGGCCGTTTCCGTCCAGAGGATATTCCCCGTCTCCGCATCGGCCAGCGTCATGAAGCTGCGGTGCTGGAAGAGCACCTTCCCCTCCCAGATCAAAGGGGCACCGCAGGACGCCGCGCGGAAGATGCTTTTCGCATTGTTTTTGTGGCTCCAGAGTTTTTTCCCGGACTTGGGATCGAAACAACCGGATTCGCCGTCAATGTCGTAGTAGATGCGGTCCTTCCAGACGGAGAAGCCGTCGTTGTAGAGTTCGGTGGGGGCAACATCCAAGGCGGTCCCCCGGGATTCCAGCGTTTCGGGGTCCAGCGGGAAGATCCGGAAACGGGCCCCCTCCACCACGCCGCAGTAGAGAACGCCTCCCTCAAGGACGAGGGGCATCCGGGCAAGGCGCCACTGGGCGGGATGATCGGAGAGCGGCAGGTTCCGGCGCTTCAGGATGGAACCGTCCTTCCGGTCCAGTTTCACCACGGTCCCCTGATTGGTCAATGCATAGACGTACTTCGCATCCGCCGCAGGAGCGGCATGAACGTCCTCGCCGAGGGCCGTCTGCCAGAGTTTTTTTCCGCTGGCGGCATCCGCGGCCAACACGCCGCCGGACCTTGCGGGCCAGTCGCACTCCGCAACGCCGAGGAAGAGGGTATCGCCCTCCCGGACCACCTTCGGATAGTCCCGGTTGGCGCCGCCGGTGGCGAGGCTCCAGCGCAGAGGCGCTGGCCCGGTCAGATCGACCTTGACCGCGGAGCGCCAGATGGAACGGCTTCCCTGCGCCTCCAGTTCAAGGGGATAAATGCCGGGCGGCAGATTCCCGGGAAGCGTGGCGGTCCAACTCATCAACCCCTGCCGTTCGGCCTTGCCGGAGATCAGCGCATCGCCGGTATTCATCCGCCAGAGGACCTCCTTCACCGGGTCCACGGTATCGTAGGCGGTGATGAGAACTCCCC
>DCGG01000117.1:16151-21139 GCA_002315455.1 Lentisphaeria bacterium UBA1784
CTTTTTTTCACGCCCTTCAGCGCGGTGGAGCTTTTACGCAACGTTCCATCGGGGGCGAACTCCAGCATCCGCATCCGGCGGGAATAGAATCCGCTGTCGGACCCGGACCAGCTGGGCGTGATGAACATGGGGGCGGCGGAGGTCCCGCCCTCGTTTGCCACGTGGGTGTGGGCGGCGAGAACGGCGGTGAACCTCGCTTTTTTCCAGAGGCCGGCGGGAAGCCGCCACGGGACGTGGGTCACCATCACCACCGGGGTCCCCGCCGGGAGGCGTTTCAGATCGTTTTCCATCCAGCGCTGGTGCCGGAGATTCTCCTCGGCGGAGAGAAAATGCGCCTCGCTCACCGGCGCGATGAAATGGATGCCGCCCCGGTTCCAGGAGTGGTACATGGCACCGAAGGTCTCCGTGAAAAATCTGGACTTCGGCTTGGAGGTGAGACCATCGTGTCCGCCGAAGACCGGGACATACTCCATGCCGGCGGCGTCAAAGCCGGCTTTCGCGGCGGAGAGTTGTTCCCGGGTTCCGTTGGTGGTGATGTCGCCGGGAAGCACGATGAACTGCGCGCCGAATTCCTTCATGGCGGCGGCGGTCTCTTTGGCGCCTTCGGAAAGCATCTTCTTTTCCTTCAGGAAATCGTACTGGACGTCCGAACCCTGCACCATCCGCAGCGAGCCGTCCTTGGGCATGGCGACAGGGGAAACCCGGAACTTCAGTTCGTTTTCCGGCGCAGTCAGCGCCCTTCGCGGAGTTTCCGCGCGGACGTTCCCCGGAGTCAGCAGATAGACGAAAGGGGTCCCGTCCTTGAGTTCGAAGAAAAATTCACAATTCCCCTCCGGCGAAACCGGATGGAAGTTCTCCCCGTCGCAGAGGAAATAACCGGAGTCTGCCGGAGCCGGAGAGACCCGCGCCTTCACGTGGAAGGTCTCCGCCTGACAGAACAGACTTTTCCCGCCGAAAAGAACCAGCAGACAATAGAAAACGCGCAGAAATCTCATGGATCGCTCCTTGTTTCAAGGTTTTATCTTGCGCAGAGAAACACTCCCAGCAGGATCAGCACCAGCGCTCCCGCCTTGATCTTCCAGTTGGCGTCCCGGAAATAGAAAATCCCGAAGGCAAAGGCGACGATGCAACTGGTCCGGCGGAAAAGCGAGAGAATGGAGATCTTGATCCCCGGCTCGCTGACCGCGTGGAAATAGAGGGCGTCCGCGATGATCAGCAGGATGCCCGTTGCAGGAATGGTCCAGCGCCACCGGAAGGGGTGCTTCTGACCGAAAAGTGTCCGGATCCCCCATGCAAGTCCGAAGATCACCACCAGATCCAGCGAGAAATAGAGCTGCAGTCCGCCCCGGGGGATCCCCACCGTATTGAGCAGGTATTTGTCGAAAAGCGCGGACGCCGCGCCCAGCAGCGTCCCGATGGCGATGAGATAGATCCCCTTGCTCCGGGCGAAGGCGATCCCTTCCATCCGCCCGGCCACCGAAAAGATGAAGTATCCCGTGAAGATCGACGCCATGCCCAGCGCTTGCAGCAGGGTCGGCACTTCGTGGAAAAGAAACAATCCGCCGAGAAAGGTCCAGAGCGGACTGGAGGCCCGGATGGGCGCGGCGATGGAGAGCGGCAGTTCCCGCATGGCATAGAATACGAAGGTCCAACTGACGGAGACCAGCAGGCTCTTCATCCAAACCAGACCGTAATGGACGCCGGAAAGGCGGAACGCGGCGGGAAGATCCCCGGTGACCGCCGTCAGCAGCAGATAGAAGACGCTCCCGCACAACGTGCTGAAGAAGAGTACCGGCATCACGGAGTTCTCCTGCACGGCGTGTTTTTTGGCCACGTCATAGAAGCTGAGCGCCAGCGCCGACGTCAGCGCCAAAGTACACCACAGAGGGATCATGATGAAAAGTTCCGGCCTCCTGTCCGGGAAAATGAATGGCATTCTCCCATAATATACCCCCACTCTCTCCCCGGCGCAAATGACTTCTTCCTCCGGAATGCCGGGGAACGATTGCTTTTTCTTCGGGAGCGGAGTATATTAAGTCCGAATGATTCATACGGATATACGGAAGGGATTTCCATGAAAGATCTGCTGAAACAACGGCTGAAGGACGGTCTGGTCATTCTCGACGGCGCCATGGGGACCGAGATCTACCGGCGCAATTTCTTCGTCAATGCCTCCTACGAGGAACTGAACCTCTCCCGGCCCGATGTGATCTCGGAGATCCATCAGGCTTATCTGGAGGCCGGAGCCGAAGTCCTCACCACCAACACCTTCAACGCCAACGCCCGCAATCTGGAACGCTTCGGCATCGGCGACAAGACCGCCGCCATCAACCGGAAGGGCGTGGAACTGGCCCGGACCATCGCAGGCAAGACCGCTCTCGTGGCCGGTTCCATCGGACCGGTCCCCCCGCCCGCCGCGGAACAGGACTCCCGCACCAAGGCGGAACTCATCCGCCAGCAAGCGGAGGCCCTCTCGGACGCCGACTTCGTCCTCTTTGAATCCATCCGCAAGCGGGAGGACCTGCTGGCGGCTCTGGACGCTATGGCCGCGCTCCCCGATCTGCCTTTCGTGGTCAGTTTCGCTCTCGACCGGGAGGGCGAGGCCGCCGGCGAAGCCGGTTTGAAACTGCTCATCAGCGACATCCGTGCCAGTTCCCGCCGCGCCGCGCCTACCGCCTGCGGCCTCAACTGCGGCGGAGGTCCGGAACTGATGCTGGGTCAGCTGGAACTCCTGCGCACCCTCACCAAATTGCCCGTCATCGTCCAGCCCAATGCCGGAGCCCCCCGCAACGTGGACGGCCGGATGCTCTACATGACCAGCAACGAATATTTCACCACCTACGCCAACCGCTACGTGCAGGCCGGAGCCTCCGGCGTGGGCGGATGCTGCGGCATCACTCCCCAGCACATCGCGGAACTGGTCCGCATGGTCAAACCCCTCGCCGCCGCGGAACGGCGCACCATTCCCATCGCTTCCGCCAAAGACCAGCCGGAATTGCCGCCCCCCGCGCCCCTTGCGGAACGCTCTCCCTTCGGCGCCAAACTCGCCGCGGGAAAGTTCGTGGTCACGGTGGAGATCACTCCACCCCGGGGCTTCGATCTCTCCAAGGTCATCGCCGGAGCAAAACTCTGCAAGGAAAACGGCATCGACGCCGTGAACCTTCCCGACGGCCCCCGGGCCAGCGCCCGCATCACGCCGCTGGCCACCGCGGCCGCCATCATCCGGGAGGTGGGGATCACCGCCATCGCCCACTGCTGCTGCCGGGACCGCAGTCTCATCGGACTGCAATCGGAACTACTGGGCTACGCCGGAAGCGGCGTCCATGACCTGCTCTTCATCACCGGGGACCCGCCGAAGCTGGGGAACTACCCCTTCAGCACAGGGGTCTTCGATCTGGACTCCATCGGTCTTGTGAAGATCCAGAACAACATGAACCGCGGCGTTGATCTCGCAGGAGAACCTCTCAACGCTCCCACTCATACCGTCATCGGCGTGGGCGCGGACCCCAACGTCATCGACCCCGACCGGGAATATGAGCGGCTGGCCCGCAAAGTGGAGGCCGGTGCCGATTTCATCATCACCCAGCCGGTGTTCACGCCGGAACGGCTCCTCACCTTCCTGAAGCGGATCGAACACTTCCGCATCCCGGTCATCGCCGGAATCTGGCCCCTCGTCAGCCTCAAAAACGCGGAATTCATGCGTACCGAGGTCCCGGGAGTGGTCCTGCCGGATGAGATCATGCACCGCATGGCGCAGGGGCAGGACCGGGAGAGTCAGCGCGCCATCGGCATCAAGATCGCCCGGGAGATGCTGGCCGCCGTCCGGGAAGCGGTCCAGGGGGTGCAGTTGAGTTCGCCCTTCGGCAACGTGGCCGCCGCCCTCAAGGTGCTGGAGTGATCCATGCTGAAACTCGTCTCCTTCGACTTCGACGGGACCGTTGCCGACAGCGTGGAACTGTGTCTGCAGACCTTCGACCGGGTCTTTGCCCGGTACATGGGGAAGGATGCCCCCTCCCGGGAGGTGATCTTCCGGGAATTCGGCAGAAATGAACCGGGGATCCTCCGGAGTTTTCTTCCCCGGGATTGGGAACAGGCATCCGCGGACTTCTTCCGGCTCCACAAGGAACTTCATCCCGTGATGTGCCCGGAACCTTTCCCCGGCATCCGGGAACTCCTCGCGGAGTTGCGGGATCGCGGCGTCAAACTTGCCCTCGTCACCGGACGGGCGCCGGAAAGTTGCGAGAGTTCCCTGCGGCTGCTCCGCCTGAAACCGTTTTTCAGCGTCATCCGCACCGGCGCGCCCGAACGGAACGACAAGAGCGCCCAGCTTCTGGAAGTGGCGGAGGCCATGGGAGTGAAGCCGGAGGAGAGCCTTTACGTCGGCGATGCCGTCGGCGATGCCGTCTCCGATGCGGAGGCAAGTTTCCGCGCCGGAGTCCCCTGCTTCTCGGCGGCGTGGGCGAAGTCCGCCCATCTCTCCGAACTGAAAGCAATCAATCCGGATCACGTTTTCCCCAGCGTGGCCGAGCTGCGTCTGGAACTCCTGAAGCGGCTGGAGCCTGCCGGAGAGAACCGGGATTGATCCGTCCTTCATGCAGGGCGGGATCGCATCCGTGAAAGAAAAAAGAAAAGAAATCGGATCACCCCCCTTTCCTTTTTCCCACGATGTGCTATATTATCGGTAACCTGAAATTATGGAGGGAAAAATGAAAAAGTTGTTTGTCGTTCTGTGTCTGCTCGCAGGTGTCGCCGTCTTTGCCCTGCCGCCGCCCCGCGGTCCTCATGGTCCGGGGCCCCGCGGTCCTCATGGTTGTCCGCCGCCGCCTCCGGGACATTATCACGACGGCAGCGATGGTCTCCATGACGCCGCCGCCATCACCAGCATCGTGGCAAACGGCATGGTGATCGCCAATCAGATGGGCGCCCGCCAGCAGGTGCAGGCTCCGGCGCAGACCACGGTGGTGGTCCAGCAACCCGCTCCGCAGACC
>DCGG01000117.1:21198-30455 GCA_002315455.1 Lentisphaeria bacterium UBA1784
TCCGCAGACCACGGTAGTGACCCAGCCTGCTCCGCAGACCACGGTCGTAACCCGATAAAACGGTCCGGCGTTTCGGCGGTTTTCATTGCCTTGCGATAAAAAGCAGAGGAGAGAATCTTTATGCGAAAGAGCCTTTTCGTTCTTTTGCTGACTCTCGGGTGCGCGGCGTGGGTAAGTATCCATGCCGCGCCGCCCGCGAAGATCTTCCCTGACCGGGAACTCTTTCGGCGGTGCAAGGGGCACATTCAGGGGATGTGCTGTTCGGAAGACGCCATCTACCTCACCCAGCAGGAGCGGATCTGGGTTTTCGACTGGCAGGGGAAACTGCTGAAATCCGCCCCCTCCGAAAACCATACCGGCGACATCTGCCTCTGGCAGGGGGAACTCTACACTGCCGTCGCGATCCACCGGGGGAAGGGCAAGATCCAGGTCTTCGACTTGGATCTGAAGTTGCTCCGGGAAACGATCCTCACCGAGGAGATGGACGGCATCACCGTCTGCGACGGCGTGCTCTACGCGGGGATCGGAGAAAAGCGGGAAGCGCACCGGGGAAACCGGATCCAGCGCTTCGACCCGAAGACCCTGAAACCGCTGGGGCCCGCGCAGGTCGTCGACACCGGATACGCCACGCAGTGGGGCGTACAGGACATGGCGACGGACGGGAAAGTGCTCTTTCTCTCCTTCTACCCCGCCGTCGAGGGGGAACCCGCCACCTTCCGTTGCGACAAAGACCTGAAGATCATCAACGAGATCCCCGTCTCGGAGTTCAGCGCCAGCAACGGCTTGGACGTCATTCCGGAAAAGATCAGCAAAAGCAAAGATCTCTGGATCCTCCGGGTGTGGAAGTTCCATCTGGAATCCTGGAAGTGCGTCAACGGCAGATTCCCCCGCTGAACGCGTAGTGTCGATCCAAAAAAGGATGATTTTCAACAGGAGACGGTCCCCCGCTGAATGCCCGGGGACGGTCTCCTTGCTACTTCACCGTTACCAATTCGTACTCGGCGGAACCGAAGCCGATGCGCTTGGCGTGTGCCATGGCATCCTGCCAATGGGTCTCGGGGTGGGCATCGTTGAAAACGTCCCCGCCTGACGGACACTTCTCCATCCACGTCTGCGGAAGCCGGGGCGCCCGGTTGCAGAGGTCGCAGGCCGCCTGATCCAGTGCCACCGGATCGGTTCCCGCCAGCATGCCGATGTCCGGCAGGATCGCCGCATCGTTCTCACCGTGACAGTCGCAGTTCGGCGCAATGTCGCAAAGCAGGCTGATGTGGAATCCCGGACGGCCGTTCATCACCGCAGCCGCGTATTCCACCGTCTTTTCGCAGAGCAAACGCAAACTCTGCCCCCACATGGGCGAGAGGGCGTCCTTGGGACAGACGCTGATGCAGCTGCCGCATCCGGCACAGTGTTCCCGGTCGATGGTCATCTTTTTCCCAGCCAAAGTCAGCGCGCCGTGGGCACAATGCTTCCGGCAGAGTCCGCAACCGATGCAGAGCTCCTGATCCAGCACGGGCTTGCCGTCGCTGTGCATCTCCAGCTTGCCCGCCCGGGAACCGCAACCCATGCCGAGATTCTTCACGGCACCGCCGATCCCCATGGCTTCGTGGCCCTTGAAGTGGGTGAGGCTGATGACGATATCCGCGTCCATAACGGCCCGTCCGATCTTCGCAGTCCTGCAGTGGACGCCGTTGGGCACCGGGACCGCCAGTTCATCGTTCCCCTTCAGACCGTCACCGATGAGGATCTGACATCCGGCGGAGAGAACGGAGAACCCGTTTTCGGCGGCAGTATCCAGATGTTCGAGGGCGTTTTTACGGCTTCCGGCGTAGAGGGTGTTGCAGTCGGTGAGGAAGGGCTTTCCGCCCAGTTCCCGGACGTAATCCGCCACGGTCTTGGCGTACTGGGGCCGGAGATACGCGAGGTTGCCCGCCTCCCCGAAGTGCATCTTGATGGCAACGAACTTATCCTTGAAGTCAATGTTCTCGAATCCGGCCGCCTTCATGAGGGTCCGCAGTTTGAAGGCCCGTCCGGTGCCGTGGAACTGAGTGCGGAAATCGCAGAAAAAAACCTTGGATGACATCTTTTCCTCCTGAATCCTTATAATCCGGTGGGGAAGTCTCCGAAGAGACAGTCCACGTCATAGCGGTGTTCCACTTCGGCCATCAGGGCCCGGGGCCCGGTGGTCTCACTGGCGTAATGGCCCATGGCGAGGACCGCGAGATTGCGTTCCTTCGCCTCGTGATACATCACGTGGGTGAACTCCCCGGTGAGGAGCAGGTCCGCGCCGGAGGCCGCCGCCTCCCGGACGGCATCCAGACCGCCGCCGCCGGAGACCACGGCAATCCGCCGGAAGGTCTTCCGGGATGAAGGGAGGACCTGTGGCTGGAAGGGGATGTCCCGCTGCAGAAGTCCCACGAGTTCCGCCATGCTCCGGGGTTCCGGGAGTTCGCCCCGGAAGCCGATGTTGCGTCCGCAGTAGGGGAAGAAGTCCGCCAGTTCCTCCAGCCCGATCTGCTGGCAAAGGACCGCATTGTTGCCGAAGCGGGGATGCGCATCCAGCGGCAGATGGGCGGCGTAGAGACTGATGCCGTGGCGGAAGAGCGTACCGAAGCGGGCGGCGTCGATCCCGGCGAGCCGCCGGGGATTTCCGCCCCAGCTCAGACCGTGGTGAACGACCACCAGATCCGCTTTGCTGTCGGCGGCGAATTCGAACAGCGCCTGACAGGCGTCCACGCCGAAAACGATCCGCCGGACCTCGCCGGAACACTCCGCCTGCAGGCCGTTGTTGGAGTAATCGTCGGCAAAGCCTTTCAGGTCCAGTTCCTTATCCAGATATTCCACGATCTTGTGCAGTTTCATGACGGGCTCCATCGGGTTCTGCATTTTGTTTCATTTCCTATTAAATATATCCCGTTGGACCGCGATTGCAAGAGCCGCTGCGCTTTTCGCCGGAAAAAGCGGAAAAAAAACTCAAAATTGCCAAATTGTAATCTCTCTGCAATCTTTCGGTAAACTTCATCCCCTATATTAAGCGCAGAAACATGGAGGATTACCATGACTGAAAAAACAAAACGCCTGCACAAAACGCCGTGGCGGGTCAAACTGCTTCACGGGATTACTTTGGCTTTGGTCGTCTGCTGTATTTTCGGCGGAGTTCCCAGATTCTCGTGGATCTCCAAGATCGGCGCGGACCACGGATTTCTGCTGTTCTTCGGCGCTGTGATTTTTTTCGGAACGATCTTTTACATCGGTTTCTGCGTTCTTGCCGCCTACCTCTTCTACCGTCCAAAACGGGAACTTTTCGATTGCGAACTGCCTGATTGTACCGTGATCGTCCCCGCCTACAACGAGGGCGAAGGCGTACTCACCGCACTGGAGAGCGTACTGGAAAGCAATTATCCTGCGGACCGGCTCCACGTCATCGCCATCGACGACGGCAGCGTCGACGACACCTGGGAATACATCAAACAGGCCGCCGCCCGTTCCAACGGGCGGATCCAGGCCCTGCGGCAGCCGAAAAACGGAGGGAAACGCCGGGCACTCTACCGGGGCATCCGGGAGAGCAGTTCCGAGATCATCGTCACCGTGGACAGCGACTCCAAAGTCATGCCGGACACCCTGCGGAAACTGGTCGCGCCCTTCCACGATCCTGAAGTGGGCGCCGTGGCCGGAAACATCCAGGTGATGAACCCGGAAGACGGCGTCCTCCCCCGGATGATGGACGTGAACTTCGTCTTCAACTTCGGTGTAGTCCGTTCCGCGCAGAGTATCTTCGGCGTGGTGCTCTGCACCCCCGGAGCACTGAGCGCCTACCGCAGAAGCGCCCTGACGCCCTTCCTCGAACAATGGCTGGATCAGCACTTCATGGGCCGTCCCGCCGGGATCGGCGAAGACCGGGCTTTGGCCAGCGGCGTTCTGCGGCAGGGACTTCGGATCGTCTTCCAGCGGGATGCCATCGCCTACACCGCCATGCCCACCACTTTTCAGACTTTCTGCAAGATGCTCATGCGCTGGAGCCGCGGGGATTTCCGCGAGACCATTCAGACTTTCCCCTGCGCCTTCCGCCACTCCGGCGGATTCTGGACGGCATTTCAGTTGATGCTGACCCTTCAGGCGCTTTGGCTTCTGCTTCCGATTTTCTGTGTTCCGGTCCTGCTGTTGGGATTGGTCATGGCACCGCTCTCCCTGATTGACTGCGCCGTCTGGACCAGCGTTCTCTGGGGGACTTTGCCCGCGGCAGTCTATCGCACGGATACCGGCCACAGGGGCGCAAGCTGGGGTTGGACCTATGCCGTGTTCAGTTTCTTCTTCCTCTTCTGGTTGATCCCCTATTGCGCTCTGACCATGGGAAATTCCAAATGGCTCACCCGGGAAAAGGCCTCCAGGCAGGATGCGCCGCAAGTCCCGGCCTACGCCGGACTCTCCGGTGCGGAGCCGATCATCGCCGAGGGCTGTTCCGACGAGGAATCCATGGAGAAGGTCAGCTGACCCTCCTGCGCGTACCGCAACGGCGTTCTTTCATGCCTGTTCCGCGGAGAATAAGAAAGAAAGTTAGCTCTCCTGCGCGCCCCCAGTGCGTACCGCAACGGCGTCCTTTCATGCCTGTTCCGTAAGGAGTCCATGGAAGCAGGTTAACTCGCGCGCGCCCAGCATGCACCGCAGCAGATCCTGCAACCGGCAGACGGTCTTGCCCGCCGGTCTCATCCGCGTGCTCCTGTTACTCCCTGCAGCCGTTGATCCCGTTGGCGAACTTCGCCGGACAGCGGCACACCTTTCCGTTGGTCTCCCGGATCCGCCGGGACGCCAGAAACGCCGGGACCGCACAGCAGAAGAGCAGCAGAAAGACGCAGAGGTAGGAATTTCTGCCATAGCACAGCACTTCCCCCCGGCGTTCCGGCGGAAAAAGTCCCATCAGAAAGCCCGCAAGATTCCCGAAAACCGCAACTGCGGCGTAGAAGAAGAAGTTCAGTTCCGCCACCGCGAAGGTGCTGATCCGGGGCGGATTGGTCTCGTTCAGCAGAGGGATGACGATGGCGGAAATGCTGGCGGTCACCGAGATCAGGCAGAACAATCCGCCCAGCAACGGCGAATGCCAATTGGCAAGCAGTGCAATGCAGGCGAGGCCGGTGACGGTGAGCACCATGATCCCGGCGATCCGGCAGACCCAGCGCCGCCGGTTCCCGGAGAACTTGCTCAAGAGCGCCCACAGGAATCCGAAGAGCGCCGCCAACGCCCCCGTGATGGACATGATCCATGCGGCGGAGGAGCGAGAGTACAGGCAGTAGTCCTCCAGAAATTTCTTGCCGATGACGGTCTGGATCACGTAGTAAACGCCCCAGTTCAGACCGCCGAAGATGAAAATGCTCCGGTTATGGCGGCAGTACAGCGGCTCCAAAAAGGATTGGAGTTGGAGCGATCCCGAATGGATCGGCTGTTTCGGCACGCCTGCGGCAAAAAAGCAGAAACAAACCGCCGCCGCCAGCGAAAGTACCGCCACTGCGGCAAGGATGGTCCGCAATCCCCACGCTTCCACGGCGGCGGAAAAGGGCGCCGCCGCAAACACGGCTCCGGCATATCCGACCATGACGAAAACCGAGATCGCAAGGTTGCTGTTCTCGTGAAACCGCTTCAGGAGCAGATTCACCACACTGAGGTAGAAGGCGGCGGCTCCCAGTCCGGTGGCGGCCCGGGCCAAATAAAGCAAGGGCAGGTTTTTCGTTCCGGCGAAAAGCAGCGTGCCTCCGCAGAAGAAGACGCATCCGGCAAAGAGGGTCCGGACGCTTCCGTACCGGCTGATGGTAAAGCCGATCAGCAGTTGCGCCGCCGCATAAACGTACATGAAGATCGCACCGAATGCCGTGACGCCGGAGGCGGAGACCCCCAGTTCCTGCTGGAGCTGATCGAAGACGGCGCCGGGAATGGCCACCCGCTGAACGTTGGCGAGGAAATAGAGCAGACAGCCGCATCCCAGCATGGCCATCACCCGGGGAATCATGCTCCGGGAAGGATCGGAAAGTTCCTGCATGATAAAATCTCCAAAAGAGGACAAAACACTCCCTTAATATACCTCCGGAACCACGCAGAAACAACGGGAAATGCTTAAAATCCCCGCAAAAATCACCCGGGGAATAAGGGTTCAGGCAAAGATAATCAGCGGACGCTTTCCGGGAAACCGGCAGCCTGCGCCGCCAGCAGGACCCCGCGGAGCGTGAAATCCTCCGGCACCACGACCGCCCGGGGAAAAGCCTTGGAAAAGAAGGGGGCATCCCCTCCGGTCAGAACCCAAGTCAGATCGCCCATGCACTTTCCGGCAACGGAAAGCATCTCCCGTACGGCTCCGATGCTTCCGCGGTCGATCCCCAGTTCCATGGCGGCGCGGGTATTGGTCCCGGGGGCATCGGGGATGGCGTCCGTCAGAGGCAGATCCGGCAGTTGCGCGGTCCCGGAAAAGAGGGCGCGGCGCAGGAGTTTCCGGCCGGGCAGGATGGCTCCGCCGAGAAAGCGGCGGCCGGCATCCACCAGTTCCAGAGTGATGGCGGTCCCGCAGTCAACGACGGCACCGGGCAGAGAGAAGCCTCCGGCGAGGGCGATGGCATTGGCGATGCGGTCAGCCCCCAAGGAGGAGGCATCCATCCGGGAAAAATCCAGCAAGCCGCCGCAGTTATCGGCGGAGAGACGGAAGCGGGGACGAACCTCCGCCTCCAGGCGTTTCCACGCATCCGGGACCACGCAGGCCCCCGCCAGCGGAAGCCCCGGCGGCAGTTGTGCCGGAGTCAGTTCCGCAGTGGGGAGCCGGCGGATCGCTCCGATCCGGTTCCCGTCCCAGAGAGCGATGCGGGTGGCGGTGTTGCCGATATCCAGCAGGAGCATTGGCATATCCGGCTCCGGGTGCTGTCCCGTCCGCAAACGGATCAGGAGAGAGTCTCGATGATCTTCACCAGCGGCATGAAGAGGGCGATCACGATGGTTCCCACCACGCCGGCCAGCAACACGATCATCAAAGGCTCGATCAGAGAGGTCAACGCGCTGACGGCGTTATCCACCTCTTCCTCGTAGGTATCGGCAATCTTGTCCAGCATTTCGGGGAGTTTACCGGTCTCCTCGCCCACTTCCACCATGCTGATGACCATCTCTTCAAAGACTTTGGTCTCGCCGAGGGGCTTGGCGACGCCTTCGCCCTCCTTGACCTTGTCGGAAACCTTCTGGATGGCGGACGCCACCAGTTCGTTTCCGCTGGTATCCTTGACGATGGTGAGGGCATTGAGGATCGGCACACCGGAACTGAGCAGAGTGCCGAGGGTCCGTCCGAAGCGGGCCACCGCAGAACGGGCGATGATCGGTCCGAAGAGGGGCATCCGGTAGGCGATGGTATCCAGAAGCTTCCGACCGACGGGGATGGCCTTCATGATCTTGAAGCCGATGATGATGGCGCCCAGCACGATCAGATAGACGTACCACTGGGACATCAGGGTCTTGCTGAAGCCGATGATGAGCTGGGTGATTCCCGGGAGCGGAACCTTGGGTCCCAGCAGATCGGCAAAGATCTTCTCGAACTTCGGGACGATGAAAATCATCATGCAGACCAGCGCGATCACGGCAATGGAGAGAATGACGACGGGGTAGATCATGGCCGATTTGATCTTGCCGGCCACCCGCGCGGATTTTTCCATGAAACTGGCCAGACGGTCCAGGATGACCTCCATAGCACCGGAAGCTTCGCCGGCCCGGATCATGTTGAGGTAAAGTTTATCGAAGGACTTGGGGTTCTGGGAAAGGGCTTCCGCGAAAGTGGCGCCGCCCTCCACCGTATCGGCGGTGCGGCCGACGATGATCTTGACGGAGGGATTCCGGGACTGCTTCTCCAAGGTCCGCAGAGAACGGATCAGTGGCAGTCCGGCGCCCAGCAGGATCGCCAGCTGCCGGGTGAAAATCGTCAACTGTTTCCGCTTGATGACCACGGGGCCGAGAGAAATGTTCATGGCGGATTTCTTCTTCGCCTTGGACCTCTTCTGATCCATAATCACGGTGATGGAGGTGGGGAAAAGTCCTCTGGACTTCAGTTCCGCCGCGGCGGTCTCGCTGTTGACTGCAGTGATCTTGCCCTTCTGTTCCCGGCCTTTGCCGTCCATGGCCGTGTATGTGAATTGTGCCATTTTTGTGTATCTCCTTACTCAAATCAATGAGGTTGTTCCCGAATCAAGTGTAGCGAACCACTTCGTCCACGGTGGTCTCTTTGTTGAAAATGGCGTTGATGCCGTCCTGCCGCAGGGTCCGCATGCCCAATTCACAGGCACGGTCCCGGAGCTGATTGGCGGGCGCATTGGCGCTGATCATGTCCCGGAGGGTCTGATCCACCACCATCAGTTCGGTCAGAGCCTTCCGGCCCTTGTATCCGGTATTGTTGCAGAGGGGACACCCCTTGCCGTAGCAGAACTGACGGCCTTCCACCTGCGAACGCTCCAGACCGAGACGGTCCAAATCGTCATCGGTGGGCGTGTAGAGCGTCTTGCAGTTGGGGCAGACCCGCCGGATCAGCCGCTGACCGAGAATACCAGCCAGAGAAGAGGCGATCAGGAAGGGTTCCACGCCCATATCCACCAGACGGGTCACGGTGGAGGCGGCATCGTTGGTGTGGAGCGTGCTGAAGACGAAGTGTCCGGTCAGCGACGCTTCGATGGCGATCTGCGCCGTCTCGAAGTCACGGATCTCGCCCACGAGGATGCGGTCAGGATCCTGACGGAGGAAGGCGCGCAGCGCTTTCTGGAAGGTCATGCCCACCGCATCGTTGATGGGGCACTGAATGATGCCTTCGATATCGTATTCCACGGGGTCCTCGGCGGTGAGGAGTTTGGATTCCGGATCGTTGATCTCACCCAGCGCAGAATAGAGCGTCGTGGTCTTTCCGGAACCGGTGGGGCCGGTCACCAGCAGAATACCGTTGGGCAGATGGATCATATCCCGGATCTTGGCCAGCACGTCGGTACCGATGCCGAGGGCATCCAGCTGAAGGTTGACCACGCTGCGGTCCAGCACGCGGAGCACCACGGATTCGCCGTAGCTGGTCGGCAGACAGGATACACGCAAGTCCACGGGGCGGCCGTTGATCTTCAGCTGGATCCTGCCGTCCTGCGGGCGGCGGCGTTCTGAAATGTTCAGCCCGGAAATGATCTTGACCCGGCTGATGACCGGCTGCGCCAGACTCCGCGGCGGCGGAGGCATTTCGTACAACGCTCCGTCCACCCGGTAACGGATGCGGA
>DCGG01000161.1:0-1127 GCA_002315455.1 Lentisphaeria bacterium UBA1784
GCAGGTTCAGCGCCAGCAACAGCCCGGTGACGGCGGCGCTGCAGTCGGCAATGGTCCCCTTCACGGGCTTCCCGGCAAACCGGCACCAGATCGCCTCCGCAAGGACGCAACTGACCGTGGTCACGGCGATCACCGCAAGGGCGCGCCAGCCGAAAAACCAGATCCCGGCAAGCGACGCCGGAAGCAGAGCGAGGCAGACCTTCAACATGATGTTCCGCACGTTGATCGGCGTGGAAATATGGGGCGAACTGCTCAAGATCAGTTTGGAGCCGTCGGGCAGTTTCACGTCTTGCGTTGTCATTTTTTACCTCCCGCCGCGGCGGCGGCAAGTTGACGGTTGCGGCGGATCTCCGCCTTGGCGCGGCGCATGTGCTGGACCAGCGGCCGCTTCGCGGGGCAGACGTAGGCGCAGGAGCCGCATTCCAGACAGTCCATGACGTGGTTCTGCTCCGCGAGGTCATAGCGTTCCGCCTCGATGGCGTTGGCCAGCATGCACGTCACAAGTTTCATGGGGCATCCCTGCACGCAACGGCCGCACCGGATACATCCTTCGGAACGGAAGTTCACGGCTCTCCGCTCGGGCAGGAGCAGAATTCCGGAGGTGTTCTTCGCCACCGGGACCTGGAAGGTGCGCTGGGCGAATCCCATCATGGGTCCGCCGAGGATCAGTTTCCCCGGTTCCTCGGTGACGCCGCCGGCAAAGCGGACGGCTTCCAGCACCGGAGTGCCGATCTTCAGCCGGAAGTTCCCGGGATACTTCACCACTTCGCCGGTGACGGTGACGATCCGTTCCACGAGGGGGATCCCCTGCTTCACGGCAGCGGTGAGGGCGGCCGCGGTCCCCACGTTCTGGACCACGCAATGAGCGTCCATGGGGAGGCCGCCAGCCGGGACCACCCGTCCCGTGATGGCGTTGATCAACTGCTTCTCGCTGCCCTGCGGATACTGCACCTTCAGGGGGATCACCTCCACGCCGTAGTCTCCGGCATACTGCTCCAAAGCGGCAATGGCATCGCGTTTGTTGATTTCAATGCCGACGTAAAGGCGGGTCACACCGAGGATGCGTCCGAGGATGGCGGCCCCCTCCAGCACGGAGAAGGGGTCCTCCAGCATGAGCCGGTGGTCGG
>DCGG01000161.1:1173-3624 GCA_002315455.1 Lentisphaeria bacterium UBA1784
TCGCACTCCGCACCGTTGAGGATCACGGTGTCGATGGTCTTTCCGGGGGGCGGGGAGAGTTTCACGTGAGTGGGGAAACTGGCTCCGCCCATGCCCACCAGTCCGGCTTCGCCCACCCGTTTCAGCAGGACGGCGGGATCAACCTCCCTCCATTCGGGGAAGGGCGGCAGAAGTTCTCCGGCGGCGTCCTCGCCGTCGGCAATGATGTCGAAGGCCTGCACCGGGACTCCCATGGACCCGGGGATCTCAACGATCCCCGCGATCTCGCCGCTGGTAGGGGAGTGAAGCGCCGCCGAAACAAAGCCGTCCGGCCGGGCCAGCAACTGATATTTTTTGACCTTGTCGCCCTTCTGGACCAGGGGGACGGGAGGCTTCCCGGCGTTTTCCGCAAGCGGGACCAGATACCGCTCCAGCAGGGGGACGTTCCGGGTGGGACGGTATTCGGAGAGGGCCTTGCCGTTATCGGCAGGATGGATCCCGCCCCGGAAGGTCATGACGTTGCGGGAACTCTTATTCATTTTCCGCCTCCTCGAGGATCTTTTCGTTGTCGGACCGGCTGGCCTCCGGGCAGAGGGAGCCGGTGGGACAACCGATGGCGGCCACGTCCTTGAAGGAGGGCAACTGTTCTGCCGCGTAGTTCACCTGCGCGAGAAATCCTTCCACCTTGAACTTGTCAGGCGCCAGTTTTTCGCACTTCCGGCAGCCGAGGCATCCGGCCTTGCAGTATTTGCGCTTCTCGGCGCCCTTCACTTTGGAGTTGCAGAAGACGTGGACCGTCGCATCCGCCGGGACCAACCGGATCACGTTCCGGGGGCAAACCGCCACGCAGTTGCCGCATCCCACGCAAAGCTCGCTGTGGACGATGGCGAGGTGGTTGACGATCTCGATGGCGCCGAAGGGACATTTCCGGGCACAGCTGCCCATGCCGAGACATCCGTGGAGACAGGCCTTGGGGCCGCCGTTGACCAGCGCGGCAGAGGCGCAATCCCGGATCCCGTTGTAATGGACGAAATTGATGGTCTTGTCCTCGCTTCCTCCGCAGAAAACCACCGCCTTCTGGGGAAAACTCTCGCCGGCGTCCACGCCGATGGCCATCGCGATGGCACTGATCTGCTCCCGGCTGGAGACCGGACAGCGGTTGGGCGGATTCTCCCCCGCCACCACGGACTTTGCAAAGTCGGCACAGCCGGCCTTACCGCATCCGCCGCAGTTGGCGCCGGGAAGCAATTCCGTCACGAGACCGATGCGGGCATCGGTCTCCACCCGGAACCGCTTTGCAAAAAATCCGATGATCAGGCCGAGGAAGATCCCGAGACCGCCCATGGCCGCAGCGGCAACAATGATCAGTTGATTCATAGTCTCACCCTCCCGTCCCGGTCAGCACAATCCGGAAAATCCCACGAAGGCCATGGCCAGGATCCCGGCCGTCACCAAAGCGATGGGGGTACCCTTGAAGGAATCCGGCGGATCCGCCAGTTCCAGTTTCTCCCGGATGCTGGCGAAAAGCAGGATCGCCAGCGCGAACCCGATCCCGGAGAACATCCCGAAAAGCGTGGCTTCCAAAACGTTGTAGGCCTGTTTGCAATTGATGGTGGCGGCGCCCAGCACCGCGCAGTTGGTGGTGATGAGGGGCAGGTAGATCCCCAACGCCTGATAGAGCGCCGGGCTGGTCTTCTGCATCACGATCTCAATCAGCTGGACCAACGCCGCGATGATCAGAATAAAGAGCAACGTCTGCAGAAAAGTCAGATCGTAAGCCGTTCCGGCAATGGAGAAGCGAAGCAGATAGTTATAGACCACGGAGGTGATGCAGGAGGCCAGCGTCATCACCACAATGACGGCGCCGGACATCCCCAGCGCCGTGCTGATGCGTTTGGAAATGCCGAGGAAAGGGCATATCCCCAGAAACCGGGAGAGGACGAAGTTGTTGACCAGCACCGCC
This sequence comes from Lentisphaeria bacterium UBA1784, assembly GCA_002315455.1. GTDB lineage: Bacteria > Verrucomicrobiota > Lentisphaeria > Victivallales > Victivallaceae > UBA1784. The sequence goes on from DCGG01000161.1 coordinate 3,116, forward strand.
CCGATTGTCAAAGTCAAATATTCCACAGAGAACACTTCTTTCTTGAGGAAAGGGTTTTCAGAACAGGTACGCGGGCCGAATATCTGCGTGACTTGCGCTCAAACTGTTGTTCTTATATGTTGGCCAGGTAATTTCGTAGTCTTCGGCCTGATTTCCGAAAACAGTCCATTTATCCCGGGAGCCTCTTCCAAAAATTTCCAAATACTCCGGGGGACTACAACGCTCTATGAGGTCATATTGAGAATCCGGTTTTCTACTGTGCTCCTGCTTCATGCTTTTGATGATATTTACCTGACTGCGCCCCGGAGGAAGGGTTCGCATGTGTCCTTTTGTTCCGAACAACAAAATTTCCGTGGTATTGCGAAAATAGAAACCGACACCGCGTCCGTCAGGTCCTCCGTCTTTTCTGATCTTGTGCCAAATAATATTTGTCTTGTACGTGAATCCCCATGCCGTCAATACCTGCAATCCCTCCGGCAAAAGAGCATTGGGAACCCAAAGATACAAAT
>DCGG01000084.1:0-3733 GCA_002315455.1 Lentisphaeria bacterium UBA1784
TAATAACCGACCGTGAGCTTAATGGCCTGCTTGGTGCCGATGGCCTCCCCGTCGGTGGAGATCTTCAGTTTGTCGCCGTCAACGTAGATGGCAATCTGCATCCGCTTGTCCACCTGCTTCCACGTGAAGACGAAAAAGTGCCAGTCGCAGGGAGCATACTTCAGATCGCATTGCCGTTCGGAGAGCGCCACCCGGCGATCCCGGGCGTCCACGGTGGTGAAGTAGAGCGTTCCGGGCTTGCTCCCGTCTCCGGGCAGGAGGGTCGGCCACATGACCACGCGGCCGTAGCGCCCCTTCCCCACCTTGCTCTCGGCGGAGAAAAAAACGACGCCGGGGCCGATGGAATCCGGAGCGAGACTGTCACCCTTGACCCATGCGGAGAAACTGCCCTCCGTCTCATGGAAATGTTTGGAAATGTTCCGGATCTCCACCCATGCCGCATCCCGGCTCTTGCCGTAGGGGACGAAACTGGCGCCCCAGCCGCACTTGCGGTCCTCCAGGAAACGGGAGAGTTCCGCTTTGCCCCTGACCAGGATCCGCATCGTGCCGGAATCCGCCGCGGCACGGCATGGGAAAACGATCCGGCGGACGGACTTCTCCACGGAGAAGCACCCAAGGGGAGTGACCTTGTTCCCCGGCTCCTCCCATTGGGCGAAGATCTCGGCCTTGCCGCCGGGACAGGAGGCATCGAAGCTGAAGGTGTTGCTGGACCCCTGCCGCAGATCGACCATGGGCAGCGCCAGTTCGGAATCCGAAACGATCAGGAACGGCTCCTTCCTGCGGAGTTCCAGAGCCACGCCATTCCGCCAGAGCAACTGGCATGCCGGAGTTCCGGGCACGTCCAGATAGTTGTGGGTCCGCCGCTCGATGAGATAGGCCTTCCCGAACTTGCCGGGGACCAGTTTGACTCCGGAGAGGACTTTGCCGTCGGGTTCCGCGCCGGGGATGCGATCCGCCGGTTCGTAGTAGAGCAGATCGCTCTTGCCGACGGAGAGCCCCCACAGTGGCGCCGCGGTCAGCATGCCGAGTGCGATCCCGAAAAGAAGAAGTTTGCGATCCATATTTTCCTCCTGTAAATAAGGTTATTGAAAGATCAGTTTTCCAAAGCGATCGGGATGTCCGAATTCGCCGAAAGTGGGATTCCAACTGAGCCGTTCCCGGGGACCGCCGACGATTCGATCCCGGCAGGCGTTGAAGCCCCAAATATCCCCCGGCTTCGGCACTTTTCCAAACGCGGAGAGAGGGATCTCCACCTCTGCGGTCCAGCTGTCGGCGGAACGGGTCACCGCGGCTCTGGCCTGACTTGTCCAAGGCTTTTCAAGACCGCCTTCCTGCCGGAATTCGGCGACGGTCCCGAGGCTGTTCACCAGCAGTTGACGGAAGTCCTTCCGGCGGTTCTCCGGATCGAAGAAAAACTCAATGCAGTTCTCGTTCCAGACCGGACCATTCCGTAAAGTGACCACATCCCGGAGACGGTCCATTTTCGGTTCCCGCATCTCGGCGAGGAGATAGAGGAACCTTCCGCTGACCGCCGCCTTCACCGTCGCCTTGACGGGAGAAGAGATACCGCTGGCGCAGTGGGTCCCCACCTCAATGGCGGGAATGTCCTTCCAAAAAGCTTCGGAACCGGTACCGTCCAGTGTCACCTCGCTGGAGGCAAGCCGAAACACCGCTGCCCTGCGCGATCCGTCCATGGACTCCTTCCGCATCCGCCGACAGGTCTCCTCATCCATGAGGGAGGCGATGATACGCCCGGGAGCGAAGGCAAGTTCCGAAGATGAAAGCCCGTCCGTCTCAAAGACAATAACCTCGTTTTCGCCGGCTTTGATCAGCGGAGCGGGCAGGTAAAGCGTCTCCTGCGGCCCCACCGTCCAGTATCTGCCCACGTTGAACCCGTTGACCCAAACGTATCCCCGGGTCCCCTTGGGAAAGCGCAGAAAGAGATCCGAACTCCGTTCCGTCCGGAACCATCCCCGGCGGAATGCCGGTCCGGCGGGCGGCGTCCCGGCGGAGAACTTCAACTTGGAAAGGTCCTTCATGGGCAGACAGCGAACCTCCCAATCCATCAGCCGGAGAGATCCGTTGCTGACGGCAACGAGCCCTTTGCGCTCATTCTCCATTTCGTAACCGACGTTGACGCGTCCCATGTTTTCCACAAGGATCTCGAGAAGCGTTCCGTCCTCCGGGATTTTCAACGAGATGACCGGCTCCTTTTCGCCCCGCATGACAACGGAGTGAAGTTTCCTGTCCAGAAGGACAACAGCCCGATCCTTCATGCCACAAAGGGTCCAAGTACCGGATTCACGCTTTTTCATCCTGCGGGAATAATGGATGAAGCCGAAGGACTGCCCGAAATGCTCCATGGTCTCCGGCGTAGAACAGATGACGGGAAGGGAAAGCGCATTGAGACAATCGCCGAGCGCCACCGCCTCCGTGAGCATAAACGGTGACGGCACGCTGATGACCGGGTCCGTCATGGACTCCGTACTGCCGCGGCCAAAGGAGTTCATCACCTTGCGGACCGCCTCGTACTTCGGCGTGATGCGGCCGGATTCATCCAAGAGTGCGTCGACCTCATAACTGGTCAGCAGAGGGTAGTAGCCATCGACGTAATTCGCGCCACTGGTGAAGCCGAAGTTGGTGCCCCCGTGGAACATGTAGCAGTTGACGTGCCATTTGTTCCGGAGGATCGTACGGATATCGTCTGCAACGGGGTCTGCCGCATGGTGTTCGGGGGGCATGTTCCAGAACCACGCTTTACCGACCCATAGTTCCGCGGCGAAGAAGGGATTCCGGTATCCGGTGTCAGTTTGCGCGAGGACGGCAATATTTTTCTTCGGGTCGTCCCGGAAGTTCACGGCGGCGGCGACGTCCGGCAGGGAGCCATTCAACAACTCATGCGACGAAGCTCCGTCGGAAGTGAAGAGCGGAATGTTGATCCCTTCTCCGCGGATGACTTCCCGCAACGCCTTCAGATATTCCTTGTCGCGGCCATAGCCTCCGTACTCATTTTCGATCTGCATGGCGATAATCGGTCCACCTTGCGTACATTGGAGAGGCTTCAGCAGCGGAAGCACCCGCCGGAGGTACCGTCCCGCATAGTGCATGAATACCGGCTCGTTACTGCGCAGACGAAGTCCTGCTTTTCCGAGGAGCCAACCGGGCATCCCGCCCAGATCGCATTCAGAGCAGATGTAGGGACCGGGGCGCACGATCACGTGCAGTCCGAGCCTTTGTGCCGTCCGGATAAACCGCACGAAGTCCAGCCTACCTGAAAAGTCGAAGTCTCCTTCAGTCTCCTCGTGGAGATGCCACGCAAGATAGGTCTCCACGGTGTTGAAGCCGCAGGCCTTCAGTTTGCGGAGCCGATCCTCCCATTGTTCCGGCATCGTCCGGAAATAGTGGATCGCGCCGGAAAGAATCTGCGTTTCTTTCCCGTTGATCAGCACGGCATGGTCCATGAAACTGCACGTCATGGGGATCCCCCGCAAAAAGGTCTCGCGCTGAACGCCCCACGCATCCGCCGCACAGCAGACTAAAATCGCCGAGATGATGGATTTGCACAGCATAAGGGCGTCAGCGCCTCCCGTGTGATCTGTCAGCGAAACACCAGTTTCCCGAAGCGCCCGGGGATGTCGAAGTTGCCGAAGGTGGGACTCCAGCTGAGCCGCTCGTCGGCACCGCCGGCAATGCGGTCACGGCAGGCGTTGAAACCCCAGATCGCCCCCATTTT
>DCGG01000084.1:3771-3899 GCA_002315455.1 Lentisphaeria bacterium UBA1784
GAAGGGGATCCTGACCTCCACGGTCCAACTGTCGGCGGAACGGGTGACGGCGGCTTCCGCCTTGCTGTCCCACGTCAATTCCCTCTTGCTCTCTTTGCGGACCTCGGCGATGGTGCCGATGCTGTTCA
>DCGG01000084.1:3974-5542 GCA_002315455.1 Lentisphaeria bacterium UBA1784
TCGATGCAGTTCTCGTCCCAGACCGGTCCGTTGCGCTTGGAGACGGCATCCCGGAGTTCGTTCATCTTCGGCTCCTGCATCACGGCGAGGATGTAGAGGTACTTGCCGCTGGCCGCCACTTTCACGGTACTCCTGACGGGAGCGGGATCGCCGCTGGCGCAGCAGGACGCGATCTCAATGGAGGGAGCATCCTTCCAGAAGGCCTCGTCGCCTTTGCCGTCCAGCTTCACGTCGTCGGAATCCAGATGCAGCGCCTCGGTCTTGCGGACGCCGCCCATGGATTCATTCAGCAGACGGCGGTAGGTCTCCACGTCCATGTTGAGGTGGAACTTCTTGTTCTGCCGGTCCATCTCGCCGGGCCGGAGCCAGCCGGTCGCCTCCAATTTTTTCACGTAGGCCTGATGGGTCTCGGCGAGTTTGATGGCCTTGCGCAGATTCTCCGTGGAGGCCTTGCCTTCGTCCAGGATCTGCCGTCCGAGAACGTAGAGCTGGCTGACAACTTCAGCATTCTCAAGATTTTCGATGAGCATCTGAATGCGGGCGCGCTGCCCGGAATCTTCGGTGAGGGAGAGAGCCTTCTGCAGGTCGGGCATACAGGCATCCCGCAGTCCGGGAAGCCCCATGGAAATGGTGTAGGGCATCCGGCGGAAAGCGCCCACTGCTTCGTCGAAAATCAGGCTCTTGTAGAGCTCGAGCGCCCGGCGTTCCTGCTCGTCAAAGTACTTCTGGATGAAGGGGACCGCCTTGGCTCCGTAGCACTTCTCCATGGCATCCTTGTAGATGGCATCGAACTCCGATGCGGGATACCAGCAGAGTTTCAACTCCAGATAGTTGTTGAGGGCGGTGGCGTAGAAGTCCTCCCGGAGGTTCATGGCGAAGCCCACGACTTCAGCCTCGTCCAAGACCCGCGCCCGGTTGCGGCAGGCGGTGGGATGGCTGGCCGGAATGCCGTAGTTACCCATGCCTTCGGTGTAGTCGTAGTGGTAGAGTTTGCCCACCTTCGCCTTCCACGGCTTCAATTTTTTATCCCGGTAGGCGGCACAGAACGCCTCATCCAGCCCGAGGACGCCGAAATCGTTCTGCACGTGCATGATCTTCACGTGGGGGTCCAGCACCTGCTTCGCCGGAGGATCGCTGTAGTAGCTGTAGGCGTAAAGTCCGATGGTCTGATCGGGATAGACCGCGTTGATGCGCTTCGCCATCTCGTTGGCATAGACCACCATGCGGTCGGAGAGAATGGGATGTCCGTCCGGAAGTTTGCCGACGTCCAGCGCCCGGCACTTGGGGCACATGCAGAAGCCGCCGCCGTCGTTGGGACCGATGGAGATCATGTACCCCTTCTTCTGGATACCGTCCGTCTTCAGTTTGTCCAGCAGGACCCGGGCGTACTCGTCCAGCGCTTCGGAGTTGGTGGTGCAGAGCTGAACGCCCGACACCGCGTATCCCAGCCGCTTTCCGTTGACCATGGCAAACCATTCGGGGTGATCCTTGAAGTACTTCTGCGCGGGCATGTTCCACAGCCAGGAGTGACTGCCTTCGTAGTCGGCGCTCCGGCCCCAGCGGTTCCG
>DCGG01000079.1 GCA_002315455.1 Lentisphaeria bacterium UBA1784
CCCGGACACAGCGACTTCGGCGGTCAGGTGGAACGGGTCCTGAAGTTGGCCGACGGTGTCCTTCTGCTGGTGGATTCCGCAGAAGGTCCCATGCCCCAGACCCGGTTCGTGCTGGACAAGGCCCTGCACCTCGGTCTGCGTCCTGTCGTCGTCATCAACAAGATCGACAAGCCCGATGCCCGTCCCGACGCGGTCAATAACAAAGTCTTCGACCTTTTCTGCGAACTCAACGCCTCCGACGAACAGCTGGACTTCCCCACCCTCTACGCCAGCGGCCGGGACGGCTGGGCAGTCAAGGACCTCGACGATCCCAGAGAGGACCTGACCCCGCTTCTGGATGCCATTCTGGAATACGTTCCCTCCCCCGTCCGCAAGGAAGGTCCGGTGCAGGCCCAGATCGCCACGCTGGACTACTCCAACTTCGTGGGCCGCATCGGCATCGGCCGCGTCTATCGCGGCACCTTGGACGTCACCCAGCCCCTGTGCATCATCAAGCGGGACGGCTCCGTCAAAAACACCGCCATCAAACAGCTCTTCGTCTTCGAAGGCCTGGGCAGGAAAGAGGTGCAGTCCGTGGAGTGCGGAGACCTCTGCGCCGTGGTGGGCGTCGATGGCATCGACATCTCCGATACCATCTGCGAGCAGGAACATCCCGAGCAGATGCCGGTCATCGCCATTGATGAGCCGACCATCTCCATGAACTTCCGCATCAACGACTCCCCCTTCTTCGGGAAGGAAGGCAAATTCGTCACCAGCCGCCAGCTCCGGGAACGCCTCTTCAAGGAGGTGGAGCGCGACGTGGCTTTGCGAGTGGAGGAACTGCCCGGCGGCGATGCCTTCAAGGTCTCCGGGCGCGGCGTTCTGCACCTTGCGATCCTCATCGAGACCATGCGCCGGGAGGGGTACGAACTGGCGGTGGCCAAACCCCAGGTGATCTGCAAGGAGATCGACGGCGTCAAGTGCGAACCCATCGAACGCCTTTCCGTGGACGTCCCCAACGACTTCGCCGGCCGCATCATCGAAATGGTGGGGCAGCGTCACGGTGAACTGATCCAGATGGAATCCCGGGGCGAACGCCAACTGGTGGAGTTCTACATCCCCACCCGCGGCCTGATTGGACTCCGGAGCAAAGCCCTCACCGCCAGTCAGGGAGAAGCGGTGGTCAACCACCTCTTCGATCACTACGAGCCTTTCAAGGGTGCCCTCCCCGGACGTACCAACGGCGTGATGATCAGCATGGCGGCGGGCAAGACCATTCCCTTCGCCATCGACGGCCTTCAGCAGCGGGGTGAGTTCTTCATTGATCCGGGCGTGGACGCCTATGAGGGAATGATCGTCGGCGAGCACTGCAAGGATAAGGACCTTGTGGTCAACGTCCAGCGCGCAAAGCAGCTGACCAACCTCCGGGCTGCCGGCAGTGACCGCAACATGAAGATCGCTCCCGCCCGGAAGATGTCTCTCGAACAGGCTCTGGAGTACATCGAAGACGACGAACTGGTGGAGATCACCCCCAAAAACATCCGGCTCCGAAAGATCTTCCTCACCGAACTGGAACGGCGCCGCAACCGCATCCACGGGGAAGAGGAATAAACTCCAACCTTCCGCAGAAAGTCTCCCTGCGGGGAGACGGTATTGATCCAGAACTCCTGTCCCCTTCGGGGAACGGGAGTTTTTTATGATTCGCGGATGTTTCCTGCGGTTTGAGGTTTGCAAAAAAGCAGATATGACGCTATAGTATACAAGTTATTTTTTCATATGCTCCGCAACACCGTGTTCTTTGCAAAAAAGCTGTAACAATAAGGAGTTCCAACATGGCGACCATCGACATCAAGAGCGGCGTGACCAGTTCTGGTTTGAACCTCTCCTCTACAACGTTGAACGTGAGTTCCGGCGGAAAGATCATTGATACAGTCCTCAACGACAGTTCCATTGCCAATCTCTACGCCGGCGCGCAGGCTTCCAATACCGATCTGAACAGCGGCGCACAAATCCGGGTGTACAGCGGAGCCGTCCTGCATACAATCGATGCCGCCGCCGATGCGGTCCTGGTGGTCTACACCGGCGGCACGGCCTCCGGCGTCACGCTGGACTCGGCGGCAAAAGTCCACTTTACGATCGATGCAACGACCAACGTCACCGGGTCCTACGTCGGAGGTTCTGGTTTTTCCGTTGCTGGAACCGTTGCCACCAATCTTCAGATCGGCACGGATTGTTCTCTCTCTGCCTATTTGAACGGAGGTTCCGCCGTCAACATCACGCAGACCGGAAACGGCCGGCTGAACTTCAACGTGATCGGCAATGCCGCCACTTACATTCAGGGCATACACCAGTCCGGCAGTTTTCTGCTCTCCAATGGTGTGGCGTCCGGCTTCCTGCTGAATAAAGGCGTGGTGCAGAACGTCCTCGGCGGCGGCATCACCAGTGACACCATACTCTACGGCGATCAGTTTGTCTCCGGAGGAACCACCATCAACACCGTGGTCTACGGAAATCAGCTCATCAGTGCCGGCGGCAAAATCGCGCAGACCGACGTCCGCAGCGGCGGAAAGATCATCGTCGTCTCCGGTTCTGCCTCCGACGTGACGCTCTCCAAGGGTGGGTCGATGGTGCTCACGGATGGTGCCGCGACCGACGTAACACTTTTATCCGGCGGCATCATCCAGATCATCATGGGCAACAGTTCGGCCGTGATCAACGGCACCGCCGGAGAACAGAATTTCACCCTTTCCAACAACATCGCCAGCGGTTTCACCCTTTATGCCGGCGGCCTTATCAAGGTGATGACCGGTACCGTTTTGGACACGGTGATCTCCAGCGGCGGCTCGGTGATCCTCAATTCCGGATTGCTCCGCGGAACGGTCATCTTCAAGGGCGGCACCGCCAATATTTCCGGAGGTACTGCCCAATCGATCGAAGTCTCCAGCGGCGGCAAGATGCTCCTCTCCGGAGGCGTTGCGGAAGGGAGCATCATCGGCAAGAACGGACTGCAGGGCGTCAGTTCCGGAGGAGTCGCCGAGGGAACGATCGCCACGGGGTCCCAGTTCGTGTATGCGGGAGGAAGCGCCAGCGGGACCTATCTGCTCTCCGGCGGACGGCTCTCGTGCTTTGCCTCCGCGGTGGTGGAGGACGTGACCGTTGACAGCGGAGCCAAAATCCTCATCTCCGGCGCGGCTTCGGAACTTTTCGTCTGTTCCGGAGGAACCGCCTTCGTCTATAAGAACTCCCTGCTGAACGGCAGTAACGTGCTCTCCGGCGGCGCCATGAACTTCTCCGGCGGCGCCGCAGTCCGCGGGACCCTGGACGTCTACGGCGGTTTGCTGACCTTCTCCGGAAACAACGTCGCCTCCGATGCCATAATCAACCTCGATCTCACCGGGGTCCAGGCGGAAAGCATGGTCCCCATGCTGAAAGGATATGACAATCTTTCCGGCGATTTCACGCTGAACGCCAAACTCTCCGCAGGTCAGGTCGGTGCCTACTACGTGGCCTCCTCCGCGGCGACGCTGACCTCTCTCAATACCCTGATCGGGAATGCCGTTGGCACGCTGCAGGCGGGCAGTTCCTTCGTGGACTACGCCAATCAGACGGAATATACACTCACCGGCGCCCCCGGTTACGTCTACGTTTCCGGAGAAGCATCCACCACGGCGCTTGCCGAGATCACCGGAACCGCCGCCATGGAGACCGTCAACGGCACCGACAAGGGTGCAAAGTGGGGTGACAACACCACGTTTGAAAACGGTTCGATCTTTGCCGGAAACGGAGCCGCCAACAACGTCTGGCTGGAGGTGAATACAAAGAATTCCGCCGCAGAGACCGTCCTCTATGGAGGAGCCGCAACCGGGGACGTTGCGGGGCAGGTCTCTTTGGACGTCACCAGCGGCAGTTTCAAAGCCATTCTGGGCGGAGCAGCGGCGGCGACCGGCTCCGTCGGCAGCGTTGACCTTGCTTTCTCTGCGGGAACCACCGGCGTGGTCTACGGTGCAGGATTCGGTTCCGTGGCGGGCGACGTCTCCGTCACCATGGATGGCAGCTCCATCGTCAACGGACAGCTTTACGGAGGTGCCATGGTCAAGCGTGGAGAGCAGTCCACCGTCGGCGGGACCATCTCCCTTGAACTGAATGGAGGAACGCTGACCAACGACGTCATCGGCGGCGCCCGGATGCAGGCGGATACCATCGCCACGACAGCAGTCGATGCGATCGTGATCGACGTGGACGGGACCAGTTTTACCGGCGGGGCGGGCAAAAGCATCTACGGCGCCGGCTGGATCTTCGGCAAATCCGCCACCGCCCCACGCGCAACAGGAGCGGATTATTCGACCGGCGACGTGACGATCCGGATCAAGTCCGACGTCACCATCGGCAGCGAGGCCGGACGCGGGATCTTCGGGGGAGTCTTTGCCGCAGATTATGCCATTGCGCAAGTGGCAGGAAACGTCAACATCTCCGTCACGGGCGCAACCGTCGGCAACATCTTCGGCGGCGGCTGGGCACAGTCAGGAGCCAAGTCCAACGTCACGGGCAACGTCTCCATCACCCTCGCCAATGCAGTTGCGGACACGATCTACGGAGGAGGAGCCCACGGCTCCAACAGCACGATCGGCGGGACCACCAACGTGGGAGGGAACATCTCCATCACCGTCAGCAACAGCACCATCCGCCAGATCCATGCAGTGGGACAGTTGGGAGACGATACGGTGACTGGCGCCTCCGCGGTCACGATTTCGGGGAATTCCACGATCGATTCCGTTTTCGGCACCCGATACGATGGTTCCGTGGGCGGCGACTCCACGACTTTGTCGCTGAAGGCCTTCACGGGAAACATCAACAAGACCGTTGCCGGATTCAATAGGGTGGATATTGACAAAGATACTGCGGCGACCTTCGCTTCGGACGCCCAGATCAGCGGCGGCCGCTGGAATTTCCAGCTGGAAAGCCGGACCACGGACAAGGCGGTCCTGACCTGGCAGAACGGAGCCTTCGAAACGGCGGACTTCAATCTTGTTCTCGGCACGGATGCCGCAGATTGGACGATCTGCGATCTCTACGGCGATGACCCCAAGGGAGACGCCTTTGCGGAGGTGCGTTTCAACCTTGAGATCGCGGGAACGACCATTTCCGACTACGCCCTCGGTTCCGAAATCTCCGGGACCGAAACCAGCTGGGACGGCGCCCGTCTGAATTACAGCGAAGATACCGGCCTTCTGAAGTTCACGCTGGCATAGGTCAACCGGGACGCTTTCAGAAACAACGTTCCGGCAAAACAGAAGGAGAATACAAGGAAAGCCGGGCATCTGCGGTGCTTTCCTTTTTTTCATCGATGCGATTTCTCCCGAGGCAAAATACCACCATGATGAAACAAAGACGAACGCGTTGAAAGATGCAGGAGTTTATTCAGAAGATACCCGGCAGATTCTGGGGATATGCCTATTGCCATCCCCGGAGCGAGAAGACGGTGGCCCAAGCCCTTGCCGCCGCCGGGATCCCTTGTTATCTGCCGCTCATGCCGAAGGCCAGACTCCATCACGGGAGCAAGGTCGTATCCAGTGTTCCCATGATCCCCGGCTATATTTTTCTCGCGGCCGACGATCTGGAACGCAGCGATCTCAAACGCAGAGAGAAGCGCATCGTGCGGATCGAACTTCTGCGCGATCCCTGCGGGGAAGAACTCCTGATCTCCGAGTTGAACGTCCTGCGCCATTTTGAATTGATCGCACAGACGGAAAAAGTGCAGGTCAATCCCGGACTTCAGACTGGCGACAAGGTCCGGATCGTCAGCGGGGAATTGCAGGGATTGGAGACGATTGTCGTCCGCCGGGATGACGACCATGATGCAATCGTTGTGAACCTGACCCTGCTCGAACAGTCCGTGGAGTACACCGTTTCCGCGGAAATGCTGAAGAAAATCACCGAATAAGCCGCCCGGAATATCATTGGGGAAGCAGAGTTCCTCCGCCCGAAATCCCGGACAGGAAAACTACTTCAGCACTGGGACCACGGTCCAACCGCCGGAACTTTCGGTGAACTCGCGGCAGGTGAAGCAGTAAATCACAAACTTCTTGTTCTTCAGCCACGCCGGGTCTTTCTTCGCCTTGCGGAAAAGGTTGATCCGAACCGCCGTTGCGGCGGATCCCTTCACGCCGATGCGATCGATCGGCATGGAGAGTTTCGTTGCGAGAAGTTCGGCCAGACCGGCATTGGTCGCAAGCATATCGCCCCCCGAGGAAAACACAAGCGTATGGCTGTCACCCATCAGCAGAATGGGACTCGCCTCGTCCTGCGTTTTCCCTCCGACAATCTGGATGGGAAGCGCCTCCGTCTCCGGGGCCGCAGGATTCAAAGACTTGGCGAGGTCTCCCGATATCTTTGCCTCCGGCGTGGAGACGGCATATTTTTCCGGGCCTTTCAAACCGATCAGCTTCGCCAGTTCATCGGCGGCAACGGAGATCCCGTGGGGGCTCCAGTGGGCGTCCGTTCTGCAGTAGCACTTCTCCGCGCCCGCGTGCAGAAAGGCTTCGTTCAGATCAAGGACTTCGATGCCCTTGGCACGAAGTTCCGCATAGAAGGGCTTGAGATAACACATGGCCTCTCCCTTCTGCAAACCGGTGAACGGCACAACGGATGCCTTGGGCGGCACCGGGACCAGGATCATTCTGATTCCGTGCTGCTTCAAACCATCGTTGAACTTGACCAACGCCGGAATCGGGTCCTGATTGCGCTTGGCCGCCGAAGCCTTGACTATCGCCCCGTTTGCGAGAGCGCCCCGGGAGAGGTGCTCCAGTTCGTTGCGACTGAAAAGCCAGCCATTGGCATCCTTCATGGTGATGGTGCCGGGGACCACCTGCTTCAGCGCGGCGGCGGCGGCAGAGGCGACGTCAGCCGCATTCAGGACTCCGGAAGCCGCGAGAGCGGCAGCGAACAAAAGTTTCTTCACCATTTCAATTCTCCAAATAGAGGTTCCAGAAAACGCAAGGACCCGTCCTCGAATCTGCTGCGATTCCAAGTTGCCAAACTCTTTTTCATGTCTCCAAGACTGGGAATGCCGACTTTTTTGATTGATTTTCTGTAAAATCCTCCGTTTTATGTTGAAGAACATAAGAAGGAAGAAGTAAGGATTCGTCCATCCGAGGAAGATGTTGCTGAACAGCGTCAGGACAAGGAGCTTCCTCTTTCGCGGCACGGGGTAGTATCCCAGCTACGCGCCGGCAGAAAGATGAACCAAAACAAGTAACTCGAAAAAACCATGGTTTTACCTCAATCTCCAAATCCCACATTGAATGAACTCAATATACCACAAAAACAAGGAAAAAACAAGTTTGGAAATGGTGATATTTCAGGGGCTCCGGGAAACTGTTCATTCATGCAATCAACTTGTACGCGGAAACGCATCTCAGAGACGAGCGCAAAAATCAACCGCCTTCATCAGCAGCAATGCCCGCAAAAACAAATCTGTTCGCAAAGAGGATTTTTGAGTTTGTCGGCTTATGCTTTCCATTGATGGACGCAGACGCCCCCCGATCCCAATTCCGCTCCCTATCGCGGAAGGTTCTCGAAATACCACTTCGCCGCTTTTGCCAAGCCATGCCTCACGTTGAACTCCGGAGCATATCCAAGCAACGTCCTCGCCTTGTCGATCTCCGCCGCGACGTACTTGCCCATGCCGTCGTTGATGCGCCGGCCGGCGAGGATCACTTCCGGAAGATACCCGAGAGCCTGTCCCGGTCCCGAAGCTCCGCGATATCGTCAGTATAGCGCAGTTTTCCGGCCGCACGCAATTGCCCGGCACTGGTCTCAAGAGTCGCATCAATGCCCCTGCGGAGACTCTCCAGCCGGGAGACCTTTCTGTCGAAGCCGATGGTATCGTACTTCTTGCCGAATTCGACGGCGAGCGGCAGGCCGACGTATCCCAAGCCGATAACCGCCAATTTGATCGAACCGTCCTGAATTTTCGTAAGCATTGCACTCCCCCAAAAAACTTCCGGTTTCGACAAGTTCATCGGCGACCGGTCGTGAATATTTACCGTGTTTGGATCCATTGTTCTTCGGGACGCCGCGGCCTCAGCGCAGGCGGGAGACCGGCGACCGGTTCCCGGAGGACGTGTACACAGCACGCCGGACACACCTCACCCCCGTCATAATATACCTTCAGCCTCAAAAAAATCAATCCATAAAGAAAAAAATAAACTTTCCCTCCTTCTCCCGTGGAGAGCATCAGCGGAACGGGACCGGAAAAGAATTCGCTTTCGGCGCCTGATCGCAAGAACTGGCAAGGAAGTCAAAAAATTACCGGTTTGTCTGATTTTACGTCCCCCCCATGAAAAAACACGAAAAATGATTTGACATTTGACAGGATAACAGCTACATTACGGAAGACGGAACGGCCTGTCGTCAGTCCGCCCTTGAAAAAGAGAAAATCCGGTTTTGATTCGGGAACACCCGAAGAAGACAAAAAATGAAAGTCATTCACTACGGATCACTGGCAGCGGAAACGGGCGGTCCGGCTTACAGCACGTATCTCGCCATCAAGGGGGTACGCGACCGCGGAACGGATGCCCGGAGCGTCATGCCTCCTTTGGCGCAGGGGGAACATCTGGCCGCTTCCGACGTGCCGGTGCGTTTCGCAAACTTCGGAGCGCTCCGAACCGTTTTGAAGGAGAGCGATGCCGATCTGTTTCACGTACAGGGGATTTGGAGCCCGGCAGGGCACGTCGTCGCAAGTTTCGCCAGAAAACACCGCGTTCCCTGCGTCATCACGCTTCACGGGATGCTCTATCCGCAGGCGCTGGCACACAAAGCATGGAAGAAACATCTGGCGCTTTGGCTCTACCAGAAAAAAGATCTTTTGTCAGCGTCCTGCATCCAGGTCACCTGCGCGGAAGAACTGCTGTACTACCGGGCGCTGGGATTCCGCAATCCGGTGGCGGTGATCCCCAATGCGGTGGAATTGCCGGAGAACCTGACGGTTCCACAGGCGAAGGACGGGCCCTTCCGTGTTGGATACCTCGGGAGGCTCCACCCCCGGAAGCGGGTAGAACGGATCCTGTATGCGCTCGCTTCTCCCGTGATGCACGGCGTGGATGCCGAATGCGTGATCATCGGGGCAAACGATTCGGAATATGAGGCTTTCCTGCGGAAGGAAGCGGCGCGGCTTCAGTTGAAAAACGTGACCTTTACCGGGTTCCGGCAAGGAGGATCCAAGTGGGACATGCTCCGATCTCTTTCGGTCCTGACCGTGCCAAGTGACTTTGAAAATTTCGGGAACGTCGTTGTGGAGGCGCTGCGGGAAGGCGTTCCAGTCATTGCCTCCAAAGGGACGCCGTGGCAGGAATTGGAGTCCTGCGGATGCGGACGCTGGATCTTCAATGATACGGAAAGCATCGCGAAGGCCCTGCGCGGAATGGCGCAACTCTCCGCCGAAGAACGCCGTCAGATGGGTTGTCGCGGACAAAAACTTCTGCGGGAAAAATACGAACTCTCCATCGTCTCGGAAAAACTTGATCAGATGTATCATTGGCTTTGGAGCGGAGGAGCGGCACCGGATTTCACGGACATCGTACAGCGGAACCGTTGAGCGGGCAACGGAAAAAAGGAAAAATCACCATCAATTGACAATACGTCGAGAGGCATTTCATGGTCAATCCGGGATACGGCATCAGAATTTCAGCTGAATTTCTCTCCCTTTGCTGGGGCACGGTCTGGGGCAACGCATTCGCTCTTCTGAATGGTTGCCGGCTCACCGGACTTCTGAAATGCTTCGGAGTGCCTCAAATCGGAAACGGCAGGAGAGGACGCATCACCTTCGGGAAAAAGGTCATTTTGCGATCCTCCGCCGTCTCCAACGTCGCCGGATGTTTTCATCCCGTCATGCTGGCGACGAGAGGGGAAGGCGTTCTGACGATCGGTGACGGGGTCGGAATATCTTCCTCGGTCATCGTCGCGGAGAACCGGGTCACGATTGGCGATCGTGTTCAAATCGGGGTCAACTGCGCGATCTACGACACGGATTTCCACGCCATTGATCCGGTGCGCCGTCTGGATAAGGTCAGTCAGAAAACCGCCCCCGTCGTTCTGGAGGATGACGTCTGGCTGGGAGCCAACGTCATCGTACTGAAAGGGGTCCGGATCGGACGGGGCAGCGTCATTGGGGCAGGCAGTCTGGTCGTCCGGGATGTTCCGCCCGGAGTTCTCGCGACGGGCAATCCGGCGAAGGTCCTGAAACAGATCATACCGTGATCCCCTCTGTCCTGCGGATCCTGATTCTGCGGTGAAAAAAAGGGGAAATCATTTGCAAAAAGGTCAAAATTGACTTATATTACGCGATAAGGTCGTCTTTTTGCAAATATGAAAATTTTGTTGATACACCATTTCTTTCAGCCGGATACCGTTATTTCCGCCCGGATTTTTGCGGACTTGGCGGAGGAATTGGTCAAAGCAGGGCATCAGGTCACAGTCTTCACCGGAAACCGGCTGTTCCGTTCCGGGCAGCCGTTGCCGTCCTGTGAAAAGTGGAACGGCGTGGAGATCCTGCGCTATTTCCGCCCGGATCTGTCGCAGAAGAGCGATGCAGGGCGGCTGTTGAACTCCGCCATTATGCAGTTGAAATGGCTTCGGGCGTTCCGGAGACGCCGCAGGGAATTCGACGTCGTGATCCTCGGGACCGATCCGCAATTCGGATACCTGATGTTCCCGTGGCTCCGGCTGATGAACCGCAAAGTGCGTCTGATCCATTGGGTCTTTGACATGTTTCCGGAAGCAGTCATAACGCACCCGTCCCGGTGGAAGCGCATCCCCGCTATCCTCATCAAACCGCTGACCCTATTTTGTTACCGCTTCGTGAATGACATGGTGGACATCGGGCCCAGCATGCGGGAATTGCTGCAGAACTATCACCATCGTGCCCGTTGCATGACCCTGACTCCGTGGGCATTGACGGAACCGGAGGCGCTCCCCGTCCGGAACGAAGAACTCCGGCGGAAACTTTTCGGAGACCATAAGCTTGCGCTCCTCTATTCCGGGACCATTGGCCGTGCTCACGACGTCACCCCCTTTTTCGCGCTGGCCCGCCGGTGCCGGGAACTCGGCATTGACGCGGGGTTCTGCTTTGCGGGGTTCGGCAACTGCTGTGAGGAACAGTTGGCGCAAATCTCCGCCGAAGATACCAATATCCGCGTTGCCGGATTCACCTCCGAGGCAGATCTGGAGACGCATTTGGCGGTAGCGGACATTCATATGGTCGCCCTGCGCCCCGGCTGGGAAGGCGTGGTGGTGCCTTCCAAGTTCTTCGGTTCTCTTGCCATTGGCCGTCCGGTCATCTTTTGCGGACCGGAGAACTGCGAGGTCGCCCGCTGGTGCAGGGAGTTTCAGATCGGCACCATGCTTTCTGACGACACGCCGGCGCTTCTGAACGGTCTTCTGCAGGATCCGGAAAAACTCGCACAATGGCAGCGGACGGTTTTTGCCTGCTATCAGGAAGTCTTTTCAAAGCAAAAAACATTGTCCGGCTGGCTCAAACTGCTTCAGGAATCCTGACCCTTTTCCGTTTCATGAGGAGACCGTGAACGCAGGGCGTCCGGAAAATTTTTCGGACGAAAGTCTGCAAACTTCCT
>DCGG01000006.1:0-1613 GCA_002315455.1 Lentisphaeria bacterium UBA1784
CAGCAGTCCGGCAGGCGAATCGGAAAGACGGTCCCGGTTGCCGGGGGCGTTGCTGATTTTTAGCAGAAGTTCGTGTTCTCCCTGAGTGAGTTCCAAATCCAGCTCGTAAGGAGGAGAGAACCGCACGCCGCACTCCCTGCCGTCCACCTGGATGGCGGCGGCGGACTCCACCCGTCCCAGCACCAGCCGGAACCTTCCCTGCCGCTCCACGGTGAACCGGGTATGGTACTGTGCTTCGCCGGAGTAAGTGCCGAATCCCCAGGTGCTCCAGTCGGCGAGGGCTTCTGCATCGAACGCGGGGTCCGCGCCTTTGAGACAGGGGAGCGCCTTGACTCCGTGGCGGAACTCCGCCTTGAAGAATCCGAGGAGATAGCCCGGCTCCGCGAGTGTGCCGGAGGTGATGACCTCCAGACGGTTGAGCGCGGGAACGGAACCTGTGCGAAGCGCCGGAAGCAGATCGTAAAAGACGTTTGCTTCGTCATAGAAGCGTCCGGTCTTTTCCGGGCGCAATTCCCTGCCGTTGAGCCGGAGGCTCCATGGCGCGGAACTCATTTCCGCATCGGCAACAAACCGCAGGGCAGAGATCTCCCCCCGGACCAGAAAATCGCATTGATAGACGGCATTCTCCTCCGGCGGAAGCGTTGCCCGTTCCCGCAGGTCCACGCTGACCTCGTTTCGCAGAAAGCGATTGAGCATCACCATGTTTTCCGGGAAACGGACCTGCCATGCCCGAAGTTCCGCAACGACCGATCTCGCGACGGGACGCGGAACTGCGGCGAAACATCCGGAGCGGGGCGGCACTTCCACCGGCTTTCCTTCGAGGGCTCCGGTGAAGACCTCGTCGGAGCGGTTGAAAAGGTAGGCGTCCAGCGTTCCGTCCGCCAGTTCCCGGCGGTGGATGAAGACGTTTTCGGCGCCTTTGCCGGCAAGGGCAACACCCGGGAGCAGGTCGATCTGATCCGGTGAGAGAATGGTTCCGCCCGCCTTCCGGTAGGCGGCGAAGAACTCCTCCGCCTCCGGTTCGAAGAAGGTGACGCCTTCCGGGATCACCAGCTGCGGATAGGAGTTTGCGAAGGCCTCCGGCTGTTGTTCCGAGAGGGTGACGCCGTCGATGAAGGCGAACTCCTTGTGGCTGGAGAGCAGCGCCTCCGAGAGTCGGTGGACGCCGGCCTCCAGTTTTTCATCCCGGACCGCATTGGCAGGAGCGATCAGCTGCGCCGCCGGATAATAGACCACGCTGGTCACATGTTCCCGTCCCTGCGCAAGGCGCTGGCTCTCCTTGTCCAGATGCGTCCAGAGGTGCTTCATGAGGGACCATTGGGTGTGCTGATAGAAGAGCGACGGCGGGACTTCGTCTTTCCGGGGCCCTGCCCAGGAGACCGCCACGCCGTGAAGATTGAACCACGTGATGCCGAGCACCAGCTGATATTCCGCCATATATTGAAGTTCCCGCAGTCCGGTCTCGTTGCCGCAGACGGCGAGGGCATCGCTGCCGGCCTGCTCCTTGTGGAACCAGTAGGCGGCAGAGGAGGCGACTTTCAGCCCGGTGTGGTAGCTTGCGGTGTCGGGCCATCCCATGTTGGCGCCCAGCGGATCGGTGCAGGGGAGGTCAG
>DCGG01000006.1:1633-2116 GCA_002315455.1 Lentisphaeria bacterium UBA1784
AGGTCAAGATGTTTGCAGCAGCGCAGTTCATTGGGCCAGTAGAAGTTGACGAGAGAGAGGAATTCCGTGCGGGAGAGGTGGCCGATGCTGGGGATGTTGTGCGCGGCGCACCACTTCTGCATCTCGTCCAGATAGTTGTGGCAGAGCAGTTCCCGCTGGAGCGTCCGGTAGCGGAGCCTGACCGGTTTGCTCTCTTCGCTGACGTCGAGGGCGAGGTGCGGCAGTTCCGCGAGGATGTCTTTTCCGAAGCGCTCCCGGTAGAGTTCCGGCAGTTTTCCGGTCCAGGGGAAGAGGCCGCTGACGGATGGCTCATCCATGAAGGTTCCGGCGAAGACCTTGTCGAATTTCTCCTGTCCGTAACGTTTCAGGTAGGCCCCGTGGGTGACTTCCAGAAAATACCGGATGGCGTCAGCGTTGAGAAGGTCCACGTTGTGCCCCCGGTCAAAATTGCGGATGATCTGTGCCGCCACGATGCGGCAGGGG
>DCGG01000006.1:2163-6443 GCA_002315455.1 Lentisphaeria bacterium UBA1784
CAGCGCCCGGTCAGGCCCGCGCGCCAGTGGGGAGCTCCGACCTTCATGACGGTGGAGTAGCCATTCATGTTGACGTAACGGGCGACCCATTGATCGCAGATGGTGCCGCAGAAGCGGGAGATGTTCTCGATGGTCCCGTCCTCATAGACCGCATAGCATCCCAGTAGCGGCGCGGCTTCCAGAGCCTTCTGCACCCGTCCCGGCGCCGCCTCAAAAATGGAGAATTTCACCTGCTGGGCGGCGAATTCGGGATGATCCCACATGACCCGGTTCCCGGCGGAAGGGGAGGGGTAGTAGTCCTCGTCCCAAATGGCGAACAGGATGCCGAGGGTTTCGCACTCCTCCACGATGACGTCGATGGCTTGCCACCAGCCCTCGGAGAGGTAGGGCGTGGTCAACCCCTGCCGGGCGTGGCCGAAGATGCATTTGTAGCCGCCGGCGGCGAGTTCCCGTACCTGTCTGCGGATCAGTTCCGGCTCCAGGTCGGCGTTGAGAAAATACTGTACGGCGATGTGCAGGTCTTTGCCCGGAAACATAATATGAACCTCTCTTGTCTGTCAGTTATTCCAATATGATCTTCGGATTTTTCGCATCGATCCCCTTGTTCCGGGCATGTCAGAATAGTTCCGCGAGACCGATCTTCTCCACCTTGCCGGAGGCGATGGATTCGTTGGCGGTGATGCCAACGAGCGCGCTTGCCGCTCCTGCGCGGGAGTCTGCCATAAGTCCCAGCGGGTCCGCCCCGCCCTTGCCGAAGATCTGATCGTAGAGGGCATAATCTCCTCCGCCGTGGGGCGACATCACCTCTCGGAAAGGAAGCTCCTCCATGGTGATGTTCTGCCGGGTGGTGCCGTGGAGGATGCGGATGTAGTCCTCACCGCGGAAGTTTCCGGGGCGGGTGGAGGCATCCACCGTGCCCACCTCGATCCGTCCGGCGTCGCCGTTGAAGACGACGTTGTACCCCTGCCACGGCGAGTAGGCGTTTTCGGAATAGTTTACCATGACTCCGCTCTTGTAGCGGATCACTGCGTTCATGGTGTCGTAGATGTCGATATCCCGGGCGAAGCAGCAACCATCCCGGTGGTATCCGTCCAGTTTTTCCGCTTCGAAGTAGAGCTTCTCGAAGATCTCCCCGTCGCTGCCGGGATTGAGATCGCCGTCCTCAAGGGTCGATTTCAGCACAGCCCAGCACTTGTTTGCATGGGGGCAGTTGGAACAGCGCTCTCCGAAGAAGGGATTGGCGTCTCCGAATACTTTCCGTGCGCCTGTGGCATAGACCGATTCCGGCTCGTCATCAAGAAACCAGTTCAGCAGGTCGAAGTGATGGGTGGCCTTGTGGACCAGCAGACCGCCGCCGTTGCTCATCTTGGCGTGCCAGCGGTGGAAGTACTCCTGTCCGTGGGTCCGGTCGAGGAACCACTCCGCGGTGACGTTGGTGATCTTGCCGATGGGGTGGTCCAGCATCAGTTTGCGGATCGCTTCGGAGTAGGGGGAGAAGCGCATGTTGAAAGTGACGCAGACCTTTTTCCCGTACTTTCTTTCCGCCTGCAGGATGCGGCGGATGCCTTCGCGGTTCATGGCCATGGGCTTTTCGGTGACGACTTCAAGGCCGTGGGAAAATCCCATTTCGATGAGCTGGGGATGGGCGCAGTCGGGGACGCAGACCAGCAGGTGGGTTGGGCGGGCCTCCTTCACCATGGCCTCGAAATCGGTGTATTCTGGAATGGACTCGTTCTTCAGAAGGTACTTGAACCCCTTGATCCGCTGGGGATTGAGGTCATATAGCGCCACCAGTTGGCTGTATTCGCTGACGCGATGCAGGATGCCTTTGGCGAAACACAGCGCCCGGGTGCCGGTACCGGCGATGGCGACCCGCTTCCCGGCGGGAACGGAACAGGACATTTTGACGGCTCCTTTCGTGAGAGAACAATGCTGTTTTTGAGAAATCCTTCCCGGAGATAATATAACATGGTTGAAAGAAAAAAGAAATGTGTTATAGTATATAAACATGCACGGGAGTACATTTGCAATGGAAGAATTGTTTTGGGAAAAGGGCCTTGTTGCCTTCGCCAACTGGCGGAATTTCGAGAAGGGGACGGACTTCACCTACCGGCAGGTCCAGAGCCGTTTTCTGGTCTGGTGCGTCAGCGGAAGGGGGACGCTTGAGGTCAACGGCACGGCATATCCGATGATCGCCGGCAGCGTTCTGCTCGCCCCGTGGAACCACACCATCACCTATCGCCGGGACCCGGAGGAATCCTTCCGGCTGGGGTGTATTCACGTCATTCCGGACGATGGAGGCGAGGAGCCCGCCGTGCGGATGGTCTTTCACCAGCAGATGCCCATGGAACCCAGCTACCAGCGGCGGCGGGACGCTTCCCCGGAGCGCTGGCGCAACGTGCTTTTCTTCCAGCTTTCCGGAGATCATCCGCTGCTTCGGCTGGGACGCTACGTCATCGAGCGTTTCGAGGCCGGCTGTCCGACGGAACTTCTGCGGCTTTTTCCCCGTTTGCTTTGCTACGAACTTCTGCGGGCGGAGGCCGGACAGGCTTCCGGTTCCACGGAGCGGATCCCGCCGCGCCTGGCGCGGATGCTGAGTTATATCGAACGGCATCTTGAGGTGCCCTTCCACGTCCAGGCGCTGGCGGAACGGGAGGGACTTTCCGCCTCCGGGGTCTTCAGCATCTTTCACCGATACCTTCAGGATTCGCCGCAGGCCTATCTGCAGCGGCGCAGGCTGGAGTTGGCGGCGCGGCTTCTGCAGGAGAGCGCCTTCTCCATCGGGGACATCTCCCGGCGGCTCTGTTTCAGCAGTCCTTTCTACTTCTCCCGGGCCTTCAAGAAGCAGTACGGGGCTTCTCCACGGACATTCCGGGCGGCTGGGGGGGCGTTGCATCCCGTGTTTCCGGAACACGTGGAGAGCCGCAACTTTCCGGCGGAGTGGTCCCGGCGCTTCCCCGCACCGGCAAAAAAAGAAGCGGAGGACGGGAAGGTCCTCCGCTGAACGTCCGTTTCCGGATCATCGGAGCGCCGGGGGCGGCAGAAACTCTTTTTTGGCGGCTTCCACTTTGTCCATCTTCACCTTGGAGGCGAGAGGAGAGCCACTCTTTGCCAGTTGTTCGGCGATGATCATCGCCACGAACCGCGCACCTTCCCGGTTGGTGTGGGAAGGGTCCAGTTTCTGCTTCTGCGGATCGTAACGGTAGAGCGCGGCACATTTGGCTTCGCCCATGGCGCTCATGTAGCGGAACTGGGTGTCAAAGAGTTCCAGACAGGGGAGACCTTCTTCTTTCGCCACCTCCCGGATCACCTGACTGTAGGGTGCCCGGTCCTTGCGGAAGGGGCCTTGTTTGGAGAAGACGATGTCCTTCCGGTTTTTCGCGTAGGTCATGCTCTGATTCAGCGTGACGAAGATCGGTTTGATCCCGGCAGCGCGGCAGTCGGCGACCTGCTTCCTGAGATTTTTCCTGTATTGATCGAGGGTGGTGCTGTCCTTTTTGGGCGGATTGTCATTGGCTCCGAGGGCCAGCAGTGCATAGTTTGGTTTTGCTTTGACCAGTTGCGTCCAATTTCCCCGCTCGAAGAAGGTCTTGGTACTGTAGCCGGATCTGGCGAAATTCAGGATCTTCACCGAAGGATCCAGAAATTCATCCAGCACTTCGCCCCAGCCGAAGATCAGTTTGGAGTCGGTGTTACCGTAGGTTTGGCATGCGGAACTGCAGGCGAGGGCCAGAGTGATCTGTTCGGTACCCTGCACCGCGAGGAACACGCCTGCGGCCAACATGGAAAGAATGAATTTCATCATCACCTTTTCACCTCATTTTTTACCTTGTTTTTCGATGCGGTCATGCGTTTGTCTTCATTGGTTGCGTTGAGCCAGACGTGATCCAGCCGGACTTTGGAAAGGTCTCCGGCGCAGTAGAGCCGCAGGGTATGCGTGCCTTTGTTCAGTTTATAGGCGGCATTGCCGAGGGGCAGTTCCAGTTCCCGCCAGTTGTGGGTGCGGTACAGACCGCCGGTCGGTTCCATGATGAACTTTTTTTTCAATTTTCCGTCCACGGAGAAGGCGCATTGAAGCGCTTCCGTGGAGGCATACCGCACGCCCGGCGAATAGATGCCGCTGCGCGGGATCACAAGATCCCATTCGAGCCAGCGTTCCGTACCGGCGATGATCTTGTGGGTGAGCGTACCTCCGGTGCGGACGGTCTGGAATCCGGACCCGGCGGAACAGCGGCTGAAACGGACGGCTTCCGCCAAAACTGTTTTGTCCTGCAGATCGT
>DCGG01000006.1:6459-7463 GCA_002315455.1 Lentisphaeria bacterium UBA1784
TTTTCCACGGGGAGCAAACTGGGGGCCGTCGGGGCCTGAAGCGGCAGCGAGACTTTGCGTACTCTGTCGTCCGGGGTGCAAAGACAGCCGTGGATCATCCCGGTTTTCGAGCCGTGGAACGAGAAGGTCCGGGTCACGGAGCGTCCCGGTTCCACAGCGACTTGCCACGGAACGGTGTCGATGAGACCGACGGGCGTGACGGAAAGACTGACTTCGCCGGAGACTCCGGCATTCAGCGGAGCGGAAACCGTGACCTCTATTTTGTCGTGGGCCGTGCGGACCATGGAAAATCCCACCGCCCGGTCCATCGGCAGATAGCTGAGCATGGTCTCCGGCAGATAACCGGTGGAGATGGCACGGACCGTGGCCCGATAATTATGGTCCTGCATGAGGCAGGTCCGGCGGTCGTAAGCCGGGATGGTAGTGGCGTAGATCCGAAGTTCTCCGGGAACTGCGGCGAGGATCTCCTCCCGCCAATCGCCGAGGATGTCAGCTTTGCCGAGGAGCGTTCCCTGAAAACCCGCACCTACCGGGCCGCCTCTGTAGTCAGAGGGGAACTCCGTGATCTTTTCCCTCTGAAGATCGGCGTCCCAGTATCCCCAGAAGCAGGATTTTTCAGGGGTGTCGCTTTCAGAAATGAGCGTTCCATCGGGGGCGAAGGTCCACGTGCGGCGCTTGTTGCCCAGTTTGCCGTCCAGCAGGTCTGTGGCGGTGACGAGCCAGCCCCGGTAACGGGCATCGCAGTCGGCGAACCAGCCCGTGTGAAGATGTTTTGTGGGAACCTTCAACTCCCAGAGCATGGACCCCTTGGCCGCATCGTGACAGCAGATGCCGCCGGTTTTGCACGGAGTCTCGCATTGTTCCGCGAAGAGCATGCGGTCTCCGCCCTGGATCGGCGCGATGAGGAGCCGGTCCGGGTGCCCGTGGCCGGTGGACCACAGCGGCGAACCGTTGTCGTCGATGACGCTGCTGCCGAGGATTACTTCGTCCCGGCCATCCCCGTC
>DCGG01000006.1:7498-11203 GCA_002315455.1 Lentisphaeria bacterium UBA1784
GTCAACGTCCATGGCCAAGGTGGTGTGGGCGCCCTGACCCCAGTATTTCAGGGGAAGTACCCGGTTGTCGAAGCGCCACGCCCTGCGGAGTTTGCCGTTGCGGAACTCCCATGCGTCGGCGACCATCGTGTCGTAGGTGCCCCGTTCCGCGATGAGAAAGGGCGTCTTGCCGTCGAGGTAGGCGAGGGCCATCTGATTGCGGGAAACGTAACCGTAAGCGCCCTGGATGACGGAGCGTTCCGGCCAAGGGGCCTGTGCGAGGATCTTTCCCGTCATCCCGTCAAAGACGGTGAGATATTCCGGACCGGAGAGGACTTTCCCTTTGTCCGGCCCATCCGGTTCCCGGCGGTCCACGTCGTCGGAGGTCTTGGCGATGACTTCCGCTTTGCCGTCGCCATCCAGATCGGCCACGAGGAATGGAGCGTACCAGATGCCCTTTTCGACGTTCCAGCCGAGAGAACGGGTCCAAAGCCGGGTACCATCGCTGCGGAAGGCCGTGAGTTTGCAGGGCGCTTCCGAAGGCCTCCAGTATGCGGTGGCGGGATCGATCTCCCCGTAATTCACGCTGTGCCGCACCACGAAATCGCAGGTCCCGTCGCCGTCCAGATCGCCGATTCCGACCTTGCTGATCCGCTCCCACGGATCGGCGAGACGGTAGGTCTTATGGACGAAATGCGGTTCCTTGGGATCGATCTTAAGCGGTACGCATTTCCCGGAGATGCCACGGAAGCCGGCTGCCGGCCGTACCTCATAGACCGCTTCCTTGGCAGGGGGGGCCACCGTGAAATCGGTGGTGTCGCGGAGGGGAGCGGCGTTGCATTTGCGTTCTGCCTCCGGCGTGATCTCGAAAATATCGAAGGCAATGTCGGCAGGATCATCCTTCAGCAACCGCCACGAGAGATAGACGGAGCCGCCGGGAGACATTTCCCAGGCGGAGAGTCCCCGGTCGAAGTTTTCCTCCACTCGCTTGTTGGCATATCCCTTGACGGGACGGTGTGCCTGCGAATCCTGCCGAACGAGTCTGACCCCGTAGATGTAGCGGGGGCCGGTGCTGGAATCTGCGAAATGTGCGGGAGCCAGCCAAACCTGGAGTTTGCCGGCCTTCAGCATTTTGTCGTCGAAAACGGTTCCGCTGACGGGGAGGTTCTGCCAGTTCTCGCCGTGGTCAAGCGAAAAGCGGAAGTCCCGGGTGCGTTTCAGCCCGAGGGAGTATTTCCCATCGCCGGGAATGGGAATGGAGAGCTTCAGGACCGGGCAGTCGATCCCCGGAGGCGCATCGCGGCGGATGTTGTCCGATTGGATGAACTGCTTTTCTGCCCGCCGCCACGGGACGGATCTATCCTCTGACTGCCGAAGCATGTTCCAATGAAAGCGGTCCGGCGGAGTGTTCACCCGGACCACCTCCTTGTTTTCCAGAACCTCGTCCGGAAGAAAATTCCAGAATTGAGGGGAATCGTCCTTGGAACATCCGAGCATAAAAATCGCAAGTCCGATCAGAAAAAGAAGACATCTTTTCATCGTTTCCTCCGTTTTTTCCGGTATGGATCAAATCATGCCATAACATACCGGGTAGTGTCCGATATTTTGCGCACATTTGGTTCTGTAGTCTGTCTGAATCAAATGTGCGCAAAATATTGGACTCTGCGCCAGAAAATGACGTCAGGGGTGGGTGAGTTAACTTGCCCGCCTTGATTCTTTCCGAGTGACAGAAAAATCCCCGACCTGCACCGGCAGATAGGAGATGGAATACGCTCGTTCCCGTTCAGCACTTGCTCAGGATGAGCGCCACATTGGATCCGCCAAAGGCGAAACTGTTGGAGAGGGCATGCTTCACGTTGGTTCCCTCCCGCAGTTCCCGGACGAGGTCACTGTTGGCACACTTGGGGTCCACGTTGTCCAAGTTGACGGTCCGGGAGATGAAGTCATGCTCCAGCATCAGCGACGTGAAGATCGCTTCCGCCGCTCCGGAACCCCCGATCATGTGTCCGGTTTGGGACTTCGTGCTGTTGATCGCGGGAGTTTTTCCAAGCACTTCGCGAATGGCGTCCAACTCCAAGGAATCTCCGAGGCACGTGCTGGTGCCATGGGTGTTCACGTAACCGATATCCGAAGCCTTCAAGCCGGAATCAGCAAGGGCTTCCGCCATGACCGCCGCGCTGGTAGGGGCATCCGGGACCAGCATATCCGTGGCGTTGCTGTTGGAGGCCACACCGCTGACTTCGGTGATGGGACGGGCTCCGCGGGCTTTGACGCTCCGCTCGGATTCCAGCAAGACGTACGCGGCTCCGCCGGCAAGGACGAATCCATCCCTGTCCCGGTCGAAGGGGCGGCTCGCCCGTTCCGGCGTGTCGTTGAAATGCGTGGAAAGCGCCCGGCAGGCGCAGAATCCCAGCCCGCCGATCCAATCCACCTGTTCCGCTCCGCCCGCGACGACCATGTCGTAGAGTCCGGCCCGGATCATCCGGGTACCGAGCGTGATGGCGAGCGCGCTGCTGGCGCATGCGGCGGAGATGTCGTAGGACTCCCCCTTCATCCCGAAGACCAGCGAAACGTTGGAGACGGAGGCCGAGGGCATCACCAGAGGAACGATGTAAGGCGTAATCGTGCGGAGTTTGTGTCCGGAGTTTTCAAAGTCGATGGCGGAGTTGACCATCTGGGGGTAGTTGGTCCCGGCTTGGCCGCCGATGAGGGCGATCCGTTTGCCGCGGACCTCCTCCAGCGAAAGGCCTGCCTCGGCAAACATATCCCGGACTGCCGCAATGGACATCTGCCCCGTCGCCGGACAGAAACGTTTCTTTTTGCGGTCAAGCAATTCGCCGCAGTCAATATCCATATGGGGGACGCCGCAGACAAGGGATTCCAGTCCATGTTCTTCAAATTCGGCATAGCGGATGATCCCGCTCCGGCCGGTTCGCAGAGAGTGCAGCGTTTCGGCGAGATTGTCGCCGATGGGCGTGACGACCCCGCGGCCGGTGATAAAGACCTTTTCCATAGTTGTCCCTCAAGTGATGTCAATCCAAGCATATATTCACCATAATATAGGTCGCCTCCCTTGTTTTTTCCAGTTCAAACCCTCTTTTTTTGTGGAATATTATGAAAGAGCGTGCTATATTCTCCATGGACGCGGGCGGATGTTTTGATCTCTCCCCGTCAGAACTTTGAAAAAAGGGATCATGAAGTGCTCTTGACTGTCCAAAATCTCTCCATCGATTTCGTCAATCACGACCGGGAACGCCTGCCTGTGGTTTCCCGGGTCTCCTTCCACGTGGAGCAGGGGGAGATCCTTGCTCTGGTCGGGGAATCCGGCTGCGGAAAGAGTGCCAGTTGCCATTCGCTCACGGGGCTTCTGCCGTCGCCGCCCGCTTTCCCCCGCGCCGATAAGGTGGAGTTTGACGATGGTTCGGGGCCGGTTGATCTCTTTCGCATCTCGCCCCGGGAACTCCGCCGGATCCGGGGCGGCGGTATCGCCTACGTTTTTCAGG
Organism: Lentisphaeria bacterium UBA1784; assembly: GCA_002315455.1. Lineage (GTDB taxonomy): Bacteria > Verrucomicrobiota > Lentisphaeria > Victivallales > Victivallaceae > UBA1784. The sequence goes on from DCGG01000006.1 coordinate 10,981, forward strand.
AGCCGGCGGCATCGCTGAATCCGGTCTTCCGCATCGGGGATCAGATCGAGGAGGTGCTGATGCTCCACCGCCCCGGGATCGCGGACCGGAAGGCGGAGGTAATCCACCTGTTGAAGCAGGTCGGCATCCCTGCGCCGGAGAGCCGCGCCGAAGCGTTTCCCCACGAACTTTCCGGCGGAATGCAGCAGCGGGTCATGATCGCCATGGCGCTCGCCGGAAATCC
>DCGG01000006.1:11252-11497 GCA_002315455.1 Lentisphaeria bacterium UBA1784
CCATTCAGGCGCAGATACTGGAACTTTTGGACGAACTGCGCCGGAAACGGAATATGGCCGTGATCCTCGTTACCCACAACCTCGGGATCGTTTCCCAACTTGCGGACCGTACCGCCGTCATGTACGCGGGGACCGTGGTGGAGACCGGCCCGACCCGGGCGTTGCTGGATTCCCCCATGCATCCCTATACTCGTGCCCTGCTTGCGGCAGTGCCCCGGTTGGGCGGGCAGGAACAGAAATGCAGC
>DCGG01000128.1:0-7641 GCA_002315455.1 Lentisphaeria bacterium UBA1784
CAGGGGGGGCGGAAGTTTCCCCGCATCCTGACTTTCCCGCAGGACGTCCAGCAGAAAGACAAAGCACTCCATGAATTTGTGGCTGGAGAGGCAGTCGAGCCTGTGCAGTTCCAGTTCCACGGCAAAGTTGGGGTCGCCTACCAGACGCCGGAGTTTGCTCCGGCGCATCTCCCGCACCGATGCGAAACGCATGTGGTTCCGCACCGCCTGCACGATGGAGTCCCGCTGTTCCACCGAGAAGTGAAGCCGGTTCAGGATCCCGAACGCCATGTCGGCTCCCGCTGATTCGTGGTCGAAGAAGCGGATGCGTCCCCCTTCCACCGGATTGCGGAAGAAAGTCTTGGGTTTGCCGACGTCGTGCAGAAGCACGCTCCATGCCGTCGCCGCGTCTGGCCGCGCCATGTGACGGAGCATGAGCATGGTGTGGACGAAAACGTCCCCTTCCGGATGAAATTGCGGCGGCTGTTCCACGCCCCGGAGCGCATCCGCCTCGGGGAGTACCGCCTTCAGCAGACCCGTTTCCGCCAACAGCCGGAAAGCCCGGTCTGGATGGGGCTGCAGGAGCATCCGCTCCAGTTCCTGATGGATGCGTTCTCCGGAGAGTTCGCCTGCCAGCGGAGCGAGTTTTTCGATGGCCATCCGGGTCTCCCGCTCCAGTTCATAACCGAAGCGGGCCGCGAAACGGATCGCCCGGAGCATCCGCAGATAGTCCTCCCGGAAACGTTCCTCCGGCGCCCCCACCGTGCGGATAATCCCCGCGCGGAGGTCGGCCAGACCGCCCACGTGATCCGTCACTTCCCCGGTTTCCGGGTCCAGAAGCATGGCGTTGACGGTGAAGTCCCGGCGCAGAACGTCCAGGGAGAGGTCATCGGTATATTGCACCTGCTCCGGATGGCGTCCGTCCATGTAGAAGCGCTCCTGCCGGGCGGCGGCCACTTCGAACCAGAACTCCCCCGCGCGCACCAGCGCAACGCCGAAACTGCGGCCCACCAGACGGACTTCGGGGAAAAGTTCCGTCAGCCGTTCCGGACGGGCGGTGGAGACGACGTCGATGTCGTGAGGCTCCCGCCCCATGACCAGATCCCGGACGGCACCGCCGACCAGCATAGCCTTGCATCCGGCCCGGCGCAGAGTGGAGACGATCTCCCTCGCGGCGGCAAATTCCGGGGTGTTGCTGGTGTACATGGCTCCTCCCTTGTCGGCGGGATCGACAGGATCAGCGGATGTGCTTGATCAGTTCCACGAATTCGGGGAAGGACTGGACTTCGGAATCGAACTTTTCGCTCTGGGGATCTCCGAATCCGTAGCGGACCAGCGCACAATGGAATCCGGCTCGGTTTCCGGCGGCGAGATCGGTCCAGTTGTCGCCGGCGATCCAGCACTCTCCGGGGGAAAACTGATATTTTTTCGCCATGGCCAGCAGAGAATCCGGTTCCGGCTTCATGGGAAAGTCGGAGTCGCCACCGATCACGTCGTCGAAGTATTCCGCGATTTGAAAGGCGGAGAGGATCCGGTTGGAGGCTTCGGCGGGCTTGTTGGTCACGAGGACCAGTTTCCGCCCATCCAGATGGAGCGCGCGGAGACCGTCAGCCACTCCCTCATAGAGGCTGGTGGTGTCGGTGAGGTGTTCGGCGTAGTAGGCGCGCATCCGCTTCAGGGATTCGTCGAAATCCAGTTCGGTATCCGCAATGGCGCGGCGGACCAGATTGGCCATGCCGGTGCCGATGAAGGAGACGATCCGGGGGACCGTCAGCGGTTCCAACCCCATGGAACTGCGCATATAGTTCACCGCTCCGGCGAGGTCCAGCCGGGAGTCGATGAGGGTTCCGTCCAAGTCGAAGGCGATCAAATTGACCATGTCGAGCAATCCTTTCTCAAAAGCGGGTCCAACGTTTCAACCGATGAAGGGGACCCTGGTGAACCGGGGCAGACGCGCGAAGGAATCCATGTCCGGCGCTGCGAATTCCCCCCTGCGGAAACTGTGAAATCCGATGCCGCCCACCATCGCCGCATTGTCGGTGCAGTACTTTGGCGGAGCGATCCGAAGCGAGATTGCCTTGGGCATCCGTTCGGCCATGAGCTGCCGGAGTTCGGCGTTGCAGGCCACCCCGCCGGCCACGACGACGGTCCGGGGGCGGAATTCCTTCACGGCGGTCAGTGTCTTGCGGACCAGAACATCCACCACCGCCCGCTGATAACTGGCTACGGTGTCCTTCAGCATGACCCCCGTCAGCGGTTCGCCGGAGGGGGACTCCCGCCGGACGTGGTAGAGCAACGCAGTCTTGATGCCGCTGAATGTGAAGTTGTAACGGTTCTCGGGGGCGAGCGCCTTGCCCGCCGCTCCGGTGAGGGGCCGAGGGAAGTCGAAGCGCTCCGGATCGCCCCCTTCGGCGGTACGCTGCATGATGGGTCCGCCGGGATATCCGAGGCCCAGCAGTTTTGCGCCTTTATCCAGGGCTTCCCCGGCTGCGTCGTCGATGGTGCATCCCAACTGGTGCGCGGAACCATCCGCAGAGACCAGCAGAAGGGAGGTGTGGCCGCCTGAGACCACCAGCGCCAGAAGCGGGTAGGAGTGCGGATCCTGAAGCACTTCCAGACCGTTGTCGAGGAAGGCTCCGTAGATGTGGGCCATGAAGTGATTGGCACCGATGAGAGGCACGCCGCTCCCGGCGGCAAGGCCCTTGGCGAAGTTCAAGCCGGTGAGTAGCGCCGGGATCAGTCCCGGACCCTGCGTCACCGCCACCGCGTCGATGTCCGCCATGGTGACGCCGGCGGTACCGAGTGCCGCGCCCACCACCGGGGTCAGGGCTTTCAGGTGTTCCCGGGCCGCCAGTTCCGGGACGACGCCCCCGTGGACCGCGTGCTTGGCGATCTGTGACGCCACTTCGCTGGAAAGCACTTCGAAACCGTCCCGCACTACGGCGGCAGCGGTCTCGTCGCAACTGGATTCAATGCCCAATATCAGAGCCATTTTTCAGCTCCTCCCATTCTCAAGTTTGATCGTTTCCCTATAATATATAACTTCCCCGGGAAAATTTCTACAACGCCGCCCGAAATTCCGCATGGAAACATGCCGCCCCGCAGGGGATGTCCGCGCACGCTGGGCGTTTGCAGACTTGCCTCCATAACGATAGTTTGCGGTAGTTCGCGGTCGCCCCGCTCGCATTCCGGTCGCGACCGGGGGGTGTCTGATTTTTGCCGCGTCGACGCCGGAAAACTTTGCTTTTTCTCAAAGAGAGGCTATATTAAGACATCGTACAGGTGAGAACGTCTCAAGAACAGGATGATCCGTCGATATGAAAACCTTTGAAGAACTGTTTGCGGAACTGAAACGCAAGGCCGCCGCCAAGGATCCCGAATCCGGTACCGTCAAGGAACTGGCCAAGGGCACCCACGGCATCGGAAAGAAGATCATGGAGGAGGCCGGAGAAGTCTGGATCGCCGCCGAATATGAGGGCAGGGAAAGAACTTCCGAGGAGATCTCCCAGTTGATCTATCACCTCCAGGTGATGATGATCGACCGGGGTCTGGAACTGGAAGACGTTTACCGCTACCTCTAACCCACCCCCTCCCGCAACAAAGGACCAAGTCATGCTGAAAATCGCCATCCCCAACAAAGGTGCCCTTTCCGAAGGTGCCGTGGGACTTTTCGCGGCCGCCGGTTACGCCTGCCGCCGCTCCGGCCGGGAACTGATCGTCACCGATCGGGAAAATGAGATCGAATTTCTCTTTCTGCGCCCCCGGGATATCGCCCTCTACGTCGGCCACGGGATCATCGACATCGGCGTGACCGGCCGGGACCTCGCCGCCGACAGCGGTGCCGACGTTGCGGAACTGCTTCCGCTGGAGTTCGGGCGTTCCCGGTTCTGCTTCGCCGTTCCCAAGGGAAAGTATCAGAACATCTCCCAGCTGAACGGTCTGCGGATCGCCTGCTCCTATCCCCAGCTGCTGAAGAAGAATCTGGATCAGCTCGGGATGAACTGCCCCATCGTCCGGCTGGACGGCGCCGTGGAAATCTCCATCCGGCTGGGCGTGGCCGATGCCATCGCCGACGTGGTGGAATCCGGTTCCACCCTCCGCGAAGCCGGCCTTGAGACCCTCGGCGAACCCCTGCTTTACTCGGAGGCCGTGGTGGTCGCCCGGGACCTGAAACTCGGCGAACGCCCGGAAGTCCGCACGCTGCTCGCCCGGCTCCGGGGCATTCTGGTGGCTTCCGCCTACTCCATCGTGGAGTACGACGTCCCCCGGACCAGTCTGGAGGCCGCATGCAAGATCACTCCCGGAGTGGAATCCCCCACCGTCGCTCCCCTCTCCAATCCGGACTGGGTGGCGGTGAAGGCCATGGTCCGCAGCAAGGAGTGCAACCGCATCATGGATGCTCTCTACTCCATCGGAGCCCGGGGCATCATCGTCACCGGGATCCAATCCTGTCGGCTGTAAACGTTTCGGGGGTCCTCCGGGAACTCCCGAACAGAACAAAATGGAACGCATCCTCTTCCGGATGCCAAAGAACGAGGTATCTGCCGTGAGTAAAATCCTTGATCTGGCCCATGAGGTCTTTGATATCGAGATGGAGGGCATTCAGACCGTCCGCAACGAACTCGGCACTGATTTCGAGACGCTGGTGGAGGATTGTGCCGCAACCATCCGTCAGGGCGGGAAACTGATCCTCACCGGCATCGGCAAGTCCGGTTACATCGGCAAGAAGATTGCTGCCACGCTCTCCAGCGTGGGGTCTCCCTCCATTTTCATGCATCCGGTGGAAGCCCGCCACGGTGACCTCGGCATGATCCAGAAGAACGACCTGCTCATCGCCCTGAGTTACAGCGGCGAGACCGAAGAACTGCTGGTCGTCCTGAATCCCGCCAAGCGGCTCGGCGTCCGGCTGGTAGCCATCACCGGCAGCCGCGGCTCCACTCTGGGCAAGATGAGCGATCTTGTGGTGGAGATGCCCGTGCCCCGGGAAGCCTGCCCCTTCAACCTCGCGCCCACCACCACCACCACCGCTCTGCTGACGCTTGGCGATGCGCTGGCGATGGTCCTGCTGAACATTCAGGGCTTCACGAAGTCCGACTACGGCCGGCTCCATCCGGGCGGCGCCATCGGACGCATGGTCACCATGCGCGCCGAGGACATCATGCGTCCGCTGGATCGGTCCGCCTGCGTGCCTCCGGACGCAACGGTCCGCGAAGTGATCATTGAGATGAGCCGCGCCCGGTCCGGGTCCGCCATGATCGTGGATCCCGAGGGCAAACTCCTCGGCATCTTCACCGATGGCGACCTGCGCCGCTGCGTGGAGAAGAACGACCGCATCCTGACCCATAAGGTGCAGGAGGTCATGACGCCCAACCCCGTGACCGTCAACCGCGAAGCCATGGTGGCGGAGGTCCTGAAACTCCTCGAGAGGCGCCACATCGACGACCTCGTGGTCCTGGATGCGGACCGGAAAGTCCGGGGATTCATCGACGTGCAGGACCTGCCCGGTCTCAAGATCATGTAGGAGAAACAATGAAGAAAAGTCCGCTCCCCCGTGGGTTGAAAACACTCTTCGCCTTCCGCCGGACGTTCCGGGCGGGAGCGCTTCTGCTTTGCTGTTTGAGTGTTCTTCCGCTTTTCGGCACCGATGCCGACGCGGAGCGGATCTATATGCGCGGACTGGAACAGTACAAGGCCGGTCAGTACCGGGATGCCGCTTCCACCTTTGAGGACTCACTCATCGAGGCGGATTCCGGAGCCATCCGGGCCAACTCTTTGCTGGCCCAGATCGGCGCATGGCGGATGTGCGGACTGCGTTACAAGGAATTTCAGGCGATCGAGCGTCTGCTTTCGGAATATCCGGAGTATGCCGGCAACTTCATCGGCATGGTGGAGCGGGAATACGAGATCGCGCTGGATTTCTGCCACGGCTGGCGCGATCCTGCCTACTGGTCGCTGCGCTGGATCCCATGGCTCACGGACGGCGACAAGAGTCAGGAGATTTTCGAGGCCGCCCTCAAGCGTGCCCCCTTCGCCAAGCAGTCCGCATGGGCGCGTCTCCACCTCGCCTACCTCTACCAGGAGCAGGGCATGACCTCGCGGGCCATGGAACAGCTCCGGCTGCTCCTCAAGCAGTACCCGGATTCCAAACTGTGCCGCTATGCCTATCTCGCCCTCGCGGATACCCTTTTTGAACTGGCGAAACGGGGCGACGGCGACGGGCGCTACGTCCGGGAAGCCACCGAGGTCCTCCACGAATTCGAGCGCCGCTACTCCGACAAGGACGAGCGGGAATGGGCCAACCGGAAACTGATCGAGGCCGGAGACATTCAGGCCCAGCGGCTCCGGGAGATGGCGGACTTCTACCGCAAGAACGGCAAGAGCGACGTTTCCAACCGTTATCTCGCCCGGGTGGTCCGGGAATACCCCGCCAGCCAGAGCGCGGTGCAGGCCGAAGCCGACCTCGCGAAGGGCGACGATACCTTCGTGCCCGGAGATTTCCCCAAGCAGGAGGGACGGCGGGTGCCGCAGTACGAGGCTCACCAGATCCCGGCGCAGGAGGCCCGCGAAGTCCTGATCCTCCCCGGGGCGGGAGGGAACCACTATCTGCTGCCGGTCCCGGATCTGCAGTTGGAACAGGGAAAGGATGTGAAAAAATGAGATTTTTTCTGACGTGTTTGGGATGTTTTCTGCTGCTCGGCTCCGCCGGATGCGGATACCGGGTCGGCGGGATGATGCATCCCCAGATCAAGACCATCGCCGTCGCTCCCGTGGTCAACGAGACGCTGATGTACAATGCCGCGGCAGTCGTCCGGGGCGCTCTTTGTGAACGTTTTACCACCGACGGTTCGGTGAAACTGGTGAGCCAGAGCAAGGCGGACTGCATCCTTTACGCCCGCGTGCTGAGTGCCACTTTCATGGAGACCTCCTGGTCCTCCCACGAGTATCAGAACGGGCAGGATTCCTACACCCCGAACGAGTGGACCTTGAGCCTCGAAATCGAATACAGCGTCGTTCTGCCGGGAAAACTGGAACCGCTCGTGAGCAAGCGGCGCGCACAGGGTTCGACTTCTTTCACCAGCGGTCCTGATATCGAAAGCAGCCGCTTGAATGCGATGCGTCAGGCCGCCTTCGATGCCTCCAAGAGCATTGTTTCCGCCATTACCGAAGGCTGGTAAGCGGAAGCGTTTCCGTCTCCTTGCCGCTGGAGCAGTGAGCCCATCGGCCGCGCCGTCAACGGAGAAAAGAGCATGCAAACCCGATTCGTCAGAAAAAGTCAGATCTTCTTCGGTCTCTCCTTTCTGGTGCTGATCGTCGCCGGAGCGCTGGCGTTGCGTCTGCCTTTCATCCTGCAGGGCGGCGGCATAATGGACTGGAAGGATGCCTTTTTTACCTCCACCAGCACAGTTTGCCTCACCGGATTGAGCGTGGTGCCCATGCAGGATTTTTCGTTTTGCGGGCAGATGGTGATTCTGATTCTGATCCAGCTGGGAGGATTGGGGATCATGGCTTTGAGTGCCGCCATCCTTTTGGGACTGGGGGCGGAACTGGGCTTCAGCGGTTCCATGATGATCAGCAGCATCAACGGTAACCTTTCGCTCCGCAACGCCGAAAGTTATCTGCGGACCGTCATCCGCCTCACGCTGGGCGGGGAACTGGGGGGAG
>DCGG01000128.1:7656-17669 GCA_002315455.1 Lentisphaeria bacterium UBA1784
ACTGTACGGCCTGCTGCTCTGGGAGGGCCAGCCGGTCTTCCGCGCTCTTTGGGATGCGCTCTTTCTCTCCGTCTCCAGTTTCTGCAACGCGGGGATCACTCCGGCGGGGACGGAACTCATCACCCGGAGCACTCCCGTCAAGTTCGTCTGCTCCCTCCTCTGCGTCCTCGGCGGACTGGGGATTTATGTGATCTACGACCTGACGCAGGTGTTCCGGAAACGCCAGAACCGTCTGACGCTTCACTCCCGGGTGGTGCTCTCCACCTCTTTTTTCCTGCTGGCGGCTGGGATGTTGATCTTCCGCTTCATCGGGCTGAGGTCCGGCGGAAGTCTGAGCTGGGCGGATTCCTGGTTCCTCTCCTCCATCACCCGGACCTGCGGGCTGCCCGGCGTGGACGTCAATCAACTGACGGATCAGGGGCTGATTTTCGCCGTTTTTCTGATGCTGATCGGCGGCGGTCCCGGCTCCACCACCGGCGGCATCAAGGTCACGGCGGTGGGCGTGGCGGCGGCGGCGGTCCTGAATACCTGCGCCGGAAATCGGGACATTCTGATGTTCCGGCAGAAAATATCGACGGGGAACGTCCTGCGTTCCTTCACGATCATCGTTCTCTTTGTTCTGCTCTTCGGGATTAGCACGCTGATCCTCCGCTGGATCTCGCCGGACATTGATACGATGGAGATCGGGTTTGAAACGGCCTCCGCACTGAGCACCACCGGGCTCTCCATCGGGAGTACCACGGGCATGCTCTCTCCGGGCGGACGGTTTTTCATCATGGTACTGATGTTCGTGGGACGGATCGGTCCCTTTGCATTGATGCTTTCTCTGATGGGGCGGGAGAGGTCCAGCGCGATCTCGCGCCCGGAGGGAAAGATCATCATCAGCTGACGAAATCTGAACCATCAATTTTACGGGGAAATACCATGGCAAAAAACAGTTATGCGGTTTTCGGACTGGGGACCTTCGGCTCCAAGCTGGCGGCGGAACTGGCCAATGCCGGTCATGCGGTCCTGGTCTGCGACATCGATCCCGGACGGGTGGAGCCTTTCGCCGATCAGGTGACCCAGACCGTCATCGGCGACGCCGGAAACGAGGACACTATCAAGGAGTTGAACGTAAGTTCTTTTGACACCGTGATCCTGAGCATGAGTTCACACTTCGAGAAGCAGATCATGGCCCTGACCTTCCTGAAACAGGAGGGCGCAAAGCGGATCCTGGTAAAGGCCGACACCGACACGCAGGAACGCATCCTCTACCGATTGGGCGCTGACGAAGTCATCCAGCCGGAGCACGATGTCGCCCGGCGCCTCGCCCGGCGCCTCGCGCTGTCGAACATCACCGACTTCTTCGAGTTCAAAGGCTCCGCCATTGCGGAGGTGACTGTCCCCGAAGTGTTTCAGGGGAAGACCCTCCGGGAACTGGACCTGCGGAACCGCCATCAGGTCTCCATTCTGCTCCGGCGTTCCTTCGGGAGTGCGGAGGAGAGCGTTCCCGCGGCGGATACTGTCCTCGGCAAGGGCGACACACTGACGATTTTCGGAGACAAGGATTCCATCATCAAACTTTTCAAGGAGATCAAATGAACAACTGTATTTTCTGTAAGATCATCGCAGGGGAGATCCCGTCCGCCAAGATCTACGAGGACGATCTGGTCTATGCCTTTCTGGACATCTCTCCCATCAACAAGGGACACGTGCTGGTGATCCCCAAGGAGCACCATGAATCCAGTTCCACCATCCCGGAAGCCACCGCCGGACGGATGTTCCGCGTCGGATCCCGGATCGGCATCGCCCTGCGCCGGAAAATGGACTACGACGCCTTCAACCTCCATCTCGCCGACGGCGCCGCCGCCGGACAGGTGGTGATGCACGCCCATCTGCACGTTGTGCCCCGGGGCGTGGAGGACGGATTCCGCTGGAACTGGCGCCAGCTGAAGTACGCCGACGGCGAACTGGCTGCCACCGCCGAAACTTTGAGCAAACGGCTCGCGGAAGATCTGGAAAAAGGGGAGTGATCATGGCGTTCCGGAAGCGTTTCCCCATGACTGCGCCGCTGCTCGCCGCGGGGAACGGACTCATCGCGTTGTTTCTGCTCTCGGCTCCGGCCTTCGGCGCAAAGACCGTGGACCAGCGCAAGGTCCGGCAGGGGAACGGGGCCTTCGACGAACCGACGGACAGCCGGAGTCTCTCCGACGCCGCCCGGAACAACCTGCGGAACCTCCGCAAGCTGGAACACCAGCTGGATCTGGTGGAGATCGATTTCTGGAGCGCCCTCGTTTCGGACCCCGCCCGGGATTTCCACAAGAAGATGCGCCAGCAGCTCTTTGACCTGACGGTCCTGGCCCGCAGCATCCACTCCGTGGAAGGGGGGACGGGGGAGGCGGATCCGGTGCCGAACGCACTGCTGCTTCAGAAGATCTTTTCGTCCATCTCGCCCACACAGTTGAACGGCCGGAGGCCCTCTTTCCTGAAGACCTCCATGCGGGAGTACCGCTCCGCCCATCAGCAGCACTGGCGGGAACGGCGTACCGATCAGGAATATGCGTCAGGCAAGCGTTCCCGGCAGACCAGGATCCCGTCTCCCACGCTGGTCACGGTGGACGTTGAACACTATTCGCTCTGGGTCACCGACCGGATCAGCGCCAACCGCCGCCGTTCTCCCTCGGCCGTCGGTGGGAAAAATCAGACTCTCCGCAGCACCACGGACGACTACTGCGACGCCATCGGAAGGTTCCGGGTGGCATTGGTCCGCATGGCGGAGAAGTACCGGAACAAGGATAACGAAGAAACATCGGACCGGGATTGAACCCGGCCACGGAAAGGAATAGAAACATCATGTTGGCAAAGATCATTGACGGAAAGGCGATCGCGGCGGAGATCAACGCGGAGACCGCCGAAATGGTGAAAGTTCTGACGGCAAAAGGCAAACTCCCCGGGCTCGCCGTGGTACTGGTGGGGGAGGACCCTGCAAGTCAGGTCTACGTGAAGAACAAGATCAAGGCCTGCGCCGCAGTGGGGATCCGTTCCGAGATGTACCACCTTCCGGCGGAATCCTCCACGGAGGAGGTCCTCGCCCTCATTGCCAAACTGAACGCCGATCCCGCCGTGGACGGCATTCTCGTCCAGTCTCCTCCGCCTCCGCAGGTGGATGAGGCCAAGGTGATCCTCGCCATCGATCCCGACAAGGACGTGGACTGCTTCTCCGAGCGGAACGTGGGCCGTCTGCTCATCGGTCAGCAGAAGGGCTTCATGCCCTGCACGCCCTGGGGCGTCATGGAACTTCTGCGTCGCAGCGGGAACGATCCCAAGGGCAAGCACGCCGTCGTCATCGGTCGCTCCAACATCGTGGGCAAACCCATGGCCGCCCTGCTTCTGCAGAAGGCCGCCGGCGCCAACGCCACCGTGACGGTGGTCCACTCCGGGACCCCCGACATCCGGCGTTTCACCCGGGATGCGGACATCCTCGTGGCGGCCATCGGCAAGCCGAACTTCGTCTCCGGCGACATGGTGAAGCCGGGGGCCGTGGTCATCGATGTGGGCATCAACCGGGTGGTCGATCCCGCCACCGGCAAGGGCCGTCTCTGCGGCGACGTGAATTTCGCGGAAGCGGCGGAGGTGGCCTCCGCCATCACTCCCGTGCCGGGAGGGGTCGGTCCCATGACCATTGCCGGACTCATGCGGAACGCCGCCGTCGCGGGAGAGATGCACCTGAAATAGGAGCCTCCGTCCCGTGCCAGCCGGAAAGAACGTGCCCCCCCGGACCGCATCCGGGGAACTCCCCCTGTTGCTTCTGCACATCTGCTGCGCACCCTGCGGCGGCGGATGCGTGGAGCGTCTGCTGAACGGGGGACGGCAGGTGCGGCTCTACTATTCCAACTCCAATCTGGCGGATGCGGCGGAATTCGGGCACCGCCTGGAGTGGGTCCGCTTTCTCGCGGAACTCAACCATCTCGAACTGGAGGTGGACCCCTACGATCATGAGGCCTGGCTCCGGCACGTCTCCGGGCTGGAGATGGAACCGGAGCGGGGTCTGCGCTGCACAGCCTGTTTCGGCTACAGCCTGATGCGGACCGCGCTCCGGGCGCAGGAACTGGGGTGCCATTTCGCCACGACGCTGACCGTCAGCCCCATGAAGTCCAGCAAGACCATCTTCGCGGTGGGCGGGCAGTACGCCTCTTTCGAGCCGTGGGACTTCAAGAAGCAGGACGGCTACCTGCGCTCTTGCCGGATCGCGGCGGAGTACGGCTTCTACCGGCAGGAGTTCTGCGGCTGCGAATTTTCCCGTCGCTGAAAAGAGGAACCGCTTGACTTTTGCCGGAACCGGCAGTATATTAAATGTGTGACCGAATTGTTTGTCAACGATTGGTCGTCCCGGAACCTTGTCCCGAAAATCGGGTCATAGGCGGCTGTAACGTCGGCTGCCGAACCGTGAGGATTTCCGGTCGTGTCCGCCCAGCCGGACGCGGCTATGGCGCGCAACGTGCCATTCGGCTCCTGCCGTGTTTCCTCTCTGTTTGGTCTCTTTCCGGAATGACGGGAGGTGCCGTGGGCACTTCCGCTCTACAACCAAGGAAAGGATTTGTCATGGAAGAGAGCCGCCACATTTGCGTGTATTCCGGGACTTCGCACCCGGAACTGTCGCAGAAGATCGCCGATTACCTCGGCATCAGCCTCGGAAAGGTGCACATCACCCATTTCCCCGACGGCGAAATCTTTGCGCAGTTCGAGGAGATGGTCCGTCAGGCGGATGCCTTCCTGATCCAGCCCACCTGCAACAAGCCCAATGACAACCTCATGGAGCTGCTCATCATGATCGATGCGGCCCGCCGCGCCAGCGCCGCCCGCATCACCGCCGTCCTGCCCTATTTCGGATACGCCCGGCAGGACCGCAAGGACAAACCCCGGGTGCCCATCACCGCCAAGCTGGTGGCCAATCTGCTCACCGTCGCCGGCGCCGACCGGGTGCTGACCATGGATCTCCATGCCCAGCAGATCCAGGGCTTCTTCGACATCCCCGTGGATCACCTCTATGCCCGTCCGGTCTTGGTGGAGTACCTCAAGACCATCACCGACGAGCACAGCGTGGTGGTGGCTCCCGACTCCGGAAGCACCAAGATGGCCATGGCCTATGGCGACATGCTGAACGCCGGTTTTGCGGTGGTCTCCAAGCGCCGCATTGATGCCAATACCGTCGCCTCCAGCCACCTCGTCGGCGAGGTGAAGGACCGGGTCTGCGTCATCACCGATGACCTGACCAGCACCTGCGGCACCCTCTGCGCCGCCGCCAAGATCCTCAAGGAACACGGCGCCAAGAAGGTCTATGCCGCCGTTTCCCACTGCCTGCTCAACGAGAAGGGCAAGCAGAAACTTCTGGATACTCCGGAGATCGAACAGCTGATCACGACCGATGCCGTTCCGATCACGGATACCCTCAACGGCAAGATCAGGGTCTTGAGCATCGCGCCGTTGCTGGGCGAGGCGATCCGGCGGATCCACGAAGCCAAGTCGATCTCTTCTCTCTTCTATAATCAGAAGTGAAGTCAGATAACAATTCGTCAGGAACAACTCTGGATAACTAATCAGAAAGGAATTCCATGAGCAAAGAAACCCCCCACATCGCAGTCGAAGCGCGCAGCGAGTTCGGTAACAACGCTTCGCGTCGTCTGCGTCGTGCCGGGATGATCCCTGCGATCATCTACGGCAAGAGCCTGGAGCCGAAGGCAATCGCGGTGAACGCGGATGAGTGGAAAGTCTTTTCCGCTCTTCACTCCCACATCGTGATGCTGAAGGACGGCAAAGCCGATCAGCCTGCGCTGGTCCGCGAAGTCCAGTTCAACCACCTGAAGAACTACGTGGTCCACATCGACTTCCAGGTGGTGAACCTCAACGAGGAGATCCACTCCGAGGTGCCGGTCCACGCCTTTGGCGAGTCCTACGGTGCCGCCCACGGCGGTATTCTGGAGCAGGAGATCCACGAACTCCACGTGATCTGCCGTCCTGCCGATCTGCCCGAGGCCATCAAGGCCGACGTCACCGCTCTCAACATCGGCGATGCGCTCACTGTCGGTCAGCTGGTCCTGCCCAACGGCGTCCGTACCGAAGTCGATCCGTCTGCGGTAGTCTTCCACGTCGTCCGTCCGAAGGAGGAGGTCGTTGCTGAGCCTGCCGAGGGCGAGGCCGCTGCCACGGAGCCCGAGGCCATCAACGAGAAGAAGGCGGAAGCCCGCGCTGCGGAGAAGGAAAACAAGGAAAAGTAAGGCTGTTGTTTCATGGCGGAGGTGCGTGGAGAAGCTCCGAACGTCCGGCTGGTGGTCGGGCTGGGAAATCCCGGTCCGGAGTACAGCAGGAGCCGGCATAATTCGGGTTTCATGGTCATCGAGAGACTGCTGGCCGGCTGGCCGGGACGTTTCGAGGAGATCAGCATCGCACAAAGCCGCTGTTTCACCGGGAGATTCCGGGGCCGTCCCCTGGAGCTTCAGATGCCTCAGACGTTCATGAATCTGAGCGGAGAAGCCGTGGGATGTCTCGCCCGGAAGCGCCAGTTGCTTCCGGAGGAGATCCTGGTCGTGGTGGATGATATGGATCTGCCGCTGGGCCGGTTGCGGCTCCGGGCAGGCGGATCGGATGGCGGACACAACGGTCTGAAATCTATCATCGCCCAACTGGGAAGCGAGAATTTCAAACGGCTCCGGGTCGGCATCGGCCGGCCGGAACCGGGAAAAACGGTGGATTACGTGCTCTCCGGCTTCGAGGGCGAGGAGTTGAAACTCTTCGAGGCTTCGCTGGACGGAGCGGCACAGGCAGTCAAAACGGTATTGAGTTCCGGTCTGGGACGCGCGATGAACCAATTCAATGCGTGGTCTCCGGAGGCCGGAGAGGAACAAAAAACCAATTTCTAAAGGAAAAGAGGTTTATTTTGAAAAAATACGAAGCTGTGTTCATTCTGGACATCCGGAAGACCGATGATGAGGGTGCGGCATTCAGCAAGGAATTTTCCGACCTGATCGCCTCCATGGGCGGAACCATGGGCGAAGCCGTTTCCATGGGACGCCGTCAGTTCACCTATGAGATCGACCGTCACAAGGCTGGACTCTACTACAACTTCTTCTTTGAAGTCGAGCCCGCCAAGATCCTCGAGATCAAGGACAAATATAAACTGGATCAGCGTATTCTGCGCAACCTGATCATTCTGGACGAGCGTCCCGAGTCTCCGGTTACGAAAATCAAATTGAACTTGGAATAATCCGCATCCAGCAAAATCGGTATTCATTCGACAGCGGAACATTCTGTTACAACGCAAAGGAGCATAAACATGCCGTCACTGAACAAAGTATTCCTGCTCGGGAATCTGACCCGCGATCCTGATCTGCGCGGTCTTCCGAGCGGACAGAGCGTCTGCGAACTGCGGCTCGCCGTGAGCCGCCGCTATCTCAGCAACGGACAGGAGTGCGAAGACACCTGCTTCGTCGATGTTGTCGTCTGGGGCAAAAGCGCCAATAACTGCAAGCAGTTTCTTGCAAAGGGTTCTCAGGTCATGGTTGAAGGACGACTCCAGCTTGACCAGTGGGAGGATCGCAACGGAGGCGGTCAGCGTTCCAAACTGCGCGTAGTTGCAGAACAGATCCAGTTCATGACCCGCCGTCCGCAGGAAGGCGGTTATCCGCCGCGTGACAATGCGTATCCGCCGCGCGAAGGAAACTATCCGCCGCGCGACAATGCGTATTCGCCGCGCGAAGGAAACTATCCGCCGCGAGAAGGGAACTATCCGCCGCGCGACAATGTGTATCCGCCGCGCGAAGGAAACTATGGTGCGCAGGGCGGCGAGGAGCGCAGTTTCGGCTCCTACAACCGTTCGGTCAATCCGGCGGCAGCCCCTGTTCAGCGTCAGGATCCCTCCGATCTGCCTCCGATGCCGGAGCAGCCGGAAAGCGGCGACAGTACCGCAATGGTCGATGATATTCCATTTTAATTTCATGTTTCAAGCATAAAAATATTCTAAAAGAAAGGATTTCATATTATGCAGCCCAGAAAACCCGCCGGCGCCCGTCGGCGCACCCAAGTGAAACCGAAGGTCTGCCGTTTCTGCGAGGCCAAGGTCAACTACATCGATTTCAAAGATGCCGAAACTCTGTCCAAGTTCCAGACGGAAAAAGGCAAGATCATGCCCCGCCGCATCACCGGCACCTGCCCGGATCATCAGAAGATGCTCGCTCAGGCGATCAAACGTGCCCGCATCGTTGCGCTGGTCTACTAATTTCAGGAAAGGGTAAATTATCATGGCTCACATCACGCTGATTCTTCTCGATGACGTCGAGAAGCTCGGTCTCGCCGGCGACGAAGTTCATGTTGCTCCCGGCTATGCCCGCAACTATCTGCTCCCCCGCGGACTCGCCGCCAAGGCGACTCCCGGAATTCTCCGTCTGATCGAGTCCCGCAAGGCGATCATCGCCGAGCGCCGCGCCAAAGAGCTGGCTGATGCCAAAGCTCTCGCCGAGAAACTCAACACCGTCGAGCTTTCTCTGGCGATGCAGGCGACCGACGACGATCAGCTCTTCGGCTCCGTCACTCCCCGCATGATCGCGGAAGAGCTCGCGAAGCAGAACTACACCGTCGAACACACCCGGATCAAGATGGATCCGATCAAGACCCTCGGCAGCTTCGATGTCGAAATCAAGCTCCATGCCGATGTCTCCGCGAAGATCAAACTCTGGGTCGTCCGCGGCTGAGGTCTGAAGACAAATGCCCGGCGAGTACAAAAAAAACGGCGCGGCGGTCCCGGCAGCTTTGCCAGACCGTCCGCAGCCGCATGCGGATTCCGTGGAAAAGGCGGTCCTTGCCGCCTTGCTGCGCGATCCCTCCGCCGAGCTTCTGGACAGTGTGCGCGGTCTCTTCAAAGACCGCGCCGTGTTTTATAATCCCGCCCACCGCGAGATCTACGCCACGATCTGCGAACTGGGCAAGGAAGACATCAAAAATGTCGACCTGCTTTCCGTCGTACAGAGACTGCGTGAAAAAAACAAGCTCGATGCAGTCGGCGGAGAGGTCTATCTGGCTGAACTCGAAATGGCGATTTCGACGACAGTCAATCTCGAAACCTGGTGCAATACGCTGGTCAAATATGACACGCTGCGCCAGATGATCACCGTCTGTTCCGAATCGCTGCTGAACTGCTACGATGCGGAAAAAGATGTCGACTCTCTGATGGATGAGATCGAAAACAAGATCTTCCAGATCCGCGGCGAAGACGCTTCGGCGAAGATCGTCGCCGTGAAAAGTCTGGTCCGCAAGGAATTTGAGGAACTGATAAAGATCCAGAACGGCGAGGTCGAAACCGGTCTGAAGACCGGATACTCCATCGTCGACGAATACACCGGCGGTCTCAAACCCGGTGAAATGTTCATTCTTGCAGCGCGTCCTTCGATCGGCAAAACCAGTCTGGCGCTGAACATCCTTTCCAACATCGGCATTCACGGAGTCGACGGCAAGCCGCCCGTTCCCTGTGCCTTCTTCAGCTTGGAAATGACCGAACAGCAGATCGTCCGCCGCCTGCTCTGCGGCGAAGCCAATGTCCCGGAATCGGTTTTCTGGAATCATCAGATGGGCGATGCCGAATTCAACCGGCTGCAGGCTGCCGCCGGAGTGCTGAACAAGGCGAAGATCTTCATCGACCCCACCGGCGGTCTTTCGATCGCGGAGCTGCGTGCCAAGGCGCGCCGTCTGAAGATGAAAGAGAAGATCCAGCTCGTAGTCATCGACTATATCGGTCTGATGAATGCCGACGAACGGCTTGACAGCCGTCAGGCGGAGATCCAGAAGATCTCGGGAGCGATCAAGACGCTGGCAAAAGATCTGAAGATCCCGTTCCTCGTGCTCGCACAGCTGAACCGCGAGGTCGATAAAAACGCCAGTGCGAACTCGAAACCGAAGCTTGCGAACCTGCGCGACTCCGGTGCTATTGAACAGGACGCCGACGTGGTGACTTTTCTCCACCGCGACCGCGAAAAAAGCAAAGG
>DCGG01000105.1 GCA_002315455.1 Lentisphaeria bacterium UBA1784
GTGCCGCCGGAGACGTTGTAGATCGCGCCGCCGAGCCCGTTGGCGCGGTTGCTGGTAAAGTTTGCGCCGTTGGTATAAAGCGTGCCGCCGGAAGATACGTACGCCACACCGCCGTCACCCTGCCAGTAG
The DNA here is from genome assembly GCA_002315455.1 of Lentisphaeria bacterium UBA1784. Taxonomy (GTDB): domain Bacteria; phylum Verrucomicrobiota; class Lentisphaeria; order Victivallales; family Victivallaceae; genus UBA1784. The sequence goes on from DCGG01000105.1 coordinate 130, forward strand.
TCCGGATTGGTGTAGGTCGCGCCGGACACAAGCGAACTGGTTTCGCCTGCCGGAACCTCAACGCGCGTGGTGATGACGGTGTCATTTGCCGTTGCCAACAAGGGATTCCCCGAAAAAACGGCGTCTTCCCACTGACCGGTCAATTCATTGTAGACCATGTTTGCATTCACGTCACTCATCTTTTCTTCCTTTCCCAAAAAGACAACAAACAATGTTGAATCATCCATACCAAATCGGCAGCCCGGACGATCCCGCCTGCCGAAATCACCACTTTTACCCTGCACGCCCCCCGCTTCTGCGGGAAAGCAAAGATCCGAATCCTCTGATTTTATGCAGAAAATCAAAGTTGCGCTCCAAACCTTTGCGTAATGTACTTCAAAAAAAAAATACAAGTAAAAAATTAAATAAAAGCCAAAAAAGTCGTGCTCCCCTCCGCGCACAATGCGCCGCGGAGGGACAAGCACCCCTTCGCCCTGCCTTCCGGCGCCAGCGGCCCTTGATTATCGCCGCAGGAGAGGGTATATTATGGCATGACGAATGTTTTCCCTCCCCGAAGCCTTGCCGCCTCCCGAGGGGATGCAATCAAGCGAGGTACTGTTATCATGAAACAATTGACGATCCTTCACGACGACGCCGTGGAACTCTCCGTTCTGAAGGGAAAGACCATCGCCGTTCTCGGGTACGGCGCCCAGGGCCGGGCACAGGCCCTCAACATGCGGGATTCCGGACTGAGCGTCATCGTCGGAAACCGTCCCGGAAAGTCCGAAGAAAAGGCGAAACAGGACGGATTCACCGTCATGAGCGTGGCAGAAGCCTCCAGGCAGGGCGACGTCCTCATGATCCTGCTGCCGGATGAGATCCACGGTCCCGTCTTCGACAAGGAGATCAAACCCGGCCTCGCCCACGGCAAGACCATCGTCACCGCCCACGGGTTCTCCGTGGCCTTCGGTCAGGTGAAGGCTCCCGCCGGAGTGGACGTCATCATGGTCGCCCCCAAGGGTCCCGGCAATGAGGTCCGCAAACTCTTCCTCGCGGGATTCTCCACCCCCGGCCTCATCGCCGTGCAGACCGATGTCTCCGGGCACGCCCGCACCACCGCCCTCGCCATCGCCAAGGCGCAGGGGCTGACCCGCGCCGGCGTCATGGAGTGCACCATGGCGCAGGAAGCCTGCGAGGACATCTTCGGCGAACAGAACGTCCTCTGCGGCGGCATGGTGGACCTGATGAAGTACGCCTTCGAAGTGCTGGTGGAGGCGGGATATCCGCCGGAGATCGCCTACTTCGAGTGCGTCCACGAGGTGAAGCTGGTGACGGACCTCGTCCACAACGGCGGCATCCAGTGGATGAACGAAGTGATCTCCAACACCGCAGAATGGGGCGAATACGTCAACGGGCCCAAGGTCTTCACGCCCGACATCAAGGAGCGCATGAAAGCCTGCCTCCGGGAGATCGAGGACGGCACGTTCGCCCGGGAGTGGGTCGCCGAAGCTCAGGCAGGGTGCCCCAATCTCAAGGCAAAGCGGGAAGCCATCGGCAAACATCCGGTGGAGATCACCGGCAAACTGGTCCGCGCCCTCTTCAGCAAAAAGTAGTTTTCTCCGTCGGTCCCGTCAGACTTGTCAGGCAGTATCTCTATTTGCGGTCTGTCCCCCGGTTTTTTACGCACTTTCCCGGTAAAATTCCGGCGTTTCACCAAAGGTGGACTTGAAATCAAATTCCCCGAGGGTTAAGTTATCCCGGTAACAACGGACCTCCCGGATAAAACTTCCACAAAAAGGAATTTCATCATGAGCAACTTCGTCTGGTCGCAGGAGACCACCCCATCCGAACTGATCCCCATGCTGGAAGCGCTGGAGTTCGAGTATCCCGTCTCCTCCCGGGGCCGGGGCCTGAAACTGCAGTTCAAACGCATCAAGGATAAGGATACCGTCTCCCGGGTCACCCGCAAGTCCGGCAGCGTCACCATCGAATACACCAGCATCGCCGCCGCCGCCCGGGGCCTCGGAAACGCCTTCGCCGACGTCGACGGAACGGAACGCACCCCCTTCTCCAGCCTCGGCATCATGCTGGACGTCTCCCGCAATCAGGTGATGAAGGTGGACCACGTGAAAGGATGGATGCGCCGCCTCGCCCTCGCGGGAAATAATCTGATCCTCATCTACGCAGAGAATACCTATGAACTGGAGGACGACCCCTTCTTCGGCTACATGCGGGGCGGCTACACCCTCGAGGAACTGCAGGAACTGGATCAATACGCCGCCGATCTCGGCATCGAACTGGTGGGCTGCATTCAGGTCCTCGCCCACATGCAATCGACGCTGCGCTGGGCCGACGTCTATCAGGACATCAAGGATACCGCCACCGTCATGCTGGTGGATGAACCCAAGACCTACGCACTCATTCAAAAGATGCTGGACTTCTGGGGCAAAGCCCTCCGGAGCCGCCGCATCCACATCGGCATGGACGAGGCCTGGGACCTCGCCCGCGGCGTTTTCCTCAACCGCCACGGCTACGAGCGGGAGTTCGACGTCTTCAACCGCCATCTTGCCAAAGTCAACGGCATGTGCAAAAAGGCGGGTCTCGCCCCCATGATCTGGAGCGACATGTACTTCCGGCTCTCCAATCCTGCCCACGACTACTACGATCCGAACCATAAGGTCCCGAAGGACGTCGCCTCCGCCATCCCGAAGAACGTCCGTCTGGTCTATTGGGACTACTACCACAACGAGCAGTCCTTCTACGAAACCATGATCGACCGCCACGCCGAAATGGGGTTCCCGCCCGTCATGGCTTCCGGCATCTGGACGTGGAGCAAAATGTGGTACGACCACGTCCGCACGGCCGCCACCATCCGGCCCTGCATCGCCGCCTGCCGTTCCCGCAAAGTCAGGGAACTCTGCTTCACCATGTGGGGGGATGACGGCGCTTACTGCCATTACGATTCGGCGCTGGCGGGAATCGTTTTTGCCTCCGACCTCGCCTATGGCTCCGATGACGAGGAACTGACCGCCGCCCGCTTCGAAGCAATCTGCCACGCGGACTACGCCTCCCAGATTATTGCGGGAGAGATGTGCTACATCGACTCCCCCGCCGCCGATCCCGTCACCAAAATGCTGCTGGTGAAGACTCCCGACATGATCTGGGACGATCCCCTCCTCGGCATGGCCTTCGACAGCTACAAGCGCAAAGACCCAGAGTTCGACCTGAAGCTGGTGGACAAATGCGACGAGATCCTCTGCCATCTGCTGCCCCGCATCGACGAGAACGCCGCCGGCGACGTCGCTCACGCGGTGAACACCCTCCGCGCCATCATGACCAAAACGGAACTGCGGGGTTCCCTCGAAGCCGCCTACGATGCCGGAGACCGGGTGGCGCTCCGGGAAATCGCCGTCACCATGGTCCCTGCCGCCATCGCCGCCATGAAGGAGTTCGATTCCTCCTTCCGGGAGCAGTGGCTCAACACGGCCAAGCCCTTCGGGCTGGAGGTGATCCAGGTCCGCAACGCCGGCGTCATCGCCCGGCTGGAGGAGCTTGGACGGCGGCTCCGGGAGTTTCTGAACGGCGACACCGACGTCATCGACGAACTGGAGGCGCGGCTGCCGCTTTCGGCGCCCTCCATGCGGCTCCACACTCACACGAAGATCCACACCGCCGGACAGATCTGGTGATCCGGTCCAGGGATGTGCACGGCAACAAAGAAAGGTCATTGAAATGAGCAATCTCATCTGGTCGGCGGAGAAATTGCCCGCGGAACTTGTGTCCATGCTGAAACTTCTCGGCGAGGAGTATCCCATCCTGTCCAAGGGCCGGGGGCTGAAACTGGAATTCAGACCCGTCAAGTCCAAGGAGACGGTCTCCCGGGTCACCCGGAAGTCCGGCAGCATCACCATCGAATACTCCAATCTCGCCGCCGCCGGACGGGGCATCGGCAGCGCCCTCTCCGGACTGGACGGCGAGGAGCGGACCGGTTTCTCCAGCCTCGGCATCATGCTGGATCAGGGGCAGGGCATGGTCATGAAGCCCGAGGAACTGAAACGCTGGATGCGGCGCATGATCCTCTGCGGATACAATCAGCTTCTACTCTACACGGAAAGTTCCTTCGAACTGGAGGGCGAACCCTTCTTCGGCTACGCGGAACCCAACTTCACCCTCGAAATGCTGCAGGACCTGGACGACTACGCCGGGAAACTCGGCATCGAACTGGTGGGATGCTGTCAGGTGCTGGGACACATGACCAACCTTCTGCGCTGGCGGGGCGCCTACGGCGGCATCACCGACATGCCCACCGTCATGCTGGCTGACGAACCCAAGACCTACGCCCTCATCGAAAAGATCCTCGATTTCTGGAGCAAGGCCCTCCGGAGCCGCCGGATCAACATCGGCATGGATGAGACCTGGGGCCTCGGCCGGGGACGCTTCCTGAACCTCCACGGCTACGAACGGGAGTTCGACATCTTCAACCGCCATCTTGCCCGCGTCAACGACATGTGCAAAGAGCGCGGCCTCGCCCCCATGATCTGGAGCGACATGTATTTCCGGCTCTCCAATCCCGATCACGACTACCACAATCCGAACTTCCCCGTGCCGAAGGACGTGGCGGCGGCCATCCCCCGGAACGTCCAGCTCGCCTACTGGGACTACTACAGCGAATCCCGGGAACTCTACGAGAAACTGCTGGACCGCCACTGCGAAATGGGCTTCGCCCCCGTCATGGCCTCCGGCATCTGGAGTTGGGAGACACTCTGGTACGATCACATCCGTACCGCGGCCACCATCCGGCCCTGCATTGCCGCCTGCCGCACCCGCAAGGTGAAGGAACTTTTCTTCACCCTCTGGGAGGATGACGGAGCCTACTGTCACTTCGATTCCACGCTGGCGGGGGTGGTCTTTGCCTCCGACCTCTCCTACGGGCAGGAGGACGAGGAGATCACGGCCCGGCGCTTCGAAGCCGTCTGCGGAGCCGATTACTGGGCGCAGACCGCCGCCGGCGAAATGCAGTACATCGAGGCCGATCCGGAGCACGCCGACAAGGACAGCAAGGAGTTCATCGAACTGACCTCCCACTGCAAAGTGATCAACGGACTTCTGCGCATCATCACCCCCATGATCCTCTGGGACGATCCGCTTCTCGGCATCGCCTTCGACGACTACAAGCGCTCCGATCCGGAGTTCGATCTGAAGTTCATGGACAAGTGCGACGAACTTCTCTGCCGCCTTCTCCCCCGCGTGGAGGAGAAGAACGCCGGAAACGTCGCCCACGCGGTCAATACCATCCGCGCCCTCATGGCCAAGGTGGAACTTCGCAGTTCGCTCAAGGCCGCCTACGATGCCGGAGACCGCGCCGCCCTGCGGGAGATTGCCGTCGCCATGGTCCCCGCCGCCACCGCCGCCATGGAGGAGTTCGACCGCTCCTTCACGAAGCAGTGGATGGCCGGTTCACTGCCCCACGGGCTGGAGATGATCCAAGTCCGGAACGCCGGCACCATCGCCCGCATCAGAGAGACCGGGCGGCGCATCCGGGAGTTTCTGGCGGGCGATGCAGAGAGCATCCCCGAACTCGAACGCACGCTCCCACCCTCGGCGCCGGGAAATTTCCTCAACAATTACAGCCGCGTTGCCTACGGCAGCAAAGGCTTCTGAAGCACGTAAGGAAATCGAAAATGAGCGATCTGATCTGGAAAGAAACCTCCGTCCCGGCAGAATTCGTCCCCATGCTCCGGCATCTGGAGGAGGAATACCCCGTACGCGCCTCCGGGCGGGGACTTCAGTTGGAATTCGTGAAAAAACCGGGCGACGGCATCCGTTCCAAGGTGGAGCGGGTCCCCGGCGGATACCGCATCACCTGCAACGGTCTTTCCGGCGCCGCCCGGGGGATCGGTTCCGCTCTCGCCGGACTGACCGGGCAGGAGCAGACCTGCTTCCGCAGTTTCGGCATAATGCTGGACTGTTCCCGGGGCGCCGTGATGACCGTTCCAGGCGTGAAACGTTGGCTCCGCCGCCTCGCCCTCATGGGCTACAACCTCGTGATGCTCTACGCCGAGGAGACCTACAAACTGGAGGGCGAGACTTACTTCGGATACCTCCGCGGCGCCTACACCCTCGAGGAACTGCAGGAGATCGACGCCTATGCCGCCGACCTCGGCGTGGAGATGGTGGGCTGCATCCAAGTGCTGGGGCACATGGCCAGCCTCCTCCAGTGGCCGGGCTACGGCAAGGTGCGGGACACCGCCGCCGTACTGCTCACCGACGCGGAGGAGACGAAAAAACTCATCGCCAAAATGATCGCCTTCTGGAGCAAGGCCTTCCGGAGCCGCCGGCTCCACGTCGGCATGGACGAAGCATGGGATCTCGGCAAAGGGCAGGCGTACCGGCTCTACGGCCCCCGGGATGAATTCGAGGTCTTCACCCGCCACCTGCTGATGGTGCGGGACATCTGCACAAAGGAGGGGCTCCAGCCCATAATCTGGGGCGACATGTTCTTCCGCATCGCGGACAAGGACGGGCGCTACTACGTGCCGCAGCTGAAGTTCACTCCCGAACAGCGCAGACAGGTCCCCAAGGGCGTCCAGCTGGTCTATTGGGACTACTACAACGAAAATCCCCGGGTCTATCAGAATATGATCCGGCTCCACCGGGAACTCTCCTCCTCGCCGGACGTGATGATGGGCTCCGGGCTCTGGACCTGGTACCGTCCGTGGTACGATCACGCCCAGAGCGTCGTCACCGTGAAGCCCTGCATGGAGGCCTGTCTGAAGGAGAAAGTCACGGAGTTCATGTACACCCTCTGGGGAAACTGCTCCAACGTCTGCGCCATGGATTCGGTGCTGACCGGCCTCGCGTGGGGAGCGGACCTCGCCTTCGGCTTCGAGGATAAGCGCCGCACCGGGAAACGTTTCGCGGCGGTCTGCTTCTCCAACTACGCCGCCCAACTGGAAGCAGCGCAGCTGGAACTGGACCTGCAGGAGTATCCTTTGGACCAGGACGATCTGGGCGATCCCCCCCGCCAGTTCCGGAAAGTCTGTTCTCTCATGGCCATGTGGGACGATCCTCTGCTGGGCATCGCCTTCAACAATGCGAAACTCTTCGATGCGGAGTTCGACACCAAGACCGTGGCCCACTACAAGCGCCAGCTGGCGAAACTTCTGCCCTACGCCGACGACAACGAAGCAGGTCCCATCGGCCACGCCATCAACATCTACCGCTTCGCCATCGCCAAACTGGAGGTCCGACGCACCCTCGAGGATGCCTACGACCTCGGCGACCGGGCAGCGCTCCATGAACTGGCGGAGGTGAAGATCCCGGCGGCGGTCCAGGCGGTGAAAACCTTTGCCGCCAGTTTCCGCAGACAGTGGCTCCGGAGCAACAAGCCGCAGGGCATGGAGATGGTGCAGAGCACCGCCGCCGCCGATGCCGCCCGGCTGGAAGAGTTGGCCATGCGGATCCAGGAGTACCTCGCGGGTGAGCGGGAAAACATCCCTGAACTGGAGGAACGCCTCCCGCTGGATGCCATGCCCGGCTATTTCAACCACTTCGAGAAAATCTATACTGCGTGCAGGTCCTTATGATGAAACGTGCAGAGACCTTTCTTGCCAACTGCCCGGGAGAGCGGATCCTCCTCTGCGACGATCCCCGCCCGGAACTGATCCGCGCCATGCAGGAAGCCCGGGAGATCGTCCTCTTCACCGGACGCACTTCCGCCGCCGCCTGCGGCGCGCTCGCCGACGTTCAGGAGGCCGCCAAAGCCGCCGGATGCGAAGTCCGGCACTTCGACGCCATTTCCCCCGAACCTGACTTGGAAACGGTGCGTTCCATGACGGAGTTCCTGCGTTCCGGCGCTCCCGGAGCACCGGTGTTCGCGGCGGGCGGAGGAAGCGTCTTGGACGCCGCCAAGGCGGCCCTCCTCGCGTGCAATACCGGACGGGACGCCTCCGGATTCTTCGGGGTCAACGTCCGCACGAAGGAGGCGGTCCCGGGCGACGGGGGGATGCCCCGGATCTTCGCCATCCCGACCACCAGCGGCACCGGCTCCGAAGCGACCCCCTACTCCAATATCGTCGACCGCAGACTTGAGGTCAAGAAACTGATAAAGGAGGAGCAGATCATCCCCGGACACGCCTGCCTTGTTCCGCGTTATACGGAAACGATGGCGCGGCATGTGACACTCGCCACGGGGTGCGATGCGCTGGCGCATCTGATGGAAGGATTCCTCAATACGGGAGCCGACGGACACGATCTCCACGCCAACAGCTGGGCGAAACGCGGCATTGAACTCGTTGTGGAAAACCTCAAACGGGCGCTTGCCGGAGATGCGGATGCGCGGCGGAAGATGGCTATCGCCTCGGCGCTGGGCGGCATGACGATCCGCTTCAAATCGACCGGACTGCCGCATCTGTGCAGTTTTTCATGGTTCGGCCGCATCGAACACGGCATCGCCGCGATCATGCTTCTGCCGGAAAGCTGGCGTTATTATCTGGGCAATCCCGCAGTTGCGGAACGGACGATGGAGCTTGCCGGAATATTCAGAGGGGAAACTCCCGAAGAGATCATCACCTCGTTCCGGTCGTTCCTCACGGAACTCGGCGTTCCCCGCAAATTGAATGAATTTCCGGATCTGAGCCGGGAGCTGATGGAAAAGACCGCCCGTTCCGCCGGAGAAAACAGAATGAAGTTGGAATTGGCTCCGCGCCCCGTTCCTGTGGAGCAGAGCCGTGAAATATTAACCGGAATCCTCTCAAAAAGTTATGGAGATTGAAAAATGGTCAATGTGATCGCCCGTATGGAAATCAAACCCGGATGCATGGAACAGTTTCTGGATGTGCTCTTCGCCAATGTGCCGACGGAGCTCGCCGAAGAGGGCTGCATCCGTTATGAGCCCTGTTTCGACACCAAAGAGGAAACGCGCGGCAGTTTTGTCACGATCCTCGAGACCTGGCAGTCCGAAGAGCATCTGAAAGCCCACCTTGCAACGCCCCACATGGCGAAGTTCCGCGAAGATGCGAAACCTTTCCGCATGCCTTCCTGCGTGACGGTCGTCGAACCGATCAAGCGCTGAATAAGCCATGACCGGCGATCTGCTGCTGCGCCGTGCCTGGATTGCCGACGGAACCGGCGCACCGCTGCGCAAATGCGACTGTCTGACCGGAAAGGGAAAGATCCTCGCTCTGGAAAAGGAGCTGCCCTGTTCCGCGGCGGAGCATTGCACCGATCTCGAAGGGGCGATCCTCGCGCCCGGCTTCATCGACGGGCACGGACACTCCGATCTGTCGCTTCTGGCGGCGCCGGAAGGGTTCAGCAAGATCTCGCAGGGAATCACGACTGAGATCTGCGGCAACTGCGGGCTTTCTCCCTTTCCGCTGACGACGGAAAACCGGGAACATCTGGAAGAGCTTTACGCTTCATACGGGGTGAAACTTGAGTGGAGCGACCGGCAAAGTTACCTCACAGCCGCCGCCGGACGGGATCCGGCGGTCACGCCGGTCCCGCTCTGCGGACACAACACTTTGCGCGCCGCCGTCATGGGCTACGAAGCCCGGGAGACGAAACCGGAACAGCTCCGGCAAATGCAGGAGCTGCTCGATACCGCGCTGGAACAGGGCGCCCCCGGCTTGTCTTTCGGCTTGCTCTATGTTCCCGGGATCAGCGCGACGGAGGAGGAGATCGCCGCGCTGATGGCGGTCGTCGCACGGCACGACGGCATCGTCACCGCGCATTTGCGCAGTGAGGGGGACAAACTTCTGGAAAGCATCTCCGAAATGGCGGAATGCGCCTTCCGGGCGGGGCTGAAGCGTTTTCACATCAGCCACCTCAAAACGGCGGGTCGGATGAACTGGCAGAAACTCCCCGCGCTCTATGCCTTGCAGGAGGAACTGCGTAAAAAAGGTCTTTCCGTCACCTGCGACCGCTATCCTTACACGGAGTCGATGACCCAGCTGAGCGTCGCGCTGCCGGGGGAGTGGAAAAAACTTTCCGACGCCGGTCTGATGAAGAAGCTGCAGAACACCGAAGAGCGGCTGAAAGCGCTGAACGACCTGCGCGCGGCGAAGGAAAGTTCTTACTGGGAGCACTGCCGTCTGGTCGAAACCGGTGTTTCAAAATACCGTCCTTACCGCGGAAAGTTTTTATCGCAGATCGCGCCGGATCCGGCGGAGCTTGCGGTCGAACTGCTGTCGCAGGATGCGGTCAACACCACCGCCGCCTTCGGCACGATGAGTGAAGAGAACATGCTTTCGATCATCTCACAGCCGTGGTGCGCGGCGGGGAGCGACGGCAATGCCCTGGCGCAGAACAGCAGCCGGAAGCCGCATCCGCGTTCCTTCGGGGCGCTCGCAAGATTTCTGCGTCTGCGGCTCGATCAGGGAGCAAAGATCGAGGAAGCGGTGCATCAGATGACGGGACTTCCGGCGGAAATTTTCCGCCTTGACTGCGGAAAAGTCGAAGTCGGAAAGTGCGCCGACCTGACCGCCTTCGACCCCGATTCCGTGGATGGGAAAGCGACTTTCACCGAGCCGGAGACGCCGGCGGAAGGGATTCTATACAGTTGGAAAAACGGAGTATTGCGTTATGGCAGATGAAGATTTCAAGATCAGAAAACAGCAGATCATCGACAGTGTGATCGACAAATTTGAAGCGAAGACATTTTCCAATGGAGCGTTCCGGCTCCCTTACCGGCTCCACCGTCCGGAGCATGTGCATTTTTCGCAAAGCTATCCTCTCATCATGATGATGCACGGCACTGGCGGCTGCGGAAACGACAACCGCGAGCATCTGTTTGTCACGGCACTGATGAAAGAGCACATCGACTGGGACAACTGCTTTGTGCTTGCGCCGCAGTGTCCGGTCAATCAGAAGTGGATCACCGTTGACTCATGGGACGGTAAAGGCTACGACTATTCGCGCCTCACGCCCGCGATGGGAGCGGCGATGTCGATCCTTGAATTCGTGCTGAACTACGAGCCGGTCGACCGCAGACGCTGTTACATCGGCGGCGGCTCCATGGGCGGTTATGCGGCGTGGGAGCTGCTGGCGCGTTATTCCTGGCTGTGGGCGGCGGGATTTCCGATCTGCGGGGGCGGCGATGTTGCGCTTGCTCCGCAATGGGCGCAGATCCCGGTCTGGACATTCCACGGGGCGAAGGATCCGACCGTTCCGGTGTCAGGCACGCGCAAGATCGTCGCGGCTTTGCAGGCGCTCAATGCTCCAGTCAAATACACCGAGTATCCGGAAGCGGCGCACGATGCATGGACGTCGGCACTGGCGACAGAAGAACTTTACACTTGGCTTTTCAACCAAAGGAGAGACTCCAAATGAATATCCGTTTGATGAAGAAAGAGGAGTCGGTTCAGCTGCAGCAGATGGCGCAGCTGGTCGGCTGGAATCAGAGTGTCGCCGACTGTGCATTGCTGACCGAGTCGCCGTGGAGCACGATGATCTGCATGGAAGAAGACAATAAAATCGTCGGCACGGCAGGCTGCTGTATCTACGAGAACGCGATGGGGTTCATCAACATGGTGACGGTCCATCCGGATTACCGTCTGCGTGGAATAGCCTCGGCGATGATCCGTTACCTATTGGAAAACATTCCGGTCAAATGTTTCAGACTTCACGCGACTCCGGCAGGGAGCTGTGTATACAGCAAACTCGGCTTCAATACGACGAGGAGCATGAGTTACATGGTCGGCAAAAATCCGGATTTCGGAGCAAGTTCCGCAGATGTCAAACCGGCAACGGCAGCGGATTTGGATGCCATGGTCAAGCTGGACAGAGAGATGTTCGGGCTGGAGCGGCGCGGGATCTTTGAAGACAATCTGAAACGTTTCGGGAAATTCGCATTGAAGCTGGAGCGGGACGGTGAGTTTTCAGGGTTCTGTCTCGGGCGCAGGGGGATCAAGCAGCGTCAGATCGCCGCAGTGGAAACGGCGGCGGGATTGGACGGGGTGGAGCTGATCGCCGCAGCGGCTCCGCTGGAGCATGAGCTTGACACGAACATGATCCTCTTTGACGATGACAAGGAGGGGATCGCGAGGGCGGAGCGGGCAGGAATGAGCAAGACGCGGGAGTTGATCGAGATGGAGTATGGGGAGCCGGGAAAAAAGCCGGGGGCGGGATACCACGCGACCTACGGCGGAGACTTCGGATAAAATAAAGGGCACCTCTATTCATTGCCTTCGTCGGCTTTTTGCGACTC
>DCGG01000116.1 GCA_002315455.1 Lentisphaeria bacterium UBA1784
CTCCAGCGCCTTCAGGAAATCCTTCGCCCGCTGGAGTTTTTCCTTGAGAAAACTCCGATCCTCGGCGGAGAGCCCGGGGTCCGTCAGCAGTTTGGAGTAGGTGCCTGAAATGCCGATCCTCCGGTCCCGCTCCCGGAGCCGCCGGGCGGCGAAGCCGTCGCCGTCGGGGACGATCTCCAGTTCCGGCAGGACGATCCCGCCGCTTCTCGTCACGGCGGAACTTCCGGGCGCCGGGTCCAATGTCCGCAGAAGTCTGATCTCTTCCTTCAGTTGTTCCTGCGGGATGCCCAAGCGTTCCGAAAGGGCGGGAAGCCGGTTCTCCGCGATGTCCTCCAACCCGGAGCGGAGCAGTTCCTCCCGCAGCGGCGTGAGTTCTCCCCGGCGCTGAAGCTGGAGTTTCAGGCACTCCTTCAGGTCCCGGGCGCCGACACCGGGAGGATCCAGACTCTGCAGGTAGGCGAGGGCCTGCTCCATCTCCGGCAGGTCGGAGTCGCAGGCCATGGCGGCATCGGCGAGGTGGATGGAGAGAAATCCCGACTCGTCCAGCTCTTCGATGAGGAACCGGACCCGCCGTGCTTCCTCCGGCGACAGTCCGGATGTGCTGACTTCGGTCTCCAGCAGTTCTGCAAGGGAGGGGGCCGGAGCGGCGGAGTCCATCCAGTAGTCTGGCGGGACCTCCTCTTCGTCGCCCGAGGCTTCGGAGGGCAGGGGAAGTTCGTCCCTCCACTGGTCGTTGTCGGAGAGGAGTTCCTCGTTCATCGCCTCGTCTTCGCCGGACTTCCCGTCATTCGGCGCCGCATCTCCGGGAGGCGGCGAGACCTCCGGGAACTCCTCCTCCAGCATGGGATTCTCGTTCAGTTCCCGGTTGAGCCGCTGCTCCAGTTCCAGCGAAGAAAGGTGCAGAAGTTCCAGACCCTGCAGCCGGTTCAGGGCGAGTTGCTGGGACTGGCGCTGGGATGCTGTCAGTTGTGCGGAGAGATCGGACATTTCGTTAAAACCGGGAAAATATTGTCTTTTTTTTGTCGGGACGCTTGCATTTCACACCAATAGAATTTAAATTCTCCGAGTGCATTTTTCCACTAAGGGAAGCGCTTTTTTTTGAAAATTTTTCTTACGGACCGGCGGACTTCCCCGCCGGCAGACCCGGATAAAGGAACGCAATATGTTGAAATTCAGTGCATTAGGGAGCGGAAGTTCCGGAAATGCCTTCGTGATCGCAGACGAGACCGGCGGCCTCATCATCGACTTGGGATTCTCCCGCAGGGAACTGTTGCGGAGAATGGCCATCGCCGGGATCTCCGACCGCTGTCTCTGCGCCGCCGCCATCACTCATGAACACGATGACCACACCAAAGGATGCCGGGTCTTCTGCGACGAACTCGGGATTCCGCTGTACGCCTCCCGGCAGACTACTGTCATGCTGGACCGCAAGGGCAAACTCCCCCATCTGGTTCGCGCCTTCGAGCCCGGGGCTCCGTTCCTCGTGGGGGACATGGAGGTGGAACCTTTCTCCGTTCAGCACGATGCCGTGGAGCCGGTGGGCTTCGTCATCCGCAACCGGGAGTACAAAATCGGTCTTGCCACCGACCTCGGCGAAGTGAACCGCCTCGCCATGCAGCGCCTCTGCGACTGCGACATGCTGGTGCTGGAAAGCAACTACGATCAGGAGATGCTCCGGAACTCCGACCGGGAACTGCGCCTGAAGCGGCGCATTGCCGGACGGAGCGGACATCTGGATAATCTCGCCGCCTGCGCCGCGCTGGAACAACTTCTGACGCCCCGGACCCGGGTGCTTCTGCTGGCCCACGTGAGCCGGGACTGCAACACGCCCGACATCGTCAGGGAGTGCTGCCGGCGCAAACTTCTGGAACTTGGCCGGGAAGACGTCCGCTTCGAGGTGATCCCCCGGGATGAACCTTTGGGAACTTTCACTCTGCGGGGAGACTCGGTCGATTTTTCTCCGGGAATCAAGGAGGTCTGTTAGTATCATGAGCAAAGAAATCAAGATCAGCTGCCGCAACTGCCACGGGTACTTCGACGTCAGCGACCTGGAACCCTTCAGCCGGATCCCCTGTCCGGAATGCGGCACCATGCTGCGGATCCCCAAGGCCTTTGAACGCTACCTGCTGGAGAAGATTTGCGGGCGGGAGGAAGATGGCACTCCGGTGTACCGTGCCATTGATCCTCTGCTGGCCCGGCGGGTGGCGGTGAAGATCATCCGCGCCGGAAACTACGAAGAGGCGCAATCCCGGCGTTTCCTCGCCGGCGCCAAGGCCGCCGCCGGACTTTCCCACGCCGGACTGGTCCCCGTCTATGATTGCGGTATCTGGGAAGGGGACCTTTTTCTGGTGATGCGCTTCATGGAGAATGGGGATTTTGCCCGGATGCAGGAGAAGGAGGAACTTCCATCCTACGAAGGACTTATGGAGTGGCTGATCGCCATCGGAGGCGGTCTGGAATTCATCAACGGCAACCACATGGTCCATGGCGACGTCCGCCCTTCCAACATGATGCTCACCTCCAGCGGCGAGGCGCGGATCGGACACTTCGACTGCATGGCCCGCTCTCCGGTGACCGCTGACGGACGCTCCCCTTCGCTGAACTTCGCATCTCCGGACCGCCTTCAGGGCAAACCGGTGGGTCCCAAGAGCGACGTGTTCAGTTTCGGAGCTTCCATTTACAAGCTGGTGTCAGGGTACTTGCCTTTCCCGGGAGCGCAGTTTGAGGCCTCCGCGCTGAAGATGCGGCTCTCCGAGACTCCGGTCCCCATCCGGGAACGGCGGAAGGAGATTTCCAGGGATTTCTCAAAGTTCATCGCCGTCATGCTTGACCCGAAGCCGGAGAACCGCCCCGACATGAAAGAGGTGGTCGCCGCGCTGAAGGCGGAACGGGAACGGGCGGAGGCCCGCAGCGGAAGCATTCTGCACAGGATCTTCCATCACTGATCCTGCGGTCCGGAGCACGTTGTTTCCGCGAAATGCAGGAAACGCAACGTTTTCAACCCATCGAACCAGCGGTGAAACGCCGCCAGCCGGGCGCTCCCGGCGTCCGGCGTGTTTTTCCGGATGCCCGGCCAGACCGTGAAGAAGTGCTCCGCTTCCAGAAAACGCTCCGCCACGGCCGGAATAGTTCCGGTCAACGGGCGGTCATCGTTCAACGCATCCTCCTGCTCCGCGGCGTTCAGGAGATCGGCCAGCAGAGAGAAGGCCGCCTCCGGGATCTCCGGCAACACGCCCTCCTCCGTGATTTTCCGCAGCGCCGGGCCGGTCCCGAAAGGGACCCGGTCGGAGAGCCGCGCCGAAGGATGGACCAGCACCTCGGGGAGTTCCCGGAGGGTACCGCATTTCGCCGCTTCCTGAAGAAAGTAGAAATCCTCTCCCGCCGGGCGGACCTTCATGCCTCCTGCCCGGAGATAACTCGTCCCCGTCACCGCGAACGCGGAACCGATGGTGTGAAAGGCGTACGGAGAGCCGGCGGCTTTCAGTTGTGCGACGTAGCGGTCCATGTGACGCTCGTAGCGGCGGATGGCGGCTTCCGTTTCCGGCGTGGCTCCCTGCTGGTGCCGGATGCCGATGGTCACGGTATCCGCTCCGTCGAGGGCGGCGCTGACCCGGTTGAAATATTCCGGATCGACCAGCACATCCGCGTCCAAAGAGTAGATGCGGACCTTCCCTGGCGGGAATCCTGCGGCGATGGCGTGGGCGAGAAAACTCTCCATTCCCAGTTTCCGGGCCATGCCGACCCCGCCCTTCAGCTCCGGGCAAAAGAGAAAACCCAGTCCCGGATCGCGTTCCTCCAGCAGAAGCAGTTGCTTCCGCAGGCGCAGCGACTCCTCCGGGGAGGAGCCTTCCGGGTAGTTCACCACCACCAGCACCGCCACCGGTTCCGCGAAACGTTCCCGGGCTGTCCGCAGACTCTCCAGCGTCGCGCCCAGCGACTCCTCTTCCCGGTAGGCGGGGATCACTGCGCCATGGCGGAACCCGCCCTTCACCGGGAAAGCGAGGGGCGGATTTCTGCGGAAATACTTTTCCGGAACGATGGCCATTGCGTGATTTTCCTTTTCACAAGTCCGTAATGCTTTGTCTCACATTACAACCTCCCCGGAAAAAAGTCAAGTAAAACGGCGGCGTTTCATTTGTAATTTATCCATTTACGCAGTAATTTATGTCAATTCCATGTTGGGATGTGGGATTCCCTTGGCTTTGGTGTGATGAAAAACGTTCTGCGCTTTTTGTTTCTGCTGGTTCTGACGCCGTTCCTGTCCGCGCAGGAACCGGTGAAGTCCGCCATGCCTGCGCCGTCCGCGTCCGCCGCCGTGTCCCCGGCCGTCCCTGTTTCTCCGCCGCTTCCGAACCCGGCGGCGGTCAGGTTTGGAAAAGAGATCCAGCGCCCCACTGAGGTGCAGAGCAGGGAAATGGGGCAGAAGGTCCAGAAGGTGGTCTTTCTGCAGGACGACAAGCAACTCAACATGGTCACCCGCATCTACGTTCTGAAGCATGCGCGAGCGGCGGATCTGGTCCCTTTCATCCACAGCGCAGTGTACCGTTATGATCCGGTTTCGCTGGCGACCTCTCTGCGGGATGTCCCCAACAACCGGGAGATCCTGATCGTCACCACCGGGCAGGACATGATGCCCTACGTGGATGCCATGGTCCGTGTGCTGGACCGTCCCGGCAAGATCAATGAATACGATTCCATCGTGTTCGGTACCGGCATTGCCTACGGAGTTTACCGTCCGCAGTTCCGCACCGCGGACTCCATGCTGGACGTCATCACCGGGATCTTCATCTCCAGCAACGATAGGAACTCCCGGGTCAAGATCGACGCCAGGACCAACACCTTTTACTTCAAGGATACCCCCTTCCGGGTGCAGTTGATCAAGGACAAACTGAAGCTGATGGATCAGGAACTTCCGCAGGTGCTCGTGGAGTTGAAGATCTACGAGGTCAGAGACAGCGATCTGAAGGATATCGGCATCGACTACCTCGCCTGGAAGAACGGTCCCGGACTGAACCTTTTCGAAACCGGATACGACGCTTTGAACATGAGCCTCTCCGAGACCATGATCCAGCAGTTGACCCAGACGGGGATCGAACTCATGGGCAACTTCGGCTATGGATTCGGAGGATTCTATACGGCCCCCGCCTTCGACTTCAGTTTCATCCGCATCTTACAGCAGAACGGCAAGGCCATCGTCAACAGCACCGCGCAGGTGGCGGTCTCCAACGAGCCGGGCGCAACGTTCCGGGTCAACTTCTCCCCGGAGTACCAGAACATCCTGAAGGACGGAGACCACAGCACCAGCGTCGCCGTGGGTGGTGACGCCACCATTACGGCGGAGATTACCGATGCCGTCATCACCGGCGGCAAGGAGGGCGTGACCAACTTCGCCTTCAAACTCACCGGAAGCAACGTGGTGGAGCGCAACAATCTCGGCACCGAACTCACGGAAAAGAGCCATATCACCTCCACGACCGCCCTGCAGCTCGGCCGGGAAAGGGTCATCGCTTCGTGGAACAAGTCCAGCAATGTGGAACAGACCATCGGCATCCCCTTCCTCTGCGAACTGCCGATCCTGAAGTACATTTTCGGAACGACCACCAGCAATACCGAGGTCACCCGTTATTTCGTCACCGCCCGGATCGAACCCCTGAGCCTCCAGAAGGAGATGCGCCCCGGCCTCATGACGGAATTCGAGGATGCTCCGAAGAAAACGGCAGGGGAGGCGAAGAAATGAGACTCCTTCGGCTTTTGTGCGGGATGACGGCAGTGCTTCTCGGTTCGGCATCCGGGACGTTGCGGGGCGACGAGCCCTCTCCGCCCTATCAGAATACCAGCGTTTCCGCGCGGTTGAACGTGGCCGTCGATCCGAATACGGAAGTGGTGCACTTCGTGCGGGACAACATCAATCCCAATGTGGTCACCAAGATCTACGTGCTGAAACACGCCGATCCCTATGAGATCCGTCAGAATCTGGTCGATCTCGTTCAGGTCCGCAAGGTCAACTCCAGCGATACGGGAATCCAGGCGATCCAGTACAACGACGGCACGAAAATGCTTATGATCTCGGCGGAAAATTACCGCTTCGACAGCCATCCCAACGGCGAGGGTTTCGATCAGTTGGTCCGGGTGCTGGACAGTCCCGGCATCACCTCGGTCTCCGGCAAGCCGGTCTATTTCTATCTGCCTAAATTCCGGTCGGGGGAGGAACTTCGTGAGATGGTGGAGAACGTGGGCGCGAGCATGTTCGGCGACGAGACCGAAAATATCGGCGGCGGCGACCGGATCCGCTGCGATGGTCCGATGAACGTGATGTGGCTGCGCACGGCCCCCTTCTCCCGCAAAAACATCGAGATGATGCTCCGGGAGTACGACACCGCCTACCCGGAGGTCCGGGCGAAGATCACCATCTATGAACTCTACGCCGAAAACGACGCCAAGATGGGGTTGGATTTTCAGGCGTGGAAGAACAACGACGGCATTGATCTTTTCAACGGCGGAGCGCGGTTCATGCAGAATTACACCCCCGACGGCTCCAATCTCTCCCAGGGGGCGGGGTGGTCCGACGTCAAGTATCTCAACTTCAACCCCAAGTGGAACACCAAGTACGTCGATTTCCTCGTCAGCAAAGGCAAGGCAAAGGTGCTTCACTCCTCCGAACTCTCGGTGCGGAACAACACCTCCGCTTCCATCGAGCGCACGAGCCAGATCTTCTTCGCCAAGGCGGAACCTATTGAAGACTCCTCTTACACCGTGGGATACATCAATCTGCCGAACGTCGCTTTCAGCAGTACCCCCGAAGCCGGCAAAACGGTGGTGACCGCCACCACCAACCACGGGGACCCGGTCACAATCGTCATGAACGGCGGCACCGCTTCGCTGACCATTCTGCAGATGGCGAAGAACCCCGAGGTGGCGAACTACTACCAGATGGACATCAAAAACGGTTATTTCACGGTCAACGGCAGCTACGCCGGGACTTCCGTCGAAGCCGGATCGGTCAAGGTCGTCTCCTACGCTTTGAACGACAAGGGCGTGCTGACCGGGACGCCGGTGGAGTTCACCGGCGAAAACATCCCGGCACAGAAGGGGAACCGGATCTTCTCCGAGGCTTCCGGCGAGTTCGGTTTCAAGATGACGATCACTCCCTCCATCACCGAGAAGGCGACGATCCTGAATGTGCAGATCGCCAACAGTTCCCTGATCGGTTACGAGTCCAGCGGCGAGCCCCGGATCCAGAAGAGCGCGGAGCTTTCCAGCAAGTTCATGGTCTCCAACTCCGGAACGAAGTTGGTGATCGGCGGCATTGAGAAGCGGGACGTGGTCCGGGTCTCCGGCGGCCTGCCTTACTTTAAGGACCTGCCGGTCATCGGTTGGCTCTTCTCCACGGAGAGCGAATCCACCAAGCGCTCCCAGCTTCTGGTGGTCGCTGAAGTCATCCCCGTCCGGCCGGAGGATTCGCTCTCCGCCGGGGAGTCCGATGAAATCCGGAAGATCCGGGAGAAGTTGAAGAAGGCCGGCGATTCCAACGACTGGGGCTACCGCCAGCAGATGATGGACCCCGACCGGAATAAATAGAAAAGGCGGAAGCGCATGCACACGATCTTTGTCACGGATATCCCGGAAACGCCCGGCACCGTCATCCCGCTTTCCGAACGGGAGTCCAGCCATTTTTTCAAAGTGCTCCGGGGTGCTCCCGGAGAACGGGTCCGCCTGCTGGACGGCCGGGGCGTCCGGGGCGAAGCGGTGGCCATGCCCGGACGCCGGATGGAACTGGTCTCCCGGGAGCAGGTCCCGGAGCCGGAGCAGAAACTCCGCCTTTACTGCGCTCTGCCCCGGAGAGCGAAATTCGACGTCCTGCTGAAACAGGCCGCGGAACTTGGCGTTTGGCAGATCACTCCGGTACTTTGCGAACGCTCCGTTTCCGAGGGGAATTCCCCGGAGCGCTGGGAGGTCCTGCTTCAGGAGGGATGCAAGCAGTCCGGCAACCCGTTCCTGCCCCGCATCGCGCAGCCTCTGCGCTTCGCGGAGGCTCTGGCGGAAGCGGAGGCGTCCGGATGCCGGGTGTTCTTCGGCTCCGTGGCGCAGGCGGAACTGCCCGGGTGCGGAGACCGCTCCGCTGCATGGTTCGTGGGCCCGGAGGGCGGGTTCTCGCCCGCCGAGGACGCGCTGCTGAAGGAACGGGCCATCCCCCTGAACCTCGGACCATACATCCTGCGTCTGGAGACGGCGGCCGTCTGCGGTCTTGCCGCATTGCGGCTGCTGATGCGCCGTCTGCCCCTTCTGCTGTGGCTGGGCGTTGCGCTGCTTCTCTGCGCCGGGTCCGGCTGTTCCGACCGGACCCCCGAACTGCACCCTCTGATGAAGAAGGGAAGAAAGGCCTCTCGCAACGGAGATTTCAGCACTGCCCGCAGGATGTTCACCCATCTCGTTGCAAAGTTTCCGGAGAGCGCGGCATCCCATCTGGCGCTTGCGACCCTCATGGACGAGGGCCTGAACGATCCTGCCGGCGCCCTTTATCATTATGATGAAGCGTTGCGGTTGATCGATGCCGGTTCCGGAGACCGCGAGGTGATCCAGGCATCCCGGGCGCTGGTCAAGGGGCGGTTGCTGGATCAGTTGAAGCAGGAGGGCGTGGTTTCGGCATCGCAGAAGGAACTGGAGACTTTGAAACGGGAAAACGCCGCGCTTCGCGAGAATGACCGGCGGATGAAGCAGATGCTCCTCATCCAGAAGCGGAAGATCGGGGAACTGGAGCAGAGCCTGACCGGGACCCCCCGCCGCTACCGGGTGAAGGCAGGGGACACGCCGGGGCAGATCGCCAGACAATACCGGATCGGTGTTTCCGAACTGATGCGCTTCAACCGGCTTCCGGAGTCTGCTCCGCTCCGGGCGGGACAGGAACTTTTGATCCCCTCCCGCCGGGATTGACGGGGAGAAAGATTGCAAAATCATCCGGCAGAGATTATATTACATGCGTGATGGGTGTCGTGTTGTTTCAGAAAGCAAAGGAGTTTTGAACGAAAATGAAACGCGTTATTTTGATGCTGGGGACCTGCCTGCTGTTATGCGGGGGGTGCGTGTTTTTTCAGAACAGTTACGTGGAACCGCTGGATTATGACCTGACTCCTGCGAAGAAGACCCCCGTGGAAGGGTGTGATCTGCAGTTCGGGGTGATCCGCGATTTCTCCGGCGGGGACCGGCGGATCCTCGTCCGGCAGGAGGACGGGACCGTGCGCCGGGATGAATACCGCCGCTGGACTCTCGCTCCCGAACTGATGATCCAGCGTTTTTTCTACGAGAGTTTGCAGGACGGTAAGGGCTCCGGCGCGGTGATCCGGCTCTCCGGGAGTCTCTATCGCTTCGAGTTCATGCGGAATCCTGCGGGTGCCCGTTTCCTCGCGGAGTTCGAACTGAATAACGCCGGAGTGAAGCGGATGATCAGATGTGACGACATGATCCCGATCAATGACAAGACCACTCCCGTGGCGGCGATGAACGGGTGTCTTGCCAAGGCAGCATCGGCGATCCGGAGCGCGGCCGAAGAAATGATTAAGGCGGACGGCAGAAAATGAGAAAATTCATTCCGTTTTGCATGGTCCTGCTTCTGACGGCGGGATGCGTCACCTCCACCATGCGTACCTATCCGGCGCGGCCCGGCGAGAAAAGTCCCAGCGGGGCTTTGGTCGTCGAGCGGATTGATCTGATGAATTCCGGGATGTTCCTCTTTTACTGGCTGCCGCTTTGGTCCGGGGCGGAACACCGGCCCAACCGGCGGGAGTACCGTTCCTTCGAGGACCGCATCAATGCGAAGTACATATACCGGGCCTTCGACGCACAGTGCGAAAAAGGGCAGAAAGTGGAAGCAACACAGATCCGTTTCCGCTCCTCCGGATGGTGGTCTCTGGGGATCCTGTGGAAACGGATGGTCTTCGGTTCCGCTCTTATCGTGGAGGACACAGATTCCCGCACCGAAGCAAAAAAATCTGACGCTCCGAAAAAATAGCGGCAGGAAAATCTGCTATTTTATCTATGGTCCCGCTTGAAAAAAGCGGATTTTTGTGCTATCTTGTAGGGTGTAAATTCTTGCTACATGGGTGGTTTTATCCATAACTCATTGGCATGCAACAAAATAGGCGATTTTCCAAAAATGGAAGATGCCGGAAAATATGGGAATGACAAAATGAGTCGTAAACTGATCGTTGCCGGCAACTGGAAGATGAACAAGACCGCTTCCGAGGGAAAAGCCCTCGTCGAGGCGCTGAAGAACGAGGCTGCAGGGATCTGCTCCTGCGTCGAGATCGTCGTCTGCCCCCCCTTCACCACGCTCTGTTCCGTGGTCGAAGCGGCCAAGGGAAGCCGGATCAAGGTCGGCGCCCAGAACGTCCACTGGGCCGAGAACGGAGCTTTCACCGGCGAGATCAGCGCCGCAATGCTGAAGGAAGCCGGCGTGGAATACGTCATCATCGGCCACAGCGAGCGCCGGCAGTATTTCGGCGAGACCGACGAGACGGTGAACAGCCGCCTGAAGGCCGCTTTGGCCGCCGGGCTGAAACCCATCGTCTGCATCGGCGAACTCCTTGAGGAGCGTGAAGGCGGCCGCACCGAGGCCGTCCTGGAACGTCAGGTCAAGGGCGCTTTCGCCGGGATCTCCGCGGAGGATGCCGCCAAGGTCGTTCTCGCGTACGAGCCGGTTTGGGCCATCGGCACCGGCAAAACCGCTACCCCCGAGGTCGCGGAGGCCACTCATGCGTTCATCCGCAGCGTGGTCAGGGCTCTCTACGGCGAGGCCATCGCCGAGGGCATGACCATCCAGTACGGCGGCAGCATGAAGCCCGCCAACGCCAGGGAACTGGTGGCGCAGAAGGATATCGACGGCGGACTGATCGGCGGCGCCGCGCTGAAGGCGGACAGTTTTGCCGAACTGATCCGGCAGGCAGTTGAGGGAAACCGTTGAGCCACGGAGGCTACAAGTGTCCATTTTGATCGTTCTGCTCTACGCGCTGGTGGTGGTGGTGGCACTGTTGCTGGTCGGTCTGATCCTGATTCAGCCCGCCAAGTCCGGCGGGATGGGCGCAGCCTTCGGCGGCATCGGGGAATCGGTATTCGGCGGCAAGGCCGGAAGCCATCTGACCAAGGCTACGGTGGTGTTGACGACGTTGTTTTTTCTGTTGATTCTGATCCTCGGTGCCTTGATCGGACACGGCGTCCGGTTCGGGAAAGAGGATGGCGTGAGCAAGGAACTGGAAGCCGTGCAGATTGAGGCCGCTCCGGCGGAGCAGTCCGTGCCTGCGGCTCCTGTCGCTCCGGCGGCACAGCCGGCACAGGCTGCTCCGGCTCCAGCCAAATGATGATCTGATAAGCTGAAACGAAAGGGAGAGAGCTGATGAAACGACTGGCCACGATCGGTGTTTTTGCGCTGGCGTCTTTTGTTCTCTGCGGAGCGCCCCAGCAGGAAGAACCGCAGATGGGCAAGATCAGGGTCTATACCGCGAAGGAATCGCAGCTCCGGTTGAAAACTCAGACCAGCCGTCCCCATCCCGGTAAGACCAAGTTGACCAATGATCATTGGCTTTCGGTCTATGTCTATTTCTCCCCCGGTTTTGCCAAGCCCGGAAACGTCCGCAAGGACGGCGGAGCCAAATCCGTCCGGGCGAGGGCCGGTGCCTGGGCCGACGGGATCAAGATGCGGGTCAGGATCCTCTATCCTCTGGAGTTTCAGGGCGATCGGAACAAGCGGGTCTTCGGCGTACTTGCCGGGACCACGATGTTCTGGACGTTGCCGCTGGATGGCAAGGAGCGGGTCGCGTTCATGATGGTCCCGCCGCAGTTGCTGGACCGGTATCTGCCGCTGCGTTCCTCCTCCCCCGGTGCCAAGGAGGTCTCTGCGGGGAAAAATGAGTTCATGGTCGAAGCCGCGTTCTTCGATCAGCAGGGAAATGAATTGGGCTATGGTTACCACAATCTCTCCATCAATACCAAGGGTCACAAGGACGTGCCGGAGGCGTTTGAAGCGGTATGCAACCGTGCTCCGAAGGCAAGTGTGATCGAAGATGCCGTCTGGTCCAAGGACCGGACTCCGTGGGGAGCGCTGGATTTCTGTGATTACGATTTGGTGCGTCCCGCCTGGTCGCGGACGCCTTCCGGAAAGTGATTCAACTCAATATAATATTGGAAACAGGATATGGCAAAGAATGACAACCTTCTGCTGATTATTGATATCGGCGGCAACAATCTCCGAATGGCGGAGTTTGAGCTGGTGCCGGGGAAAGCTCCGCTACTGGCCAAATTCGCATTCAAGCGGATGGACGAGCAGGTCTTTGATGCTGATTTCGCGAAAAGTTTCAGCGAAGTCTATCTGGAAATGCTGGAGTCAAACGGCTTTACTGCAACGAACGTCCGTCTCTCCATCTCTGCGCAGAACTCCTTCCAGCGCCTGAGCAAACTTCCCATGGCCAACAGCAACAATCTGAACCGGATCATCGAGTTCGAGGCCCGGCAGTCCATGCCCTACGCCATTGAAGAGGTGGAGTGGAACTACCAGCTTCTGCGCCACGTCTGGTCCGAGCATCATAAGGAGACTCTGGAGAACGGCGAAGTCGAGGAGTACGACGAGAATCATGAGGATCTGGAAGCGCTCTTCGTCGCCGTCAAGGCCGACCAGATCGCCCAGTACACCGACGTCATCATCGACTCCGGAAAGAAGATCCTCTCCGTCGATATTGCTCCCATTGCTCTTTTCAACGCGGCGAAACTGCTTCAAATCCAGGGTGACGAGTGCGTTCTGATGCTGAATATCGGTTGCCGCAGCACCAGTTTGATGATCTCTGACGGCGACCGGGCGTTCATCCGGAACATCCCCATCGCCGGGTTTGCGGTGACGACGCAGATCGCCAAGGAGTTCAACGTCCCCCTGGAGGAGGCGGAGGAACTGAAGCGCCGTTACGGATTCGTCGCCTTGGGCGGTGCCTACGAGGAACCGGAATCCGAGATGGCGGCGACCATTTCCAAGATTGCCCGGAACGTGATGACCCGCCTCCATGGCGAGATCAGCCGTTCCATCAACGTCTGGCGCGCACAGCACGGCGGCCACGCTCCCGTGAAGGTCCTGCTTTCCGGCGGCGGTTCCACGATGCTGTATCTGCCCGAATTCATTCAGGAAAAGTTGCGGCTCCCCGTGGATTACCTCAACACCTTCAGTTCCATCTCCATCGGCGACGGTGTGGACAAGGAAGCGTTGCAGGTGGTCGCGCCCATGGCGCAGGAGATGATCGGAATCGTCCTGCGGGAAAGTTGCCAGTGCCCCATTGACATCTCTCTGCTGCCGCGGGTGGTCCGGGCCCAGCGCGATCTGGATCGCCGGAAGCCCTACTTCTACGTTTCTGCGGTGGCGTTGCTCCTCTGCTTCTCGGTGTTGGCCATCGGCGTCAACCGGGTCCTCAATTTCGAGGAGAAACTGGTCGGCAAGGTCGGCGAGCAGGTCGATCGGGTCAACGAGAAAATGAAGGAGATCAACGAGTTGAACGCCCGGAAGAACGCGGCCCAAGGCACCTACGAGGAGGCGGTTGCCATCCTCAAGAGCCGTCAGAACTGGGCCGAGTTGCTGATGGAACTTCAGCAGTTGCTGCCCGATACCATGTGGCTGACCAAAATCGAACCCGTGGTCGGCGAGGAATCTGAAAGTTCCGAGGCAGAAAAGCCTGCTTCCTCCGGCGGAGGTCTGTTTGGCAGTTCGTCCGGTAATCAGGAGTCGGGACCGGCACAGGGCCCCGTCGTCAAGCGGCTTTCCGTGGCGGAAATCAGCAAGATCCAGGAGTTCAATCAGATTTGCATTGAAGGTTATACTTTGATTTTCCATAACCATAAGCAGCTGGAAGAGGAATTGCGCAGCAGGCTGAAGGATTCCAAGTTTTTCTCCGAGGAGTCCAAGATCAGTGAATACGATGCGGCGAAGAACCTGACAAAGTTCAAGCTCATCCTGAATCTCAAAGAAGCGATCAAAAAGTAGCGGGGGCTCAAGTGGATAAGCGACTGATCAAAAATAATCTTCTGTTCTTCGTGGTGAGCGGCATTGCGCTTGGCATCACCAGTATTCTGATCTGCGTCTCCCTGATCCAGTACATTCAGGCGCGCAGTTACATCTCCCAAGCTGGGGATTATCGGGAACAGATCGAAGAGTTCGGCAAAAAGAACCCCGCCCCCGTGGAAGGGAATCGGGACCCGCTCCTGAAGGATACGGATCTCTTCACTCAGATCTCCCGGGAGATGCGGACGCATTTCGGGTTCCCCTACCATAAGGCGGTGAACCGCTTCATTGAGGTGCTCGACCAGCCTCTTCCCGCCGGAACTTCGGCGAATCGCCGGGCGGAGGTCGCCCTTGAGCAGTTCCTGAAGATCTACAAGGAGGAGTTGGGCGAGATTGATGCCAAGGAGTATGCCGAGGTGGGCATCCGCTGGGACAAGTTGAAGGCCCGCTTCGTCAACTGGAAGAAGGCCAGCGCGGAGTTTGCCGTCATGGTCCAGAAGGCGTCACTGGAGCCCTTTGCCGCGGATGATACCGGCGTTGTGGACGAGATTCTCCGCAGTGCTTTCAGGATGCCCCGTTACCTGCAGGGGAAGCCGGAGAACCTCCGGACTTTCATCCTCAACTACAAGTACCGGGTCAACGATCTGCTGGCTCGTGCGGGAGTGAAAGTGCTTTGCTCCCCGGATTTCGGATTTCCCGCGGACTCTTCTTCTGTGGCATTTTCCATTGAGGAGTATCCCAATATCATCCGGCAGTGGGACGTGATCGGCGATCTCGCCCGCCGCATGGTCGCCGCAAAGATCGGCGCGCTGAACGAGTTTATAATCCGTTTCGGCAACGAAGAGGGCGGTCATGGCAAGTTTGACAGTTCCTTCGTTGAATCCGGCAGCTATGAGGTCGCTCACTACACTTTGGAGGTCACCGGTTCTCTGAATACCATCCGCCAGTTCGCCCGCGAGTTGAACAGTGCGTACGATGATAACCGGATCTACGTGATCCGATCTGTTTTCCTCTATGCGGTGGATGACGGCGCGCGGAGTTTCTTCTCGCAGACCATCGCCGGCAGCGATCCTGCCGCTTCCGCCCGGAAGGAGGTTCGTTCCGGCCGCGGTCGCGGACGTTCCGCTATGCAGGATTCCTCAGATGGTTCTGCCCAGGATGAACAGACCCGGGCGCGGATGCTGGAGGCCGAGCGCCTTCGTCTGGAGCGGGAAAACAGCCTTGCGTACTATGAACGGGCCGGTTACGGTCAGGCTGTGATTGGAGCGACCGATATGGTTCGTGCCGTGTTCGACATCGACTACGTGGTTCTGAAGAAATAGCTGGAGGCATATTTTGGACTTTCTGAAACGACACTATGAAAAAGTGATCCTCATGGGATTGCTTTTGGCTTTCATCAGCATCATGATCCGGGTGGTGATCATCGTCAATCAGACGCAGCAGATCACCGAGGATGATCTGCAGATCCCGCACATGGACGCGAACTACGAGGTCCATGACAGCGCTTCGGATGAGTTGCGTCCGGAAGTTTTTCTTAAGAAGACCGGTCTGGTCTGGAATGCCTCCACTGTGCGGGACGTGAAGAGTTTCGCGAATTTCTACACGGATTTGCTTGCACCTTTCCCCATGGCGGTCTGCCCCCACTGCAAGGCGCTTGCTCCCCGGTGTTTCTTTGAGGACGGCAAGCGTTGTCCGGAGTGCGGACAGGAGTTGAAGACTCCGCCCAGGTCGGGAAGTTATCGTGCCTTCATCCCCACCAAGGACGACTCCGATGGCGACGGGATCAAGGATCAGGAAGAGGATCGTTTCGGTCTGGACAAGTTGAATCCCTACGATTCTCAGTACGATTTGGATGGCGACGGGTTCACCAACGTTTACGAGATCCAGCAGGGCTACAGTCCGCTGATTGCGGCGCAGCATCCGCCCTTCTGGGAGCGGCTCCGTTTCCTCGGAATGAACCGGATCGTGTTGCCGGTGAAGTTTCTCGGCATCAAGGCTCCGGAGGGCGCCGAAGATGCCAACCTCTTCGAGTTGCAGTTCTCCTCGGTCAACAAGCGCGGCCGCGAACGGAAGTTCTCCAAGCGGATCAATGACCGTCTGGACCGCTATTCCGAGATCCCCGGCGAGATCTACAACTATCAGATCACCCAGGCCGGATACCATCAGAAGGACGGGAAGAACGTTGCTTTCGTGACGTTGGCTCCCATCGCGGAAGGCGGCCGTGAAAATGTGAAACTGCCCCCGATGCTGGTGATGGTGGAAGGGGAACAGGTGTTGAGCAGCGACGCCCGTCCGGAATTCGAGGACGTGGGCGAGTTCGCGCAGAACGGGGAAGGGTATCATCGGTTCTTCGTGCAGGTCGGGGACCGGTTCTCTGTCGGAAACGCCAAGTCCGGCCGATCCTATTACAATTTGGACAGTATTTCTGCGGACGGCACTTCCGCCATCCTTCGCAACAACAGTGCCAAGGGCGACAAGACTCTGGACGTCAAGGGGCGCAAGATGCTGGTCACGCGGGACGGGGCGATTCCTCCTTCTCTCTGGCTCATTCACAAGCGTAAAAACTGATCGCTTTGAAACGAATCGATGGTATATAAAACAACAAAAAGGTCCAAAAACATGAGGGAAAAGCTGATGAGATCATCCAAGCTTCGTTTGCCGGCCCTGCTGGGAATGGCATTGGTGCTCGGAACGTCTCTTTCCGCCGCTGAGACCGCGGGCGTGAAACATGACGTTACGGGCGAGGTCCGCTCCGACATCCAGGAACGTTTTCGCAAGCAGGATGCCCGTAAAGCCGAGGCGATCAAGCTTCGGGACGAGGGGCGTTATGATGAAGCGATCCGGATCTTGGACGACGTTCTCAAGGAACTCTCCCTGGAGAAAGATGAGGTGGAGGCCCAGTTGGTCGCCGCCCGCGTCGATGAATTTCGCCGGGATCTGGCCACGGTCCGCAAGCTTCGCGGTGCGAAGTTTTTGACGGATGCCCGTTTGGCCGCCGCCGACAAAAAGTGGAGCGAGGCCCGTGCTCTTGCCGCCGGCGCGCTGGAGGTCCCCAGTCTGAAATCTCAGGCGGAGTCCCTCATCAATTACTGCGCGGCCATGGAGAAGAAGGAGACCATTGAGGAGGAGCGTTCTCTGAAGAACATCGCTCCCAACCACAAGGCGGATCAGGTCAAACTCCGCAATACGCTCAATGCCGCCCGAACCTTCTGCAAGGCCAAGCGCTACACCGAGGCTTTGAACAAGGTGGAAGAGGCCTACATCATTGATCCCTACAACATTGAGGTGATCACGCTCGCCGGAGAGATTTACAACAAGGTCTTCACCTACGGTCTGCGCCGCGGCAATGCCGACGTGGAAGGGATTTCCAGTTATGCCCGCTGGGCTTGGGTCGAGCCGGTGTTTTCCGCTCTGCCGGATGCCGACAACACTTCCGCCGGACTGGTTCATCGCAGTGGCGCGCAGGACTCCATGGAGCGCTTGAATAAGATCGTCTTCAAGAAGGTTGATTTCGAAGGCGCCGACGTCCAGAGCGTTATCAACTTCATCAAGGACCGGAACGTGGTCTTCGATCCTGACCGGAAGGGCGTTGCCATCAACTCCTCTCTGAATCAGAAGCAGGCGGATGAGATCCCCCCGCTGAATATGAGTTTCACCAACATCCCCTTGGACGTGCTGCTCCGCTACCTCTGCCAGATGACCGGTCTCAAGTACCGCGTGGATTCTGACGGTAGCGTTTTCATCGGCAAAGAGGTGGATGAGATGACCCGGAAGAACTTCGTGGTCCGCGGCAACCTCATCAAGAATGTGATCGATGAAGTCGGTCAGGGCACCGTTGACGGCGCCGAGACTCCCAAGCAGGAGGTCGCCGCCAATGACGTGAACAATACTTTCGCCTCCAAGGCGTTCGAGGTCGGCACCAGTGAAGCCACCGGCAAGGACAGCAAAGGCCGGCTCACGGTTTCACAGGAGGATCTGAAGAAGTACTTCACCCGCCGCGGAGTCCAGTTCGCTGATGGCAGTTCCATCAGTTACAACCCCGGAAAGCGCGAGATCATCGCCCGGAATACCTCCAAGAACCTCCAGCGTCTGGAGATGCTCATCAACCAGAACAACACCGACAGCAAGTTGATCATGGTCGAGATCAAGGCCATCGAGATCGACGAAGGCGACTTGCAGGAACTCGGATTCCACTGGACCTTCGGGAAGCAGGCCAACGATCAGACTCGAAGCACGAAGTGGGCGGTATATCAGGGCGCGAACACCGTTGGCACAACAACCACCGAAGGTTTCTCCTATGGCCAGCTCTCTGCGGTTCGCGGAGCCTTTAACGAAGGGTTCAGCGAAACGGCGGCGATTGACAGCCGGATCGTCAAGGACTTCAACATCTTCCCCGCACTTTTCGGCAGTCACAACCCCTTCGGTGCCGAGGAAGATCTGAATATCGGTCTCTCCATCAACGCCTTGAGTCAGAACAGCCGCGCCGAAACACTCTGCGCGCCCAAGCTGATCACCGTAGACGGCAAGACCGCCAAGCTCGAAGTTGTCCGCCGGTACTACTTCCCCGAGAGCTGGGATACCATCGAAGTCGAAGTCGAGACCAGCGATAACAGCGGCAGCGTGACGATCACTCCGCCGGTGCCCAGTTTCTCCGATGCCGGCGATCCCATCGGCATCACCTTCTCCTGCACGCCTCACGTGCTGGATGACAACAAGACCATTCAGTTGGATCTGAATCCCAAGTTCACCACCTATCTCGGCAAGGACGAGTGGCCGGTCAACATCTACGGTTACTACAACGTGGAGCCCACCATTATCGCGGAACAGACCGGTGCCGCCGAACTGCAGGCGACCAAGACCCCCTATAACTACTACTTCACGGTATGGCGCGCCGTCACCACCCGTCGCGAGATGCAGGTCAAACTCAACGTCTACGACGGTGAGACCGTGGTGCTGGGCGGCGTCGTCCAGAGTTCGAACGTCGGCCGGACCGACAAGATCCCGATCCTCGGCGATCTGCCGCTGGTGGGCCGGTTCTTCCAGTCGCAGGCGGATGACATCTCCCGGACCAACCTGCTGTTCTTCGTCACCGCCCGGTTGATGAAGAATGACGGCGGTGC
>DCGG01000151.1:0-3384 GCA_002315455.1 Lentisphaeria bacterium UBA1784
CGATCATGGAGTCCGGCATTTGTTTTGCGGGATCAGTCCTTGAGGGTATCGAAGAACTCCTGGATCGGATAGATTTTCTTGACCGAATCCAAGTTGCAGCCGCACATGAAGAGGCCGTTGTCCACGTCTCCGCTCCAAGTGGCCATCAGCGCTCTCGCAATGCAGAAGAGGGATTGGGCCGGATTGCAGGAACGCAGGCACCGATAAGGACAGGTGAATGGCGTCCGCTCTCCGGAGAGGACCTTCTGCACCAGTTTCGTTTTGATCACGCGCACCGGCAGTCCGACGGGGCTCTTGATGATGGTGATGTCGTCATTGGTGGCGTTGATGAAAACCTGCTTGCTCGCATCGGCAATCCCTGCCTCTTTGGCCGTGATGAAATAGGTCCCTATCTGGACGCCGTCATAG
Source organism: Lentisphaeria bacterium UBA1784 (assembly GCA_002315455.1). Classification (GTDB taxonomy): domain Bacteria; phylum Verrucomicrobiota; class Lentisphaeria; order Victivallales; family Victivallaceae; genus UBA1784. Next base: position 409 of record DCGG01000151.1, read on the forward strand.
CCCATGCGGAGGAAATTCTCGATATCTGCGCGGCAAGCCACCTCTCCGGCGGCCAGCGTGGGCAAATCCGGCATGCCATACTTCAGGGAGACCTCTTTGACTTCCACGAGCAACTTGTCCAAAGAGCAGGTCTCCGGATGCTCGATCTGCTCCATGGTGAAGCCGAGGTGCCCGCCGCAACGGGGGCCCTCGACGATTACGGCATCGGGGAGACGGTTGTATTTGCGAATCCAGGTCTTGACCACCAGTTCGAAAGCGCGTCCACTGGAAATCACGGGGATCAACGCGATATCCGCATCGCCCACAAACTCCGGCAACTGCAACGGCAACCCGGCGCCGGAGATGATGAAATCCACCTTCTCCGCGACGGCGGTCTGGACGATCTCCTTGTAGTTGGCAAGGGCGACCATCACGTTGATGCCCAGCAGTTTTTTGCCGGCGGAAGCCTCCCGGGCTTGCCGGATCAATCCGGCCAGCGCCTCGCTGCAATGTGCGAAATAGTTGGTGATGTCGGTATTGTTGACGTCGCCGAGTCCCACGGTGGAAATCGTGCCGAAGCCTCCGGCGTTGACTACAGCGGCGGCCAGTTCTGCGGAACCGATCCGCACGCCCATGCCGGACTGAATCACAGGATATTGCGCCGTCAGATTTCTGATTTTCAAGGGATGAAGTTTCATCTTTCTCCAAAGCCCTCCAGATGAATGTTTCCGTCACAGGTATTCTGTGATGCGGGGAATCTATATGTCATCGTATTAACATAGCATAGATAGGGCGATATGTCAATCCCTTTCAACCGGAATCTCTGTTCTTTCATCCGCGCAGGCTGGTTTTGTTTCCCAAAATCAAAATTGCCAGACGCCCGAAACAATCGGAGAATTTTCTCACCCATGCTTGCAAAAATGAAAAATCAAAGATATAGTATAAAGAATTCATATTTTGCCGGCTTTTATTGAAAACCGGACCGTCTTTCGGAGAGAAAAACCTTTTTACAAGGAATGATGGATATGACGAAAAAACTGATACTTCTCCTTTCTTTTTTAGCGGTAGGCATGCAGTTGTCCGCATGGCATGAGGTAACGATCCCGGCGGCGGCGAAATCCGCGGTGGATATGGTTGTACCCCGAAGTGCCTCCGATACCCGTCTGATGTTCCGGTACGGATTGACCGAAGCCCCTGCGGCAGATTTCCGTTGCGAACTTCTGAAGGGTGAAGAGCTGGTCCAGCACGTCATGGCCTCCGGCCGCGCCGGATACGTGGAATACACCGGTCTGACTCCTGATACAGAGTACACATTCCGGCTGGTGACTGATTGTACCACTCTGACGACGACGGCGAAGACCCTGAAACAGATTACGGGAAAGAAACTTTTTTCCTTCGCAGTGGTCAGCGATGCCCACGTCTCCTTCACGGAGACCTACGTCGGCTCCCGACTTCTGGGCTATTCCCGGGAGATATTGGAGGACTGCGTCAAGATTGCCAATGATGCCGGATGCATCGCGCTGGTCTGTCCCGGAGATATCGTGAACGCCCGTCTGGCTGACGAGTTCACCGCTTCCATCGCGATCCTGAAGAAGTTCAAGGGTACGCTGATGCCCGCCACCGGAAACCACGATATCGGCGCCGCCGGACGGGCGGATTACAAGCAGCTCTTCGGCGACGGCACCGGATTGCGCGTTATCAAAGGTGTCCAGTTCGCTTGGATCAACAACGGCGGCGGGTTGTGCTGTACCGCCGCCAATCAGAAGATCTTCCAGCGTCTGAACTCCAAGCTTCCCACCATTTTCTTCTGTCACTACCAGTTGACTCCGGATAATTTCATCGATGATGACGACAAGTGCATTCACGATCAGGCCAAGAGTCAGAAGTATCTTGACAAACTGGCAAAAGTCGATAATGCCCTGCTCTACATCGGACACAAAAATGCTCCGACCGAAGTCATGTTTGCAGGCAAACATCCCCAGATGAACTGCCCCCAGCCGCCCCAGTTCCCCTGCGGAATGCTGCTGGTGGACGTCTATACCACCGGGCTTCACCAGTACTACGTGCCGGCGGCCTCGGCCTCCATGGATGAGGTAAGCCGGCTCGGCTGTGCGGCGACAGAAGCACGATTGTACAGCCGTGATGCCTATACTTTCTCGGTCTGCAATCAGTTTTTCCCCATGACAATTCCTGAAAAATAAATCCATATTTGATAAAATCCTCAAATAATCGAAAGGGAGGGATTATGTTGAAACGTTTGTCGTGCATCGCGCTCTTTTTGTGTGCGGTCCTGCTCTTCGGAGCAGAAGCGAAGTACGTCTTTCTGATGATCGGGGACGGCTTCGGGGAGAATTCCCGGCAGTTGCTGCTCACGCAGTATCCGGATTCCGTTCTGGGGAAACTGGGAGACCCCATCCCCACCGGCACCCTCAATGCGGAAGGCAAGATCACGGATTCCGCCGCCAGCGGCACCGCCATCGCCTGCGGCGTCAAGACCCGCAACGGCTACATGGGGCTGGATGCCGACGGGCGCCCGGTCATGAGCCTTGCCAAGGTCCTTCAGAGCAAGGGCTACAAGATCGGTCTCATCTCCTCCGTGGGGATCAATGACGCAACTCCCGGCGCCCATGCCGCCAACCGGATCCGCGGTCAATATCCCGGCATCGCGGCGGACCTCTATGCCAATCACATCGATTTCCTCGGCATCAGCAAGGTGCTCTTCAAGGACGAGGACGCTCTTACCCATTTCAAAAAGCAGGGTTTGAGCCGGGCCGGATATTCCATCTCCAAGGATGGCACGCTGGAAGGTCTGACCGTCACCGCCCGGAAAAAGGGAAAGACAAAACTTCCCCTGGAAAAGGCGAAAATGCGGCCCATGGCAGTCTTTTCCACTGCGCCCATCGCATGGGAAGACTGGGATGGCGTTTCCGCCACTCCCGTGCCGACGCTCGCCGGATTCACAGCCATGGCCATCAAGGCCTTGGACAACCCCAAAGG
>DCGG01000151.1:3394-10081 GCA_002315455.1 Lentisphaeria bacterium UBA1784
ATTCTTCCTCATGGTGGAGGGCGGAGCCATTGACCACGGCAACCACAGCAACGATGCCGGCGCCATGATCCATGAGGCGCATGAGTTCGACCTCGCCGTTGCAGAGGCGCTGAAGTTTCAGGCGGCGCATCCGGAGGAAACGCTGATTGTCGTCACCGCCGACCATGAGACCGGAGGCTTGCAGTTTGTCGACAAGTCCGCAGTGAAGCCGGGCTTTGCCGCCATGCAGAAAATGCCCCTTCGCCTGCTGAGCAAACAGGTTGCGAAGATGCTGGATCAGAACAAATCCGAAGCGGAGATCATTCAGTGGCTCTGCAATCAGATCGGGATCAAGGACCTCACCGCGGCGGAGTCCGCAAAACTCTCCAAGGCGATGAAGCGGGTCCTCGCCAAGCAGACCACCGCAAAGGACAAACTGACGGGATACGGCAATTACAACCCTCTGGTGATCGCGGCATTTCAGGTCCGTGACGCCCGGAACGGCATCCAGTACACCACCAGCGGTCACACCGACACGAAGATCTCCACGCTGGTCAAGGGCGCGGGAGCCGAACTCTTCAAGGAGCCGCAGGAAAACAGCGATATCCCCCACCGCATCTCCATCGCCATGCTGGGCGATGACAAGGATCTCTCAAGCGGTCTCACTCCCCTCCCCTTTGCTGCCGACGCGATTGACTATCTGGTTCCCCGGACTTCCTACCCTGATTCGCTGATGTTCCAGTTCGGGACCATCGGCAAGGCACCGCAGAAACTGGAGTTGAAGGATGCTTCGGGGAAACTCATCAAGTCCGTGCCCGGAAAGGACGTCTGCGGCTTCGAGACCTTCGGCGGCCTCACCCCCGATACAGAATACACCTTGGAAATGACCAAGGCCGACGGGTCCGTGCAGAAGTCCGTTGGCCGTACCCTACCGCAGCCCAAGGGCAAGAAACTCTTCTCCTTCATCGTGCTGAGCGATCTGCACTACTCCTGTTTCGGCGACATCCCCTATGGCCGCATGGTTACCTTCAGTTCGAAGATTCTGACGGACCTCGTCAAGTTCGCCAACGACAACAAGATTCCGGTGATTATCCAGCCCGGAGACTGCGCGGATGCCAGCAGGGATGAGCAATACGCCGAGATCATGGAGATCATGAAGGTCTACAAGGGCACCAATCTGGCAACCCCCGGGAACCATGATCGTTCCGGAGAAGGTTACAAGAAGTTCTTCGGGCAGAACGAGGCCGGCATTCAGGAGATCAACGGGGTCCAGTTCGTCTGGCTTGCCACCGGAGGGCCCAACACCGGATTCCTCGGCAAAAAGTCCAATAATGCGGAAGTTCTGAAGAAATACGATCCCAGCCGTCCGGCGGTGATCTTCAGCCACTATCAGTTGACCAAAGACTCGAAGATGACCGACAAGGACCGCGCCATCCACGACGAGGACAAAGCCCCCAAGCCGCAGGTACAGGAGATGCTGAAGAAAATCGCCTCCGCGAAGTCCACGGTGATCTACATCGGCCACAAGAATACCGCCACCGACGTAAAACTGGGCAACTGCTGGCAGATCAACTGCCCCCAGCCCAGCCAGTTCCCCTGCGGATACCTGCTGGTCGACGTGTATGAGGATGGACTGCTTCAGCACTATATGCCCGCCACGGAAGCCCGGATCGACGAGGCATCCCGGCGCATGGGCAGCGGCTCTCTCCGGCAGTGGACGTCGCGGGACGGCCGCAGTTTCCCGGTTTGGAACCGTTTCATCCCCATGGAGATCGTCGCCAAGTAAAAGCGCTCCGTCAAATTTCAGCCATCCGTTCCGATTGGGAGCGGGTGGCTTTTTGTTTCCGTCCGGGGGGATACGGAAATGTGAAACCGTGATATTTAAAATAAAATATTGATAACGGCAGGCATATCATATTGTTTCATTCGGGAGTATATTATCTCCGTGACTTTGAAATGACCAGCAACAGGGAGGCCGATCTCATGAGACGATACCTGATCGAATTCGGCAGGATGATTTTCTTGTTTCTCCTGCTTCTTTCCGTCGGCTCTCCGGTCTCCGCCGCCACCCCTCCGGAACCGGAATTGAACTGGCCCAAGGTCCCGGAATGCTTTCCTTCCGCCCGGCATCAGACCTATGAAGCAACGTGGATCCGCCACAAGGAACCCAATCCGCCGGATAACAGTTACCGCTATTTCCGGAAGACCTTTCCGGTCCTCAAGCCGCTGAAGCGTGCGGTCCTCCGGGTGATGTACGATGATGATCTGCGGATATGGGTCAATGGAATTTCCTCCCGGCCCGGACGGAATTACGTGCCAATCCAGCAGGATGTGACGGCGGCGCTCCATCCGGGAAAGAACGTGCTTGCCATGGAACTTTTCAACGGCATCGCCGACAGCGGTCTGGTGGTACGGCTGGAATTGCAGTATCAGGATGGAACCGTGGAAAACATTTGTTCCGATCTTTCGTGGAGGAGTTCCTCCGTCAAAGAGGAAAACTGGAACAAACCGGAATTTGACGATTCCAGTTGGACGGCCGTCATCTCCGCAGGAGGAAGCGTGGAGTGTGCGCCCTGGGGATATTATATCCCTGACGTCACCCCCATGTTCACGCAGAAAGATCTGGAGAAACACCGGAAGATCCAGCGGCTCCAGAGGGAGCGCAGGATCGAGATCCAGCGGCAACTCGCCACCGAAAAACCGCAGAAGGTCCATCTGCAATACCGCAATGGGTCCCCGTGGATTGTCATGGGGGACAAAGCATTTCCCGGATTGATGTACCAATCCCCGAAGTGGGCCTTCGAGGATGCCCGCTTCATCGAGCAGCTTCACGGACTACGGGAAGCAGGTTTCCGTTTCTACGGCACAGGGATCACCCTGCGGGAACTGTGGACTGCCTCCGGTCTAATCGATGAAAAAAGATTGTTTCAGACCTTGGAAAACGCTCTCAATCTGGTGCCGGACGGCTATTTCATGATCGACGTCAATCTCTGGACCCCAAACTGGTGGCTCCGCGCCAACCCGGATGAACTGGTGGGATATTCCAACAACCGCGCCATCCAATGGGTGGATGACAACGCCATTCCGCCCACGACCCAAAACTGTGCGGAAGCAAGTTACGCCTCCGAAAAATGGTACAGGGAAGCCGGTGAAGCGCTCCGCCGCATCATCGGACTGATCGAGCATTCCCCCTACGCCAGCCGGATTCTTGCCTACCGGCTGGATGCCGGGATCTACGGGGAGTGGCACTACTACGGGATGTTCCAGGAGATGCCGGACAACGGCAAACGCATGACCGAACGATTCCGGGCGTACCTTCGCCGGTATTACAACAACGACGAAAAGGTGTTGCAGACGGCATGGAACGATCCCGGAGTGACCTTTGAAACGGCACAGGTCCCGGCTCCCAAGGCGCGGCAGGACCTCGGCGGGTCCTCCCTGCGGGACGGCCGGCATGACCGGCAGGTCCTCGATTATCTGACGCTTCACGGCAAGGTCGTGACGGAGGCGCCGCTGCGCTTCAACCGGATCGCAAAGGAAGCTTGCAAAGGACGGGCCCTGATCGGAAATTTCTTCGGATACTATTACAGCATGGACTTTCCCTCGGAAGGATGGCATCAGGACGCAGCCCGGTATGTTGATGATCCGGCATCGGACTTCGCCGCATCGCCCTACGCCTATCCCGCTTTCTTCCGGCAGCCCGGGCGTTCCGGACTGCCCCGCACCTACATCGAGAGTTTCCGCTTACGGGGAAACAAGGCGGCCTTTCTGGAAGCGGATACAGGGACCCACCTCTCCGTCAACTACAGCGACCAGCACAGCAATGGAGTCCAGTCTGCCGTCGCCCTGCTGACCAGGGACTTCGCACAATCCCTGATTCGGGGCGCGGTGGTCTGGTATTTCGACTTCGGCAATTGCTGGTACGATGATCCGGTGATCCTTGACTTCTTCCGGAAACTGCCGCCGATCCTGCAGAATGCGGGAGATTGTTCCGGCGTGAGCCGGGTGGCGGTGGTCGCCGATCTGTCCAGCGTCCCCTACCAGACGGATTCCGTCAAAGGAGCCAAAGTGTCCAACGTCTCCATCGATGAAAATGTTGCGGAAATAAGTCAGGCGGGAGCGATGTTCGACACCATTCTCTTCGAGGACCTTGCCCGCCCGGAGGCGGACCGCTATCAGGTCTGCGTTTTCCCGGCCAGTTTCTACATGAATGATTCCAAGTGCAAGGTGATCGACCGTCTGCGGAAAGCGGGGAAGACCCTGGTCTGGTGCGGTCCAGCCGGATATCTTACCGACTCCGGGACCAGCCTCGCGCAAATGAAGCAGACGACCAATATCAGGACCGCCGTTGAACAAATGAAGGCAAAGCAGATGACCTCCAGACTCCATGACAAGCGGATCATGGAGTCCGAAAGGCTCCGCAAATGGGGGCCGGTATTTTTCATTGACGATCCCCAAGCCTCCGTGCTCGGCACTATGGACCTCAAAGGAAAACCCCTTGCCACCTATGCGGAGAAGGCGAGCGGTCATGGGGGGAAGGACGTCCTCATCACCACGGCGAAACTCACCCGGAGCGAATGGAAGCGCATCTTCCGGAATGCCGGAGTTCACATTTACGATGATGACTACCGGGACACGATTCTCGCAAACCGGGACCACGTTGCCGTCACCTCCACGGTCGGAGGCGAACGTCTGATCCGGCTGCCGGAACCGGTCCGCGCCGTGCGACAGTTGCTCCCGGAAGCAAAAGATATCCCGGTCCATAAGAACGGGAAGTCATTCCGCTGTCAGCTTCCGAAAGACGGGACCGCGATCTTCCAACTCATGCGGTGACGACGTCCGGCAAAAAGGCTTTGACCCCATACGCACCACAAAAGGAAAGATAATAAACATGAAACATCCGCTCTATGGCGACGGCATCCACGATGACACCGCAGCGATCCAGGCGATGCTGGATTCCCGGAAGCGGCAGGTTTGTCTGCCGGAACCGGAAAAACACTACCTCATCAGCAAAACGCTGAAACTCCATTCCGATCAGGAACTGATTCTGCCCCGTCTGGCGGAGGTCAGGCTGGCGCGCTGGAGCAACTGTCCCATGTTGGCCAATGATGATTTCGAGGACGGGAACAGCCGCATCGTTCTTCGCGGCGGCATCTGGAACTTCGACAATCTTCAGCAGGCTCCCAATCCGCAGATGCAGATCGCGCACGAAGGCGATCCGGTCCACAGGGATGCCGTCAAGCGGATGGTGGTCTCTCCGGATTATCCTGCAGACCCGGTCGACGGGACCATCCACGGCTGGGAGGACCGCCCTTATCATCACGACCGTTACTTCGGGAACCTCTTTCAATTCATCAAAGTGGACGGGTTTGAAATGTCCGGCTTGACCCTGAAAAATCCGGTCAGTTACGGTGCGAAGTTTGCGCGGTTGAGCAACTTCACCATGCGGGACATCGTCTTCGATTACAACGAAGGAAACCCCTCCCCCAACAACATGGACGGCCTCCACTTCGACGGATGCTGTCACAATGGCTTCATCCAGAACCTCAAAGGAAACTGCTACGATGACCTGCTGGCCTTCAACGGGGAGGACGGCATCGTGGAATCCGCATGTTTCGGCCCCATCGACAACATCGCGGTGGACGGGATCTATGCCGACCGCTGTCATTCGGCGGTGCGGTTTCTCTCCTGCGGTTCCCGGGTCAGCAACATCACGGTCCGCAACGTTTTCGGAAATTTCTACCGCTATGCGTTCGGTTTCACGCATTTCTTTCCGGAGCGTCCGGCGCGGGGCATCTTCGACAACATCGTGCTGGAAAATCTGTTCATCGGAAAGGCACTGCCCCTGCCGAGCGACTGGAACAAGTGTCCGGACTGGGGTCTGATCTGGGGCGAAGGCGCCGGCTCGATCGGCTCCCTCTGCATCCGCAGTTTCCACCGTGTGGAGGACAATACGCCGACGCCCTCGATCGATTTTGAAAGCAACTTTGAAATCGATACGCTGACGCTGGAAGACTGTTCGATTGAGANNATGGCCCTGCCCTCCGACTGGAACCGCTGTCCGGACTGGGGTCTGATCTGGTGCGAGGGTTGCGGAGATCTGGGAAGCCTGCGCGTCAAAGGCTTCCATCGGGTGGAAAGCAAGACCCCTACCCCCAGCATCGAGATCGAGGAGAACTTCCGGGTGGATCAGCTGACGCTGGAGGAGTGCTCCATCGAGAATCACACCGCCTCCGCCATTCGCTTCCTGCAGAATGCAGGGAAGATCGGGGAACTCCGCACGGAAGGATGCCGCGTGATCCCCGTATCCGGCGGTGGAGAGGTGGTTCCCCTTGTCAATTCAGGAGAGATCGGGAACCTGATGAAACGGTGACCCATTTACACCATCCCCAAAAAATGAGCAGGGTCCTGCAAAATCGCAGAGCCCTGTTTTTTATGCGAGATGCGCCGAAATTCAACGGCGTCCGGCGGCACACCGGGCGGTGACTTCCTTCTCGTAGGCATCCAGATCGTTGATCGTCCGGCGGGCGACGCCCGTTTTCATGGCGGCTTCCGCAACGTAGCGGGCCACCATGGGAACGACCCGGGGGTCGAAGGGCTTGGGGATCACCATGTTCTTGCGGATCCCGGTATAGTCATCGAAGAACCCGGCGGCGGCATCGGCCGGATAGGCTTTGGCCAACTGCGCCCGGACGTCGGCGGGAATGG
>DCGG01000024.1:0-1549 GCA_002315455.1 Lentisphaeria bacterium UBA1784
TTTTCGCTAAAGCAATATAAAAAAAACTGCGATCCCCGAAGATGAGGATCGCAGCCTATGTCGGAGGAATGAGGACGGTGCTATTTCTTCTCCGCTTTCTCCGCCGTCTCGAACTGGCTCTTGTCCGCAAGGGAGACGTGGCCGGAGACCATGCCGTTGTCCAGATCGTTGACCACCCGGTGCTTCAGGTCCTGGAAGAGCTGGTAGAGATTGACGGCACCGCCGATGCCGAACCAGAAGGTGCAGATCGCGGCAACCGTGGCCGGGATGATCAGATGGACCACCAGAAAGTAGGTGCTCCACCACTGGCTGGGCCACTTGAAGAAGAAGGCGTTGCACACCGCCACCACCAGAAACGCAAGGAAGAATTTGTAGATGAAACTGAAGATGAAGAAAGCCCACGCAATGCAACGGTCGCCCTTGCTGTATTCGGGGGTGATTCCGATGATCTTGCGGAACACCGTCTGGAAATTCCAGGGTTCGCGGGCCTTGTTTTCACCATCGAGGTTGTAGATGCCCCGGTGGAGCATACGGTCCAGATTGAAGGGCTCCTTGCAGGTGAGTTTCGAGACCACGATGTAGAGGGTCATGGTGACGATCATGATCATGGCGTAGATCTCGTAGCTGTTGATGGGGAACTTCACCGGGTCCATCTTCCACACCACGATGGGATTGAGGGGGCGTGAGACCGTTTCGAGGAAAGCGCCTACGCCGTCCGCCCAGCCCATCTTGTAGAGCCAAGGATAGACCGCTTCCGCCCAGTTCCGCTGTACGACAATCCCGCCGAGGCTCAGGAAAAGGCCGGAGAGAATGGAGGTGAAGGCGCCTGCCGTGGTGCCGAAACGGCTGTACAGCCCGAAGATCATCACGGGGGAACATCCGCCCAGCCAGAGGTTGGTCATCAGCGCGCAGAACATCTGAATGTAGTCCAGCTGCGACATGTACATCGAGCCGATGAGGAAGAAAATCCCCACGCAGATGGAGACCAGCCGCAGGACGAAAATGTGCTGCTTGGGAGAGAGCGGCGTCTTGCGGAAGGGCATGATCACGTCCTGCGTGATGGTCAGCGCCGCGCTGAAGAGCCGGGAATCGTCCGTGGAAATCATGGCCAGCACCATCAGCAGGCAGAAGAGTCCCACCATTCCGGGGGGCAGCAGGTGCCGCATGGAAACTGCCAGCATCATCTGGTGGAAAAGCGAACGGAACTGCTGGAATACGGCGTTGGCATGGGGATTCTCATCTTCGCTCTTGCCCTGCAGAAGGGTCTTGTGGACGCTCTTGAGATAGTTGGTATCCAGATTGTCCGCCTGACTGAGGGGCTTGTCCACGCCGGGGACGTGGTGGTGTGGCGGAAGCGCTTTGACGTCCGCGATCACCTGCTGACGGAGGGCCGGATCCTCCACCACTTCGGCGGCCACCTTCGTGGAGATGTCGGTGCGGATGGCGTCCGCCTGCCGGCTGAAGTTCTTCCCGTTGAGCAGGACGATGATGGAGATGGCGATCAGAATGTTGAAGATGGTCACCAGATCACCGCGCCAGAGGCCGATCC
>DCGG01000024.1:1586-1808 GCA_002315455.1 Lentisphaeria bacterium UBA1784
CGCCATCTTCTGCTCGTGGGGGCTCTTGGCGCTGGAGGAGTTTCCGGCGCCGATCCAACTGGCCCGGTGGAGCACCATGGCCGCCAGCGTCACACCGAAGTAGAAGAGATTGAAGTCCCGCATGTTCGCCACGTCAAAGGGATTGAGAAAACTCTCTCCCGCGATGCGGTCCATCATGGTGGGTGCGATGTCCTGCGTCCATGAGAAGGTGCAGAGGATGAA
>DCGG01000024.1:1884-2139 GCA_002315455.1 Lentisphaeria bacterium UBA1784
TGGAGTCCGTGACGATGAGGGCGAGAGTTCCGCCCCAGCAGACGATGGTCACCGCGAAGGAGAGGCAGAAGATCATCAGCATCGTGAAGGTGTCGAAGGTGAATCCGCAGAATGTGAAGGTCCGCGGCAGATCGAGGAAGTAGATGAAGAACCGTCCGGCGATGGCGGGCATAATCATGTTGCAGAGCATTTCGGAGAGGGAGCGCAACGCCGCGGCGAAAATCCGGAAGGGCCGGTTGTAGCGCATCTCGAGGA
>DCGG01000024.1:2160-6347 GCA_002315455.1 Lentisphaeria bacterium UBA1784
AACTCATGGCCTTGGTCTCCCGGAAACGGTAGGTACAGAATCCGGTCAGTCCCATGACCATGGAGACCGGCAGAATCAACCCCTGCCAGAAGGTGAGGGCGAACCCCACCTTGTACTGCACTTCCACGTATGCAACCAGGCCGATGATGGAGAGGGCATTGGCCACGTCCGCCACGCAGATCACGTAACGCCGCGCCACCCGTCCGGCGGAGAGGAAGTCCGCCACGCCCCGGGCGTACCGTCTGGTGTAGAATCCCATGTACATCACGAAGATCACGGGGATGACCACAATCATCCAGTCAAACCAATGCATGCCGACGGCGCTCCTTTCCGGCGGGTGGAACCGCCATTTTACGAGTTTTGTTATTGAATATTTGAGTTTTGATCCGCTCTGCGTTCAACGATGGCGGAGAATTTTTCCATTCCCAGAAATCCCTCGATACAAAGGCTCGCCAAGGGCCGGACCATCCTCTTCAGCGGATTTTCTACAATACCATATTCCGGTCGTTTTGTCAACAGACGGGAGGAAAATATTTATAAAAAAAAGCGTATTCTCCGTGCAATAAATCAAGGTGCATTTGCGTTCATTGCACCAAGTCACATACTGAAATGCGGGGGTGGGCGCGTTCCGCTTTTCGCCGAAGTTTATAAAAGGGCGAAAATCCTGCGCCGGTGCGGGATCCCCGCTTGAAAAAAAGCATTCCCCGGATGTATATTAACCCGGGAACTGAAATGTTCACAAAACGAAATGGATCAACTATTTTCATCAAGGAGGTTTTCCATGTCCCAGAAGCCCGTCGCCGCGTTCGTCGGCAAGAATCCCGCCACGTTCGACTACGTCTATTCCGAGGCCCAGAAGGAGGAGATCGCCCGGCTCACCCAGCTGAAGTCCGGCGTCTATGGCGAGGAGGAGATGCGTTCCGGCAAACTGATGGATGTGGAGTACATCTTCAGTTCCTGGGGCATGATTACCCCCACAGAGGAAGAGATCCGCAAGTATCTGCCCAAGGTCCGCGCCGTTTTCTACGGTGCCGGAGCGACGGACTTCTTCGCCCGTCCCTTCTTTGCCTGCAACGTCCCCGTCCTCAGCGCGTGGCTGGCCAACGCCATTCCGGTGGCGGAGGTGTGTCTCGCCCAGATCCTGCTGGGTCTGAAGAGTTATTACCGCTGCACCCGCTCCTGCAGCAAGAGCAATCAGGGTTGGATCGACGCCCGCAAGATGACCGGTCCCGGCATCTACGGCGACACCGTGGCCCTGATCGGTGCGGGCGCCATCTCCCTGCATCTGCAGGAACTTCTGAAGAACTTCAACGTCAACGTTCTCGTGGTCAACTCCCGGCCGGAGAAGCGGACCGTCTCTCTCGAGGAGGCTTTCAGCAAGGCCTTCGTGGTCAGCAACCACCTGCCCAACCGCGAGGATAACATCGGCGTGTTGAACGGCAAACTCTTCGCCTCCATGCGGGAAGGCGCCACCTTCATCAATACCGGCCGCGGTGCCCAGGTGAACGAGGCGGAACTCTGCGAAGTTCTGAAGAAGCGTCCCGACCTGACGGCGCTGCTGGACGTGACCTTCCCCGAGCCTCCCGAGGACGGCTCCGAACTCTACAAACTGCCCAACGTTCAGCTCTCTCCCCACCTGGCGGGATCTCTCAATGACGAGGTCCACCGCATGGCGGACTACATGATCAGCGAACTGAAGCGCGCCCTTGCCGGCGAGCCCTTCCAGTATCAGGTGAAGGAGTCCATGTTGCTCACCAGCAAGAACTGATCCGGGGCGCGTTTCCTGTATGAAACCCGTGGGAGATGACGGGGTGCAAGGGCCAGTCCGTCACCTCTCTCCGTTTTTCAAGGAGGTACTGCTGTGTTGGAGATCGTCAACCTGACCCATGGCCAGATCCTGAACCGCTTTGACGGCCGGGAGGATGGAACTTCCCTCACGGTTCCGGTCCATGGCATCGCTCATCCGGGGAGTACCGTTACGGTCAACGGAGTCCCCACACGCCGTTCCGGGCAGGGATTTTTCGGCGAGGCGGTCCTGCGGGCGAAACTCAATGAGATCGTCGTCCGTTCGGAGGGCGACCGGGGGGTGCAGGAGAACCGTATCCGGGTGATGTGGGACAAAGGTTCTTTCCGCCGGACGAATTTCTGCGTGGACGACTGCATCTTCTTTCTCTCCGAGATCGCCAGGGAGCGGCCGAAGTCCCTTTTTGACCACTTCTTTCTGCGGGGCTTCCGGGAACTTCACGAGAAGTACGGCATGCGCGTGACGCTGAACCTCTTTTACCGCAACGACCACTTCCCCTTTGAACTTGCGGATTTCCCAGCGGACTACAAGCGAGAATGGGCGCAGAACGCCGACTGGCTCCGGCTGGCATTCCATGGGTTTTCGGAGTTTCCGGACCGCCCCTATCAGAACTCTGCTCCAGGGAAGATCGCCGGCGACTACGATCTGATCCGGGACGAAGTATTTCGCTTCGCGGGGGAGGGGAGCCTCAATTGCCCCTCCAACATCCACTGGGGTATGGCGAAACCCGCTTCCATCGCGGAACTCTGCAAGCGTGGCGTCCGTTACCAGAGCGACAGTTACATCAACGCCCAAACCTATATCGGAGAAGAGAACTCCGGCGTCAATACCACCGACATCGGTTTCTTCCTCAATGAGGAGGATTCTCTTTTCATCCAGCAGAATCAGGCGCGGTACGACGAGCGTCACGGCATGATCTTCGGGCTGGACCACGTCATCTGCAACCTCGAGGAACTTCCGGTGCTGGAGAAACATATCGCTCAATTGATCGCCGATCCCCGGAATGAAGCGCTGAATCTCATCACTCACGAGCAGTATTTCTTCCCTTTCTACGAGAATTATCTGCCGGACCATTGGCAGCGGCTGGAACTGACGGCGAAAATGCTCGCTTCCGCAGGGTACAAGTACTGTTTCTTCTGCGAGGGCCTCATGGGAAATCCGGCGTGGGAAAACGGGATCTGAATTGGAATTTTGACGTCATTCACCGGTCAGGGAGGAGAAAATGAACCGCTTTATGATGCTGTTTGCCCTGCTGCCGCTTCTGCTTGCGGGGGCGGAGGGCAAGACCGTCAACGGTTGGGACGTGGCGGGCGGTGATGCTTTTGCCATCACCGCAAAGAATGGGGAATTGCGCATTTCCGCCCGAGAAAAGTCCCGTGGCGAACTGCTCCTTTCCAGAATCGTCCCGGTGGAGCCGGGCGTAAGGTTGTACTACTGCGCCGACGTGGAGGCCTCCGCCGGGGGGCATCTCCGGCTTGAGATCGTCCCAGTGGAGAAGCCTGTGGACCGGAAGATGCAGGTCCGCTACCGCTCCAGCCTCATCGCCCGGAAGGGAATGCAGAAACTTCGGGTGGAGGCGGAGTCCCGCGGCGCGCACAAGGTGAAATTGACCATCCGGATCGTCGATGCGCTTCCCGGGATGAACTGGACCGTCCGGAACCCCGGTATGGTCCCTGCCGATGCGCAGAAAGTTGCCCCGAAACTTGCGGTCATGCCGGGATTCGCCTCGGCCGGTGTGTTTCTCTCCGGCTTGGCGGCGGAGGAGGCTTCGGCGTTCCGGTCCGGGGTGTTTTTCCGGGAGCGAGGCGCGAAAGAGTGGCTTCCCGCCTATCCTCTGGACTATCAGAAGCCTGACCGTGAGGCCAGGGGCGTTCTCGTGAACCTGAAGGAAGATACTCCTTACGAGGTCCGGGTGGAGTTCGTGAACGACGGCAAAGCGCAGACACTTGAGACCGCTTTCCGTACCAAAAGCGGGACGGTCCCTGTGGCCAAGACCATTCCCGTCACTCCCGAAATGATCCGGAATGGCCTGCGGATCGACCGTTCCGGCTCCGAGACGGGCTGGATCCGTTACACCGCCGCCCCCGGGACCATTCTGGAATCCGCGGGCGAGAATGCCATCACCATGAAAGACGTCCAGTACGTTCTGCTGGAAGGATTGACCATCCGGGGCGGACGGCACGACGGCATCCGGATCTCCTGCTGCGATCACGTCCGCATCATCAACTGCGACATCTCCCGCTTCGGCAGAGTCGGGGAGCAGAAAATGTTCAAACATGGCTGGTACTATGAGAACGGGCGGATGCTCAACATGGACGCCGGGATCTCGCTTTGGACCGTTTCGGACTTCCTGATGGAGCGGAACTTCATCCACGACGCCAAC
>DCGG01000024.1:6368-9866 GCA_002315455.1 Lentisphaeria bacterium UBA1784
CCGTGGTTCTACAGCCACCCCGCCGGGCCCAAGGGCGTCTATGCCCATCAGGTCAGCGAAGCGACCATCCGTTACAACGATATCATCGGCGGCGATCTGCATCGCTGGAACGACTGCATCGAGAGTGCCGACAACTCCGGATGCTTCGGAGCCTTCTACCGCAACGTGGAGGTCTACGGCAACTTCTTTACCCTCTCCAACGACGACGGCATGGAATTGGACGGCGGCGAAATGTGCGCCCGCTTCTTCCGGAATCGCATTGAAGGAACTCTCTGTGGCGTCTCCTCCGGCAGTTGCGCCAGGGGACCCTGTTTTATTTTCGACAACGTTTTCAACTTCAGCGGCGACGAGAACGGCTTGCAGATCAACGCGCTGAAGAACGGACACGGGGACTTCGGACACGGCAAGGTCCACTTCTTCCACAACAGCGTCAACGGTTACAGCCAGATCTCCGGCGCGCCGGGGGCGGACGTGCACTTCCGCCCGGATAAGCAAGTGGCGCTCAACAACGTCTTCCGGAGCACCAAAACCTACGTGGGTGCCCGGGGCCTTTTCGGCAACAGGAACGACCGGAACGTCTATGATTACAATCTCATCACCGTTCCGGGGCAGACGGTCCTGCCGGAACTGCAGGAAAAGTACAAGCAGGAACTCCACAGCATCGAGGCCGCAGACCCCGGTTTCCGGGATGGCGCCGCCGGTGATCTGCGCCTGACGGATCACAGCCCGGCGAAGGGAAAGGGAACGCCGGTCCCCAACTTCTCGCTCTCGGCGGTGCCGGATATGGGAGCGCAGGATTGGGATCAGCCCTTCCGACCTCTTGCGGTGATGGCGCGTCCGGCGATTCTGAACTTCGCGAGCGAAAAGGCTCCTGCGCAGAGCGTGACGGTTACCGCCGCCCCCGGTGCGGGGAAGCAGACTTTCCGCATTGAGAAGACCTTTGAGGCGGAGTGGCTCTCGGTCCTGCCGGAGACCGGTACCGTGGAACCGGGCAAGCCGCTGACGCTGAAGGTCGCGCCGATCCCGGAGAAGTTCACCCTGGCGCGGCTGAACCGGACTGCTTTTTGCATCCGTTTCGCCGATGGATACAGCCGTCCGGTGGCGGTCTGCGTGGACACCACTTCCAATCCGGCTCTGCTTCGCGAGAACCGCAAAAACGTGATCCCCGGGCGTGATCTGCGCTGTGAAAAGGGCGAGGCCCGCTGCACCATCTCGGTCCCGGAGGAGGGCGCCTTCTTCCTGATGATCTACGGCCAGCCCGGTGAGGGTGATCTCACGGTGAGCGTGGATGGAAAGGATGCCTTCCCCGGCAGGTTCAATGCGCCGTATCAGGTGGCGGGCAACCGGGGGGCACGGGATATCCTCTGGTATCTGCTGGCAGACCGCCGGAACAACAAAAGCAGCGCTCCGGTGAAGATCGCGAAGGGAGAACACCGGCTCGTGATCCGCGCGGCGTCGGGGAAACTTCCGGAGATCAGGGAGGTGGCATTGGCGCACACCTGCGATGAATTGATTCCCGCAGCACACACGCGGGAAGGGTTGCCCTCCGGAAAATAAGGCTCCCCTCGCGGACTATTCCGGACGCCGCTTCCGCGGAGGTCCGTGAAAAATATCGGTCGGGCAGGGAGCCCCGGCTTACTTTGCGCGCTGTTCCGCCAGCCGGGCGCGGACCGCTTTTGCCACCGGTTCCGGGACGTAGCGGTCGAAGTCGCCCTCCAGCCGCGCCACTTCCTTGACCAGACTTGAGGAGACGAAGGAGTTCTTGAGTGTGGGCATCATGAAGATGGTCTCGCACTGCGGCATCAGGTTCCGGTTCATGAGGGCCATCTGCAGTTCGTACTCGAAGTCCGAGAAGGCGCGCAGACCACGCAGGACCGCGTTGGCTCCGTAGAGCGCCATGGCCTCCACCAGAAGCCCTTCGAATGCGACCACTTCCACATGGGCGAGATGGGAACAGCTTTCCGCAATAAGTTGCCGCCGCTCCTCCAGAGTGAACATGGGATTCTTCCCGGAGTTGACGGCAACCGCCACAATCACCCGGTCGAAAAGTTGCCCCGCCCGGGTGACGAGGTCCATGTGTCCGTTGGTGAAGGGATCGAAGGATCCCGGATAAAGTACGGTTTTCATAGCTTCTTTTTCCTGTTTCCGTTTGACGGCAGGGCGCAAATAGTGTATTTTATGCAAACCACAAGGTATAATATACGACAAAAAGAGCGATTTTGCAATGTTGACCGGTTTGGATTCCTTCTCTCCACCGCTGCCGCCGGGACGTCCGGCGCTGGTGCTTGGGCTGGGAGTGTTCGACGGCGTCCACTGCGGACACCGCCGGATTATTGCCCGGGCGGCGGAACTCGCATCGGAGTGCGGTGCCCGTCCTGCGGCAGTGACCTTTGCGCCTCATCCGCGGAAGGTCCTCTGTCCGGAGGCGCCTCCCCGGCTTCTGCAGCCGCTGGACGTCCGGCGTGCCGCGCTGCTTCGGGCGGGAGCATGCTGGACTTCGGTCGTGGAGTTCTCCCGCGTCATCGCCGAGATGGAGCCGGAGGCGTTTCTGCAGGAACTTTCCTCGGCGGCGGCCTTCCGCCTTGCCGGGATCGTTGTGGGCGAAAACTGGCGCTTCGGCAAGGGCGGCAAAGGAGATTGCGCCTATCTTGCGCGCTGCGCGGAAAAGATGGGTTTCTGCTTCTCCGCCTGTCCGGTGGTGGAACAGAATGGCGAAGTGGTCAGTTCCAGCGCCATCCGCGCGCACGCCGCCGCCGGAGAACTGGACGCCGCTTCCCGGATGCTGGGCGCTCCGGTTTCTCTCTACGGAAGGATAGAACACGGTTACTGCCTCGCCCGGACCAAATTAAACGCCCCTACCGCCAATCTGCAGGCAGAATACGGGGTGTTGCCGCCTGACGGGGTTTACTGCGGCGCGGCGGTGGTGGAGGGGAAAATCTATGCCGCCGCCGTGAATTGCGGCGTTTCGCCCACCTTCGCCTACGGGGACGGCGCGCGACGTCTGGAGGTTCATCTGCTGGACTTCTGCGGAGACCTCTACGGGAAGAAGATGGAACTGAAACTTTTTGCGTTCCTGCGGGAAGAGAAGAAGTTCTCCTCGCCGGATGCTCTGAAAGCGCAGATCGCCAAAGATATTGCCGCCGTAAGAAACCGTTTTGTCAAGGAGACGTTATGATCATCGGCTTGGGGATCGACATCGTGGAGACTGCCCGCATCGAGGCCGCCATGGCCAGAAGCGGACTCTTCGGAGAGAAGGTATTCACCCCTGCGGAGCGGAGAGCAGCACCCGCCGGTCCCGGAGCCGTGCAATACTACGCCGGACGCTGGGCCGCCAAAGAAGCCGCCGCCAAGGCCCTCGGCTGCGGGATCGGAGAACACTGCTCTCTCACGGACCTCGAGATCCTGAATGACGAAGCCGGTGCGCCCTTTCTGACCTGTTTCGGAGCGGCGGCGGAGCGGCTTCACGCTCTCGGGGGAGGATGCGAAGACGATACCGAT
>DCGG01000123.1:0-9653 GCA_002315455.1 Lentisphaeria bacterium UBA1784
CCATCCCGAGAAAAACCCGAGGAATGGGAGCACCAGCAGCACCAGCAACAGCCGTTCCGAGTAGTATCCGAACTGGTTCTGGAAGGGGGTGCGGCTGTATCCGATCTCGATGACGGACCCGTCGAAGAGCTTCCGGTCCAGCGTGCGGAAGTTCCGGTAGAGCCGTTCGGAATCCTCCACGTTTTCCGGCGGGCGGGAGGCGGCGAGGACTTTGTCCTTCTCGTCCAGCAGCCGGGAACGGACGAGGTCCCAGCCGGTGAGGGCGGCGCGGTCGTCGAAACTTCTCTGGATCAACGGCAGATGGGATCGCGGGTCCAACTTCGTTACGGAGGGGGCATTCTTGCCGTCCAGTCGGATCAGATAAAGTTCCTTCTGCACGTTGCCGACCACCCGGAAACTTTGGGCGGGGGAGGGGCGGAAGATCATGATGGGTTCCAGATCCGGCAAGGCCTTTTTGCAGAGTTCCTGCTCTCTGCGGGGCAGAAAGCGGAAAGGCAGCCGCTCCACGGAACCGCCGGAACGCAATCCTGTGAGGTACTCGAACTCCGCGGCGTCCAGATTGGCGCGGATGATGGGGTCCATGCGCCGGGAGACCGCGTTGTACTTGCCGCTGTAAACGATGAGGGCACAGATCACGGTGCAGAGGATGTAGAGGATCGCACAAAGAAGCGCAATCTTGAACTTGACGGTGTTGAACCCCTTGTACTTACTCCAGAACATAACCGAATCCGCGCACCGTTTGAATGAGTTTTCGCTCGAAGGGTTTGTCAATCTTCTCCCGGAGCCGGCACATGCGGGTCTCCACGATGTTGGTGGTGGGATCGAAGTTGTACTCCCAGACGTGTTCCACGATCATGGTTTTGGAGACCACCCGTCCGGTATTCCGCATGAGGTATTCGAGAAGCATGTATTCCTGTGGCTGGAGGTCGATCCTGGTTCCGCCCCGGGTGACCTTTCTGCTCAGGAGGTCGATGGTGAGATCGGCCACGGTGAGGGAAGTCGGCTCTGCGGAGGCGCTCCGGCGCCGGAGCAGCGCCTGGATCCGCGCGGAAAGTTCCGCGAAGGCGAATGGTTTGGTCAGATAGTCGTCGCTGCCGGACTGCAGTCCCCGGATCTTGTCCTGAAGGGAGTCCCGGGCGCTGAGGATCAGCATGGGCAGGGTCTTGCCCGCCTTGCGGACCGCTTCCACGATGGCGAATCCCTCCATGCCGGGGAGCATCACGTCCACCACGGCCAGATCGAAATCTCCGTTGAGGAGTTTGAAACACCCCTCCTTGCCGTCGGCGCAGTGAGCCACGCTGAAGCCCTCCTGCGTCAGGCCCTTGATGATGAAGTCCGCGGTCTTGATGTCGTCTTCGAGCAGAATGATATTCATGGGAGCGCTCTCCTAAAAGCGGAAGATGGAACCGATCTTCTTCCCCACCAGGATCCCCGCGGCGATGATGGTCGCTCCGAGGAAGAGCATGGTCCAGACGCCGAAGGCGCTGGCGGTGGCGGGGCCGGAACCCAGTACGTGAGCCAGTTCGTAGAGCGCCCGAGTGATGGGATAGAATTCGGATTTCTGTGCGAGGATCAGGGAGTCTGACACCTCAAGCATGGAGAAACTGAAGGCGAAAAGTCCCCCCACCAGCACGTTGGCGGCGATCAGCGGCAGTGTGATGCGCCGGAGCACCCGGAAGGGAGAGGCGCCGAAATTCCTTCCGGCGTTCTCCAGTTCCTCCGGGGTCTGTTCCAGACCGGCGGTGACCGAGCGGACCACGTAGGGGATCCGGCGGACGGCGTAGGCGATGGCGAGGAGCCACAGCGGATTCTCCACCGGGTTGAAACAGCGGGCGGCCCAAGGGTACTTCACCGACATCCCGAGAAATCCGAAGGCCACCACCACCCCCGGCACCGCAAGGGGAAGCATGGCCAGCAGATCGGTGAGGGTGGCCCCTTTCAGTTTCCAGCGGACGGAGGCGAGGCCGCAGAGGATTCCCGCCGTGGCGGCGATGACGGTGGCCAGCGCCGAATAGCGGAGGCTGTTCCCCACCGAGGGCAGAACGAGGTTGCTCCCCAGCGCGTCGCGGAAGTGGTCCAAGGTGAAGCCTTCCGGCAGGATGGTGCCGTAGTAGTTGGTGCTGAATGCGTTGAGAATCAGGGCCGTGTGGGGCAGCACCGCCACCGCCGTGACCGCGAGGAAGGCGAGAAGCGGCAGAAGCCGGAAGAATCCGGTCAGCCGTTGAGCGGAGGAAGCCGTGGCTCCCTTGGTGCTTGCGATCTCATGGCGTCCGAGGGAGAGCCGCGCCAGCAAATAGAGCAGAGCGGAAAAGACCAGCATCACGAGCACGAGGGTGTACGGTACGGGATTGCTTTCCAGTTCCATGAGACCGTTGAGAATCTGGACGCTGGTGGTGCGGTTGTACTGGAACATCAGCGGTGTTCCCAGTTCCGTGAAACTCCAGATCAGCACGATGGAACCGCCTGCGAGGATCCCCGAACGGAGCAGGGGCAGTTTGATGCGGAAGAACCGCCGAAGCCGTCCCGCTCCGAGGTTGGCGGCGGACTCCTCCAGCGCCGGATCAATGTTCCCCAGCGCCGTCACCAGATTGAGGTAGAAGATGGGGTAGAGATGGAGCGCTTCCATGATGCAGACTGCCCAGAATTTGCCGTTTCCGCCGAGGAAGTCCACCGGGGCGAATCCGCACCGGACGAGGATGCTGTTGAGGATGCCGTAGTGTCCCAGCACCTGCTGGAATCCCAGCGCTCCCACGAAGGGCGGCAGGATCATGGGCAGGAGCATCAGCAGATTGCAGGAACTCTTGCCGAAGAAGTCGTAGCGGTCGTAGAGCAGCGCCAGCACCAGCGCAATGCAGAAGACGAGAAACGTGGTCACTCCCGCGATGGCGAGGCTGTTGAGCAGTCCCTCCACGTAGACGGGGTTGCGGAAGACCTCCCGGATGAGCGCGGGGGAACACCCCTCCTCAATGACTGTCCCGATGGGCAGCAGGAGGAAGGCTCCGAGAAAGACGGCGAGGGCCGCCAGCATCAGATATTGCAGAAAACGGCGCATGATCTATTTCCCTTCCTTTGCGAGGCGTTCGGCTTCGCAGTAGTGGTTGCGTGCAAAATCGCTCCAGCTCCGGAGCAGCGTGGCGGCGCTGACCGGGTCCTTGCGGAGAGCTGCCGCAGCCGCTGCGGCGCCTTCATAGTCGAAGGGCAGCGCGTCGAACTGCACCATGGCCTGCGGGACCTTTTCCGGGCCTCCGGCCTGCAGGATCGCCTCCCACGCCTGCACCAGTTCCGGGTGGGGGTCCAGCACGATGCTTTTGAGGAGGAGCCGGAGAAGCGCGTAATATTTCCCCGTCCACTGGGGGTGATAGACGAAGTCCGCCCCGGAGCGGTAGGGGTCATAGTCGGCCTCGAAGCGCAAATCCCGGTATTCGGGAGCGTAGAGTTCCTTGCGAATGGGAGGGCGGTTCATGGCGAACTTGGCCGGACCGCCCNNGAAACTCCACTGTTTCAAGGTCGGACCGCCCGGAGTTCCGACCTTGAAACAGTGGAGTTTCTGCCCCTCGATGGAAAGCAGAAAGTCCAGAAACATCTCCGCCTGCTTCCGGTGGGGCGCACCCCGCAGAAGTTGAACGGGATCGGGCGAAACGGCGGTCCCGCCTGCCGGCGCGATGTAGAGGAAACGGTCCGGGTTGGCCGGATCGGTGGCCTTCACCCATGCGATCTCCGCGAAGGCGTAACTGTCGATGCCGGTCCCGGCGGCGGCTTCTCCGATCCGCACGTAACGGACCACTTCGCTGGCGGAATCGGTGAGGTTCCGGCAGTTTGCGAAGATGCGTTTCAGGAGGTTCAGGCCCAGCGTCCAGCCCCTGGCCGGATCGCCCGCCTGCGCCATCTGCTGCTGGATCATGATCTCGAAGCATTTGTTGGCGGAGCCGGACTTGGAGGGGTCCGCAAGGGCCAGTTGCCGGAAGAAGCGGGTATCGGCCAGATCCGCCCAGCGGCGGGGAGGCTCCTTCATGCCCAGCTCCTTCAGACGGTCCGAATTGGCGCAGATGCCGAAGGTGGAGAGGACCACTCCGTAGTAGCGGCCTTTGGGATCGTAGAGTTTCTCTCCGCTGAATTCCGCGGGGATCGCGGTGTCGGAGAAGTATTCCGGATGCCGCTCTTTGACCTTGCCGTCGATGGCGAATCCCCGTTCGGCGTTGCGGGCGAGGTCGAAGGCTCCGCCGCCCGCCAGCAGGTCGATCCCTACGCCCGCATCGGAATCCAGAAAACTGCTACGGGCAAGTTTCTGATCGGCGGAAGCGAAGAGTTTCGCTTTCGGGGAGTCCATGCGGGGGTCGGCGAAGGCCTCTGCGATTTCCTTCGTCCAAGGGCGTCCGGGGTGGCGGCGGCTCCAGTCCTTCCGGAACTCCGCCTCATAGCGGTCCGCGAGGAAGCGCATGATGTCGGAGGTGCCGCCGGGAGTCCTCCAGTCGATCCTGATGTCCCTGCCGGTTTTGGCAATGTACCAGGCGCGGAAGGCTTTGTCGTATTCGTCCCGCATGGTCTTGTTGTGGGCGCTGATGATGACGAGAGTGTCCTTGCCGGAGCGGTCGGAGATCCCTGCGGGTTCCGCTGGACGCAGAAGATAGGGAAGCACCAGCAGTGCCCCCGGCAGGATCAGTGCGAAAAGCAGTCGGATGATCATGGCGCGCTACTCCGGGAAGACCAGCAGAAATTCCGGATCGAAGGAGAGCCGGATTCGATCGCCGATCTTCCGTGCGGGACCTGCGCTCTCCCGCACCTCCACTTCGGCGAGAGCGGTGCGGCAGCGCCAGAGACAACTTTCTCCGAGGTAGGTCCTGTCGGTGATGGTGGCGCCGAAGGAGCAGGGGACGTCGGGAGCGTTTTCCGGAAGAATGCGGAGCCGTTCCGGCCGGATCGCCCCCACGGCGTTGCCGTTCCGGCAGGGATGGGAGAGATTGAAGTTCCCCAGCGCGGAGATGAGGTTGCGCTGTTCCACCCGTCCGGGGATGAGGTTGACGTCGCCGAGAAATTCCGCGCAGAAGCGGTCCGCGGGGAAGTCGTAGAGCATTTCCGGCGTCCCCATCTGCCGGATGACTCCGTTGTCCATGACGGCGGCGCGGTCGGCGAGACTCAGCGCCTCCTGCCGGTCGTGGGTCACGTAGAGGGCGGTAAGTTTGCGGAGGCGGCAGATGCGGCGGATCTCAACGCGCATGGCATCCCGGAGCCGGGCATCGAGGTTGGAGAGCGGTTCGTCCAGAAGCAGCAGGGGCGGATCCACCGCCAGCGCCCGGGCAAGGGCTACCCGCTGCTGCTGTCCGCCGGAGAGGGAGGCGGGGCGGCGTTTGGCAAAGTCCTGCAGTCGGACCAGTTCCAGCGCTTCCATCACCTTGTTGATCAGTTCCCCGCCTTTAACGCCGAGACAGCGGAGGCCGAAGGCGACGTTTTCAAAGAGGTTGAGGTGGGGCCAGAGGGCATAGTTCTGAAAGACCATGGCGGCCCGGCGTTTTTCGGGGGGGACTTCGGTGACGTCCTCGCCGTCGAAGCGGATGATCCCCGCATCGGGTTTCACCAGACCGGCGAGGATGCGGAGCAACGTGGATTTGCCGCAGCCGGAGGGACCCAGCAGGAAGAACATCTCCCCCGATTGGATCGTGAGGTCCAGGTCCTTAAGGACTGGGACGTCTTTGGTATAGGCTTTGGAGATGCCGGATATTTCGATCTTTGCCATGGTATTTTCCTTTGTGTTGCCGACCTGTCAGAACAATCCGCCATCCAGCATTTTCCGGTTGGCGGGGGAGCGCATCAGGTCGAGGATCTTGTTTTCCAGCTGCCGCACCCGTTCCCGGGTGAGGTGAACGTGTTTGCTGACCTCCGAGAGGGGCTTCGGAGTATTGCCGAAAAGTCCGAAACGGAGGATGATGATCTGCTGGTCCCGTTCCGAGAGACGGGAGAGCAACAGGTAAAGGTTGTCGTAGAGAAACTTCCGGGAAAGTTCCTGCGTAGGATCGCTTCCGGAGCGGTCGGCGATCAGCCCCTCCAGCATGGAATTGCCGTCATCGTTGCCGACGTGAGCCTGCAGAGAGACCATCTGGAACTGCATTTTCTTAAGGGCGCTGACCCGGGAGACCGGCATCTCCAGCGCGGCGGCCAGTTCGGCGAGTTCCGGTTCGCGGCCGTAGTTCTGAATGAAGCGCTGTTCGCACCAGTTGATGCTGTTGACTGCGGTAATCATGTGGGCGGGGATGCGGATGATCCGGCCCTGTTCGGAGATGGCATGGATGATGTTGTGCCTGACCCACCAGCTGGCGTAGGTGGAGAATCGGTTTCCCATGCGGAAATCGAACCGTTCGATGGCCCGGAGCAGTCCCAGATTTCCCTCCTGGATCAGATCGTTGAAGGGGATCCCCCGGTTGCGGTGCTTTTGGGCGATGCTGACCACGAGGCGCAGGTTGGACTCCACCATTTCCTGCCGGAGCGCCTGCAGAAGTTCCTGCTGACGGCGGAGTTCCGTCAGGAGGGCGGGGAGTTCCGCCAACGGGATCAGGAGTTTCTGCTCCAGTATTGCCCGGGTGTCCGGGGGAGAATCCGGGAACATTTCAGCGTAGTTGAAAAGGATGTTGCACCACTCGTTCACGGTGTCGCCGGTGGCGTGGTACTCCAACAGGACCTGCACCAGCTTCTGCCGGGGCACCGCGGGGTCCTGATGGGCGCCGATGGCCAGTTCCAGCGAGGTCAGCGCGGCGAAGATCCTCTGTTTCCAGTCGGCGAAGCAGGGGAGCAGATCGGGTTTTGACTGACCGTTTTCATCCCGGAGCCCGGAGGGCATGAAGTGGTCGGAGGGGTCGTCGTCTCCGTCAAGACAGCGATCTATGAGACGGATGGTATCCCGCGCGATGAATCCCAGCCCTCCGACAATCTCCCGCAGATGGGTGGCTGCGGCATCGATCTTTGCGCCGAGGACCTGCTGTTCCTGGGGGGAGAGCAACGGGAGATTGCCGATGTCCTTCAGATAACTGCCGAGGGAGCCGGAAAAATCCTCATAGCCGTTCCGCCAGCCGGACTTTTCGGAGGCAGTCCCGCCGGACCCCGCATGGAGTTGTTCCAAGGGTCCGTCCATCATGCTTCTCCCGGGAAGAAACAGGCACAGCAACGGCCGTTTCCGCAGTCGGTCAGCGGCGGCAGTTCTCTGCGGCAGACCGCTTTGGCCTTGGGACAGCGGGGATGAAAGGGGCAGCCCGGCGGCGGGTCCACGGGGGAGGGTACGTCACCTGCGAGAACGATCCGCTTCACCCCTGACGGCTGAAGAGTTGGTACTGCGGAAAGCAATGCCCGGGTATAGGGATGCAGAGGTGCGGAGGTGAGCGCCTGCGAGGGACCGCTTTCCATGATCCTGCCGAGGTACATCACCATGATGCGGCGGGAGATGTGTTCCACCACCGCCAGATCGTGGGCGATGAAGAGGAAACTCGTCCCCTGCTCCTGCTGAATGTCCTTCAGCAGGTTGACGATGGCGGCCTGCACGCTGACGTCCAGCGCGGAAACCGGTTCGTCCGCCACGATGAACTTCGGTTCCGCGGCCAGCGCCCGGGCGATTCCGATACGCTGGCGCTGTCCGCCGGAAAACTGGTGGGGGTAGCGGTCGAGGGCATCGCCGTTGAGACCGACCCGCTTCAGCAGTTGTGCGGCCCGTTCCCGGCGTTCCCCGATGGAGAGTTCGGAGTGGAGCCGCAGGACTTCGTCGATGGATTGACCGGCGGTGAGCCGGGGGTTCAGGGAACCGTAGGGGTCCTGAAAGATCATCTGGAAGTTCCGGCGTTCCCGGCGGAGTTCCGCATTGCCGAGGCGGGTGAGGTCCCTGCCGTTCAGCAGGATGGCGCCGGACTCCTCCTGTTCCAGCCGGACGATGGTGCGGCCGAGGGTGGATTTCCCGCATCCGGATTCCCCCACCAATCCGAGGATCTCCCCCTGTTCCAGGGTGAAAGAGACCCCGTTTACGGCGCAGAGACGTTTCTTCCTGCGAAAGAGGGGCGTCGGGACAGGAAAGGTCACGTGCAGATCCCTGACTTCCAAAAGCGGCATGATCAGCGTTCCTCCTGCTGCTTTTCGGAAAAGGCGGAGACGATGGAGATATTGTCCTTGCCGCCGGCGAGGAGCGCCGCCCGCATCAGACCGTTGACCGCTTCGCGGGGAGAATCCGCCTGCGAGAGCAGTTCGGAAATGCGCTGGGGGGCAACGTCCCGGTAGGCTCCGTCGGAGCAGAGAAGATAGCGGCTGTTTCCGTGGCGCGGCAGCGTGAGCAGTTGCGGCTCCACTTCGGGACGGGTCCCTACGGCCCGGCAGAGGACGCAGGAGAGGTCGCAGTTGGGATTGCGGGCCTGCACCTTTGCCAGCGCTTCCGGTTCATTGCAGAGCGTGTGATCGACGGAGTGCTGGACGAGGCCGGTCTCCGGCCTGAGTTCGTAGAAGCGGCTGTCCCCAACGTTGAGCAGCGTGAGGAACTCTTTTCCGAAGATTACCGCCACAAGGGTGCATCCCATGGGACGGTCTCCGCCGACTTCGGCGTTGCGGGAGTGGAGTTTGCCGTTGATGGCTTTCAGCGCGCCCGCGAGAAAGGCTTCGGCGCGCTTGGGAGTATCGACGTCGGAGGTCAGTGCGAAATACTGCCCCAGCAGGTCCCGGCAGCAGATCAAACTGGCCAGGTCGCCATCCCGGTGGCCGCCGATGCCGTCGG
Source organism: Lentisphaeria bacterium UBA1784 (assembly GCA_002315455.1). Classification (GTDB taxonomy): domain Bacteria; phylum Verrucomicrobiota; class Lentisphaeria; order Victivallales; family Victivallaceae; genus UBA1784. Next base: position 8,735 of record DCGG01000123.1, read on the forward strand.
CGACGGCGGCGAGGACGGAGGCTCTGCCGGGGAGGTTCAAAACTCCGAAATTATCTTCGTTCTTTTTGCGGCAGAGGCCGAGGTTGGTCTCTCCGCAAACGCTTATTCCGCAAGAATTGAGCATCGCTCAAACACTCCGATCATTGTGCCCCGGTGCGGACCCCGCAGCGTTGGACGCCCCCAGGATCTGCCCCGGCAAACCGTACTGCATTAGTATAGTGCCGAAATGGAAAAAAGTCAAACCGGAAACCCTTGAATCCCCCGCAAAAAAACTACCGTTCTGCCGTGGAGAGCAGACGCCGGACCTCTTCCACGATCTCCTGAACGTCGCAGAGCCTGCCGGGACCGTCCGCTCCGCAGGCCACCGGACCGGAATCCGGACCAACGAAGTGCACGCCCCTTTCGAGGAGTTTCTGACGGTTCTCCGCGCAGGCCGGATGGGTCCACATGGCGGGATTCATGGCCGGAGCCAGCACCGCCGGCCCGTGAAAGGTGGCCGCGAAGGTGGTCAGCGCATCGTCGGCGATCCCCCAAGTGTATTTTGCGATGAAGTCCGCGGTGGCGGGGGCGACGACCAGCAGTTTTGCTTCATCGGCGAGTGCGACGTGTTCCGGACGCCATTCGCCATCGTCATCCCAAAGCGATGTAATGACTTTGCGGCGGGAGAGGGTGCGGAAGGTGATCTCCCCCACGAAGCGGAGGGCGTTCTCCGTCATCAGCACCTGTACGGGGAATCCCGCCTTCCGGAGCCTGCTGCAGAGGTCGGCGGCCTTGTAAGCGGCGATCCCGCCGGTGACTCCCAATGCGATCAGCGGACGTTCAGTCATAGATACCTCCCGGGATCACTCCCGTTCTCAATGCGAAACAACAAAAGAGCCGGTCCAGCTCCTCTGCCGCCGCCTCCAGTTCGTCGTTGATC
>DCGG01000123.1:9704-12367 GCA_002315455.1 Lentisphaeria bacterium UBA1784
GATCTCGGCGGCGGCGGCGGAGAGCCGCAGTTTCAGCTGTTCTTCGGTCTCGGTGGAGCGGCCCCGGAGGCGGGCCTCCAGCGAGGGAAGGGAAGGCGGCAGGATCATGACGAAGACTGCGGCCTTGCGGATCTCCTCGTCCCTCTGCGCGGCGGAACGGATCTGCCGGGCGCCTTGGGTGTCGATGTCCAGAAGGACGTCTTTGCCCTCCCGGAGGCGCTTCAGAACTTCGCTTTTCAGCGTGCCGTAACTGTTCTGAAAGACGGTGGCGTGCTCCAGAAATTCATCTGCCGCCAGCCGCCGCTGAAACTCCTCCTTTGAGAGGAAGAAATAGTGTTTGCCGTGTTCTTCGCCGGGACGGGGGGCGCGGGTGGTACAGGAGACGGAGAACTCCAGTTCGGGATGCTTTGCGCGTACCCTGGCGACCAAAGTGGATTTGCCCACTCCGCTGGGGCCGGAGAGAACGATAAGGGTTCCGGATCGTTTCATGATGTCATTGTTCCGTATTTTTCTGCCGGTCCGTTAGGGGACCGGTGTGGAGAAATATTGTTCATTGCATCGGCTCGGCGGACTTCTCCTCCGTCTGACCGCCGGGACACTCCTTCTGCCAGCCGGGGAAGTTCCAGCGTTCAGGAAAGGTGCGGCATTGTTCCGGCTTCTCCTGTTGGATTCGGCACGCTGCCTGGCCCGGTCCGTCGTCTTCGAGAAAGATGCAACCGCCGTCCTCCCGCTCAACGAGGGAGAGTGCCTGACGGTCCGGGGAGATCCGGCAGAAGCGGTCCAGAAACTCTTCCGCCGTCAGACCGAGACAGGCGGCGATGGGGTCGATCTCCTGCTCTCTGATTCTGACGCAGCCGGACCAGCGGCAACAATTTCCGCACCTCCGGCAGTGAAACATGCCCGAATCCGTTCCGTCTTTCATGAAAAACTTTGTATTCACACAAAATCCGCCGCTTGGAACCGTCCCCGTGTACGCGTCCAAACAGCGGATTTTCCTCAGGTGTCCGGCGACCGGATTACCGGAAATCGTCCAAGATCATGTCGTCGTTCTTGATGTCGATGAAGAGGAAACCAAGCGCCAGGTCCAGCCACTCCAGAGGATGGATATAGACTTCGCCGTCCAGACCGCCGCCCAGCGCGCCGCCGATGGCCCAGTAGTCCCGGGGGCCGCTGAAGAAGTCATAGACCCGGGTGGTGGGATCCGGCACGCCGGCGCGCATTTCCACGTAGCGGTCCACCCAGTCGGAGGTGTCGGTGAGGGTGTAACTCTCGTCGCCGATGGAGATCAGCGACCAGTACCAGAACTCCTCAACGCCCACGCCGATCTGCCGGTTGTGGGCCTTGAACGCCTTGTAGCACATGCCGACGCCGGCACCGCAGTCGGCGAAGCGGGTCCCCATGAGCCGGGCCTCCAGCACAGGACCGACGCCGACGTTGATGGTGAAACTGTCCATAAGGTCGAGGAGGCGGTTGGGCAGGTAGAGCACGACCTTGTCGACGATGGTGCCGCGGATGGAACTCTTGGAGTTGGCGTTGGCCGTGTTGTTCCCGGCCGCAGAGAGGGTGGCACAGGAGAGCGAGAGGGCGATGACCGCCGAGACAAGAGCGAATTTTTTCATGATGAGACTCCGGTTTTCTGTTGTTGGGTTGCTATACCTCTTATAAAACTTAATCTCTCCCGTGTGATTTTACAAGTATTCCGGCCAATAAAAGTCCGCTTTTTTCGCGAAAACGGGTAAAATCGGCAGTTTTCTTGCCGGAAAATGCGGTTGCACTCTTGAAACTCCGCGGCCGAACGCTATATTTAATCGTGGGCACGGCAACATCACCGCCGCCGTTGCCGGAAGCACGGAAAACGCGGGCTGGAGGGAAGGCGTTCCCTCCGGGGAGACCCGTTGGCCAGAAACGAAGCGGGCGACAGGCCCGAGAAGGAGATGAAAATGAAGAAGTATGTGTGCGACGTCTGCGGTTACATCTATGATCCTGCCAAGGGCGATCCTGACAACGGCATCGCTCCCGGGACCGCTTTTGAGGACATCCCCGACGGCTGGGTCTGTCCGGAGTGCGGCGTTGGCAAGGATGATTTCTCCGAGATCGAATAAGCATGAAACGAATCTTTGCATTGGCCGCGGCGCTGCTGCTGGCTGCGGGATGTTCTTGGTTCCCTTGGGAGGAGGCCCGGATCAACATTGAAAATTCCAAACAGCTCCGGGTCGGCATGACCAAGGCCGAGGTGCTGGACATCATGGGCGAACCTATCGGAGACGAGGTGTTCTGCCGTCCTGACGTGTGGTTCTACTACAGCACCACGGAGTGGGCCGACGGACTGGTGACGGAGGACGAGTGCCTTCCGCTGGTTTTCGAGAAGGGCGTTCTGGTGGGCTGGGGCAGGGCGTACTACGCTGAGCACCGCACGACGCCTCCTCCGGCGATCACGGAGGTGCCGCGGGATTGATCCTCCTGCTCCTGATCTGCCCGGCGGATGTTTTCCCCGGCGGCGGGAGCGGATGAGGGACGGAGTGCTGTCGGAACGGACGGCGGTGCTCCGGTCCTTTTTTTTGCGCTTCGGTACCCCGGGCCTCTGGAAATCCTGCGGAGAACGGAGTATATTAACCCCCGGAATTCGAATCAAAGCATCATGGGTACCTCTAAAAATTCAAACG
>DCGG01000129.1 GCA_002315455.1 Lentisphaeria bacterium UBA1784
GATCCCGGGCTGCGCGCTCGGCGGCGACCGCCTCGCAGGTGTGTGCGCGGTCAGGAAGTTTGCATGGGCGGATCAAACTCCGGTCACAGGCGGTCGAAGCGGAAATATGCCTTTTCGTAAGGCTCCATTTTGACGGCGGGACCGTAGTCGGGAAAGCGTTCGGCATTGATCATGTCGAGGAAGCGCCGGGCGGTCTTGCTCAGGTCGTTCCGGTCGGTCCCCCGGACCGCCATCATTCCCGGCCGGACGGTGATGCCGGTGCCGAGGTCCGCCGTATTTCCACCGGATGCCGTTACTGCCACGGTGAGGGGCGGAAGCGCGGTATCCTTCACCAGTTTGACCCGGATCCGTTTGCGCTTCTTCTTATCCTTGGAGGAGACGGAGCCGTTGAAAACCTCCCGGTAGAAGAACTCCACCCGCTGGGCGATCTCCGAGGAGGGAAAGTCGTCTGCGTGCCGGATGACGAACTCCGGTTGTTTCCCCTTTACGGAGGGGAACTCCCGGACGTCCTTCAGATCTCCGCGGAAAGCCGCATTGCGGTACTGCACCTTGACCGTCTCTCCCTTGCGGATGGCGACGGGAGTGGAACCCTCCCGGACGTAAGTGCCGAAGTTCTGCCGGGGCAGGAACTCCCCTTCCAGATCTTTGCTCACGATGGTGAGGGTGTTCCATGCGAAGTCGCCGCTCCAGTTGACGGAGGCGGTGCCCTTGCCCTTCACGGAACCAACCGCTTCCAGCACGCTCAACAGCAGCCGGGGGATCTCCACGCGGACCGTCTCCCTGCCGTCGGCGAGGGTCTGCTCCGCCTTTCCGCCGAAGCGGGGTGCAAAAAGAATGGGATCGCCTTTTTTGGCTCCGGCGAGGTTGGTGCGGAGTTCTCCGGGGAAGACGGTCACTTCGACCCTGGCCGTTTCGCCGGAGTTGTTGATGGAGACGTAGGCGTGGTCGCCTTCGCCGTAGCGGGCGATCTCGGTCTTTGCGGGGCCGGTGGCGCAGGGGACCGCCTTCCAGCCGGCGTCATTGCATTCGATGAAGGTGTGCACGGTGCGGCACACGTACTCCGTCAGGAACTCCGCCGGAAGCGAGGAGCCGCTGGCGAAGGCGCGGTGGACGGCGTAGCGCGCCAGATCCCGCTTGAACTGATGCTGATCCGCCTCGTCCCACTTGTTGAAGTTGGGATCGAAGTCCCGGGGACTGTATCCCTCCCACATCATCAATCCCTTCTCCCCGAGGACGTAGCGGAAGGGTACCGGGAAGGGCGGTTCCGCGTCCCACGGCGTGCATTCGATCATCATCATGTCGCACCAGAGCATGTCGATGCAGTGCTGGTATTTGGTGTTGACGGCGACGCCGGTGTTTCCGGGGAGGGTTTTGCAGGGCAGCGTGCGGATGTAGTCGAAGAGCAGGGCGGACCCCACCCCCCGGACCACTCCCGGTCCGTGCTGATCGAACCCCACGTTGTTCATTTCCCTGAGTTTGGGGCCGCGATAGACGCTGGAGGGTGCGGAGACGTCGAAGGCGAGAGAGCCGAGGTCATAGGTTTTGACCAGTTCCGCGAACTGACGGCGGATCTCCTGTCCCCACGAACACTCGGGGAAAGTGTGAACGCCGGTGGCCTCTGCGTATTCGCCCTTGGGCCGCATGGGGAAGGCCGCGTTCACGGAGTCGGGATAGCGCCTGGCGATGGCGGGGGAGAGGTACGCGAGAGCCATCATGTAGAAGCCGTTGGCGACGCCGCAGTAGTAGCCGTTTGCGGCGCGGAATTGCTGGATCTCCTGGAATTTCTCCAGGGAGAGGTCCGTATTGCGGTACTTATACTGCTTGCCCTCCCGGTCCCGGTATTCCAGCGTCCGGGCGGTGACGTAGTCTTTCCCGGCGGGCAACTCTCTGTTGAGGGGATCGCCCCAGGAACGTCCGGCGCCGTGGCACCACTCCCAGGTGGCGCCGCTCATGCGGCAATTTTCCGGGTTGAGCCAGCGCCAGGAACAATACTGGGCGCAGATGCCGAAGACGTCGGGATTGGTGCGGGGATCCCGCTTGAAACGCCGGGGATGGAGCATGTGGTAGCGCCCGATGGCGTCGAGGATGCCGTACTTGGCGTCGAACCGAATGACGTCGAAACTGCAGTCATAAGTGGCCCCTTTCCGCAGAAATGCCGCCTTGACCGCGATGGTGAGAGTGACGGTATCGTCCTTTTTGGCGACGGTCAGTTCCACGAAACTGCTGAGGTCGCCGGCGCCGGGGGCGATGGCGATGCCGGTATTGGTGGTCTTGTCCCAGACGGCGCCCATGGGGAAGTACTCCTGAAATATCAGCATATTGGAGCTGCTTCCCGCTTTGGGGGCGGCGATGGTCTTGCCGTTGAATACCAGCAGGTCCTTGCCGGTGAGGGAGACGCTTTTACGGATCTGCACCATCTTGGTCTTGTCGGTACGGCTGATGGCGCGGCAGGTGAAAACGTCCTCGCCGTTGATGCCTTTGGAACGAGTGGTCTTCAGCGTGACCTCGCCCTCGGGGACCTTGGTGGTGCCGTCCGCTTCCCGGAGAACGTGAGCGGAGATGACCGGTTCGGCCCCGCAGAGGGAGAGGGCGGTCAGCGCCGCCGCAAAAAGAAAAGTCATGCGTTTCATTTGGATTTACCTCGCTTGAAAGATGTTCTCTTCGGGGCAGAAGACCACTTCCATGGTGCCGTCCGCGTAGAAGACGTTGAGGGCGTGGCCGAAGATCTTATTCTGATCCAGACCGCGGCGGTAATCATACTGGCTGGAGAGGGTCTCCTGATACTCCGTGACGGGCGAGGGGAACTCCTTGACCCATACGGTATCCCGCAGGCCCGTGTGGACGATGGTGAGCTTCCGGATGGGCTTGGCGTTGGCGATGTCGATGCGGACACCGTTCTCGTTGTTGTCGGTGACGTCAATGAGGAAGGGCGAGGCGAAGTCGGTGGATCCGGTGGCCATGTAGATGCCGAAAGCGAAGGTCATGGAGAAGTCCTTGACGGTTTCGGGCAGGGAGATGAGTCGGTAGGTGAGGCGCCAGCGGTTGGGGTCGCCGCCCAGTTTCTGCAGGGTCCGCGGGGAGAAATAGGGCGTGAGGTAACTGTTGAAGCCTCCGAAGTAGAAGATCCGCTTATCATAATAGACTTTGGTGGGTTTGTCGACGCCGTAGCACCAGGTGAGGACCTTGGCATTGGCGAAGCGGTACCACGAACCCACGAGGTAGGTGCGTCCTCCCTGGATCACGTGCCTGGTGCGCCAGTAGGCGGATTCGGGCTGGAAGGATTCCACGCGCCACGCCGGATCGCCGGTTGAGAAGGGCGATCCCTTGATGGCCTCCGCCTTGCATCGTTCCTGTTTTTTGTCGAAGTGGAACTTTGCCTTCTTCAGAAGATTGTTTCCCGAATGGACGATTGCGGGGTAAAAGAGCACCCGCTTCTCCCCGGCGGCGGCTGCAGTCACGGCGGCGAGCACCAGCAGTGACAGCAAAAAAGACTTCTTCATCCGTCATCCCCTTTCTTGTTGTATGTACAGGCGAAGTTTTTCAGAATGGTGTGGCCGTTTCCCCTCCGAGGCGGGGCGGCCGACGATGGAGTAAAAATAGCGCGGAAGCCGGGATTTTTCAAGCAGATTATTTTCGAAAAAAATGGAAAATTCATTGTTTTTTTGCCGCTTTACGAAACTTTTGTACATAGAAGACAGACTCTGCTTTAGAAGTTGTATCATGTTGATTGGCAATAAGTAGCAATGACGTTAATGGTCGTCTCCTTCTTCTCCTGCGGAGGAGGTTTGCCCTTTGTTTTTGTAGAAACTTTTGTATAAAACAGACCGTCCGGGATCCATTCGTTGCGATTCGGGAAAAAGGGGACGAGTTTCTTGGATTTTCATTTGCAATGGTGGAGAGTTCATGCTATATTTCCGCCGGTTTTCTGAATGACACGCAATTGGTCGCTGACGATGGAAGGACAGAAGGGCTATCGGTTCAATACGTTCGGAGGAGTTTTTCTTCCTTCGATCCTGACGATCTTCGGCGTCGTTATGTTCCTGCGACTGGGGACGGTCGTCGGCGAACTCGGCATCCTCGGCGCGCTGGGAATACTGCTCTTCGCGGAAAGCATCGCTCTTGCCACGGGATTGTCCATCTCCTCGATCTCCACCAATACCCCCGTTCAAAGCGGAGGTCCCTATTTCCTGATCTCCCGGGCCCTGGGACCCGGCTTCGGGACCTCGATCGGATTGACCTACTATGTTTCACAGTCCCTTTCCGTCCCCTTCTACGTCATCGGTTTTACGGAGGCGGTCGTCACGATCTTCCCCGGACTTCAGGAGTTTCAGTTCTGGGTGAGTCTGATCCCGTTGCTGATCCTCTTCGGGATCGCTCTCGTCGGAGCCGATTGGGCGATCCGGACGCAGTACGTCATTTTGCTGGTCCTCGGGATCTCCATCGTGGTCATGCTGGGCGGTGCGTGGGCCGCCGGTCCGACGTTTGCGCGGATGCAGATCAATCTTCACGAACTCCCCGGGCAGCGGCTGGATATTCTTGCTCTCGCCGGATGCTTTGCGGTGTTTTTCCCCGCGGTGACGGGCTTCCTCGCCGGCGTCAACATGTCGGGGGACCTCGCTGATGCCCGGAGGTCCATCCCCCGGGGGACCATGCTTGCCATCGCCGTCGGTTTCGTCGTCTATGCGAGTGAGATCGTACTTTTCGGTTCGGCGTGGGACCGGGAGACTCTGATCGCCAACACCTACGGAACCGTGGTGCAGAACGCTTTGTGGCATACCGGCTTGCTGATTTTTGCCGGAGTGGTGGCCGCAACGCTTTCCAGCGCGCTCGGGACGTTGCTCGGCGCCCCCCGCATCCTGCAGGCTTTTGCCGCGGATCACATCTTTCCCGCGCTGGACCTTTTTGCGAAGGGGCGGGGCAGGAAGGCCGACCCGATCCCGGCCATGTTTCTGACTCTGCTGATTTCCGTGGCAACGATATGGTGGGGGACGGCCTGCGAGGGCAATACGCTGGACGCGGTGGCGAAGTTGGTCACGATGTTCACCCTCTGCACCTACGCCATCATCAACATTTCGGCGGCGGTGGAGGGATACGCTTCGAATCCCTCCTTCCGTCCGCATTTCCGGCTGTTTCACTGGACGATCGGGGTTTACGGGGCATCTGCGTCATTGATTGCCGCGCTTCTGATCGATCCGCTGCTGCTGCTGATTGCGTTCTGCATCGTCGTCGGACTTTTCCTGTACGCCCGGAAGCGTTCGCTTACGATCACCTTCGGAGATGCGCGGAGAGGATACATTTTTGAGCATCTCCGCCGTTATCTGCTGAAACTTTCTTCCATGCCGCAGGACCCCAAGAATTGGCGGCCGCAACTGCTGGTGCTGGCCGGAAGGGACGAGAAGCATAAAACGCTGATTCGGACGGGCGCTCTGCTGAACAACGAGCGGGGGATCCTTTCCGTTTTGCGGATCATCGACCTGCCGCAGGATTCGGAACTGGTCTCGGAGCGCAGGCGGGAATTGACCCGGATGCGGAAGGAACTGGCGGAACTTCGGACGGATTATTTTCCGGAGATCATCGCGGTCACCGGAGACTTCGATTTCGATGCCGCGCTCAACGTCTATCTGCAAAGCCGCGCCATCGGACCCATGGCGTTGAACATCGTGCTCTGCGGCTGGCCGGTTCATGAGGAGAGGATAAAAGCGTTCTTCCTGCATCTGCGGACCATCCGTCAACTGCGGATGAGTTCCCTCCTGCTGCTGAACCCGGAACGGATGCCGGTGGAGGCCTGCGGAACGATCGACGTCTGGTGGCGGGGACGGCGGAACGGCTCTCTTATGCTGATCCTTGCCTATCTGCTCTCCTGCAACAAAGGGTGGCGGCACTGTCCGATCCGGCTTCTGCGGATCGCTGCTCCGGAGGGGAGGGCGGCGGCGCTGCGGGAATTGGCGGCGCTCAGGGAGGAGGCCCGGATCGAAGCGGAACAGATCGTTATTTCGGATGGTTCGGACTTCGAAACGGCCTTTGTCCGGGAATCATCATCGGCCTCCATGATCTTTTTGGGATATCTGCCGCCGGGGGAAGAGGACATCCCTGCGTTTCACGGCCGGATCAGCCGCCTGACGGGGGAAATGCCGGCTATGTTTCTGGTGACGTCCGCCGGAGATACGGATCTGGATTCCTGAAACAGTTTTTCCGTGTATCCTTATTGCAATCTTTCCGCTGCCGCACTATATTACTCAAGAACATCCACCTCTGAAAATCACAGAACGGCATGATGAAAAAAGCTTTTCTTCTGATCCTTGCCCTCGCCGGCGCGCTTCTGCAGGCGGCGGTGACGCCGGAGCAACTCTCCACTCACATGGAGGAACTCACTCCCGGAGTCCGGGCGCATCTGACGGCGGCGCTGCAAATGATCGCCCGCACTCCCACCGGGAAGTTCCTTTTTGAGCACATTTCGCCCGACGTCCAGTTCCGGGTCAAAGCCATGCCCCAGTGGGGATCCGCCGACGCGCAGGACGTCATCACGCTGGAATCCCTCCGGCTGGAGGGCAATTCCTTTCCGGAGACCACGGAACATCAGAACCGGATCAAGGTCTGTTTCACGGCGGAGATTCTCTCCCACGAAATGCTCCACAATGCCCAGTTTCACGCGGGACTTTTCCGCTATCCGCAGGGATGCTCCGGGTACGAGGCGACGCTCTGCGAAAAACTGATGGAACTTCAGGCGAAATATACGGGAGAAGGGATGTTCTACGAATTGAGCCAACTGCCGGAGAACAAAGGCAGCGTCCGGCCCAAGTCCGGTTTCTTTCTGGTGATGCAGCGTTTGGCGGCCGATCCGGCCAAGGAGTTTCTGGAGACCCTCTGGAGCAACCGGAGCACCACTTCCGACGGCAAAAAACTCTTCATTCGGCAGGTCCGGGAGGTAGCCCAGTGGAATGCCGCCTATACCGAGCAGGCCTTCCGCAACAATTACGGGCGGTTCCTCAACAACGTGCCCGGCGTGGGGAGTGCGGCGATCGCGGCGCATTTGCAGAAGATCATCGACTTCGGCAGGACCTGCACTTCCGCGAAATTCCTCATGGAGAAGGCTCCGGAACGTCCCATCTCCAACGGCATCGCCGGTTATGAAAACGGCAGCAAAGTCCTGGAATTGCAGGCGGTTCCCGGCGGATACGTCAGGCGCACCTTCAACGGAGGCGCAGTGAATGAGACGCTCATCCGCGTACAGTGATCGCCGGAGTGTCAGAGGTGTAATATGACGGAATGCGTGAAAAACTCCGGGACGAACCGGATCCTGCTGGTCAACGGCGCCACCACCAAGGGCGGCAATACCGACTGCATGGAGGAGTGCCTTCAGAAGGGGATCCGTGCGGCGGGAGGGCGTGTGGACGCAGTCCGGCTCTCGGCTCTTACCATGAAGTATCCCGGCTGTTCCGGGTGCATGCACTGCCAGAAGCACCATCCGTCCCCCTGCGTCTTCGATGACGACTACGGACGCCTCGCATGGAGCGTTCCCCGATATGACGTCCTGCTTTTCGTGACCCCCTGCTATTTTCACGGAGCCACGGCGAAGATGCGCTGTTTTCTGGAGCGGCTCTACGCCCTCTACGACATCAGGGGCGGGACCAATCTCATGTCCGGACACAGGATGCGCTGGGCGTTGGCGCTCAATGCCGGAGACCCGCCGGAGGGCGGTCTGCTGGTGACGGACCGGGCCTTTCGGGAGGAAGCGCAGTACGCCCGTGTGCCCATTCGCAGCTGGCTGGTGGGCGGAACCACCTTCGGCAACGCCCTTCCGGAGCGTCCGGACCTTCGGGATGAGGGCGTCGCCTTCGGGAAGATGCTTGCCGCATGGCAACCGGAGGCGTGAAGCCACCGGAGCACGCCGAGGAACCGGGAAAAAGACGGAGCGTGATCTTCCGGACTCGCCGGGGGATCACGCTTCGCCGTATTTCCAGACGAAAGCGAAAGGATCGCGCTTCAGCGCGGCATACCCCTTCTCCCACAGCGCCGGGATGCTCATGAGGGTGCAGTCCGCGGAGAGCACCGGTCCTCGCCGCAGTTCCGTGCCGGGTTCCAGCATCCGGGCGAGGCGGGCGTAGGCTTGCGCATATCCCTTGAAATCGTGACGGCGGACCCGCATCTTCGTCTCGGAGCCGTCTGCGAGGATGATCCGGTATTCCACCGGCCCCTTGTGGAGGTAGGGCGGGTCCACCAACTCCTCCACGGCGTGCATGGAGGTGTTGGAGGCGATGCCGCACCCGAGAAAGAGGACCCACGTCCCCGCGTCCCGCAGTTTGCGGAAGGGGGAGTTGGGACCGCAGGAGGTGGTGTCCTGCTCGTGCCCCCGGAGAAGGAACGCCGCGTTTTTTCCCGTTCCCGCCACGGAGTGAGTGGGGTGGATGCTGCGGATCGTTCCGGGCCGGGTCCGGAAATATTCCGGCAATCCGCCCACGCAGCAGGGGGAGTTCCGCACGTCGAATACCGGGTTCTCCTCGGTCACGGAATCGTAGGAGAGGGCGGGAAAGAGCAGTGTTCCCTCCGGGCCCAGAACCTGGAGCAGGGCCTGCACCACGGTTTCCGCCTTTTTGCCGGGGAGGGGGCCGAGGGAACGCAGAGAGGAGTGGACGAGGATGGTATCCCCTTCTGCGATGCCGAGGGCCCGCAGGTCGGAGCAGAGATGCCTGAAGATCCCGCTGTCAGCCATGATGGAGCGTCCTTTCGCTTTACCGGTCCTGAAAGTCTTTTGCCCGGGCGGGGATGCCGTTCTCCTCGCAGTAGCGGTCGTAGAGGCCTGCGGCGGAGCGGTACATGCTGTTGGGGCTGATGAAGTGGGAGAACTCGAAGGTGATGGCGTTCTCCAGTCCGGCGGCTTCGGCGGCCTTCAGTTTCAGCCGGAGTTTCTCCCACTTGATGGGCAGGAAGTCGATGGGCATATCCCGGTCGAAACTCTCGCTGTTGGTCCAGCATTGAATGCCGTTCTCCTCGCAGAGGCGTTTATTGACCTGCAGGAAGGAGGGCAGTTCCTCGAACTCCACGTGTCCATCCTGAAACGCAACGATATCCACCACGCCTTTGATCTTGGCGATGTTGGCGCGCCATTCGGCTTCGTGCTGTTCGAGGGGGATGGTCTTGCCCAGTTTCTGCATGTTGGCATTGTAGGCTTTTGCGCCCCTCATGCCGGGGGAGATCATGATTTTTATGCCGGGCATGCGGTCTTTCAGGTAGGTGCCCAGTTCCCGGTAACAGCGGACTGCATCCGGACTTTCGCCCGCAATCTCGTGGGAGAGGTACCAGCCCTTGAAGGCCTTGCGCTGACCGTAGCGGTCGATGATTTCGTTGCAGACCTTACGGGAGAGTTCCACCTCCGGGACCACCTGATATCCGGGCTGCCACGCGTAGTTCCCGGAGTCGTAGGTCCCGCAGAAGAAGTCCATGCCGAACTCCTCGGCGAGGGAGAGGAAAAGGTCGATGAGGTCCAGGGGGGGCAGGTATCCCTGTTTCTCCTGCCGGAGGACGGCGGAAGGGAAGGTCATCCAGCGCTTGTGTCCGCAGCGGATGAGGATCACGGTTTTGATGCCGAAGGCCTTCATGGCCTGAAAATCCCGGCGCCACTCGCCGGGGCCCCAGTTCTGATGGGGGATATCGTGGCTGATTTCGTCCAGAAAAGTTCCTGTGATGCGCATAAGTACCGGCTCTTTCTTTTTTGAAAAAAAAGTGACTGTGGAAATCCTTGTTTCGGATAGAAAATACTCTCATTTTGCGCGTTTGTCAATGGGGACGACTTGAATTTTTCCCGGTTTCATGCTATTGTAGAAGAACATGGATTTTTCAACATCCGAAAAGGAGGAGATCATGAAGAGGTTCGGTTCTGTTTTTGCCGTTTTCGCCGCTGCGTTCGGACTTTCGGCGGTTCCCGTGGATCTGCAGGTCACCAACGAGATCGATCTGGGGACTCCGGTGAAGCACGTCCGGGCGGCGCTGACCCGGCTGGGCAAGAAGGATTATCTGCTTGTGCGCTACGCCAACGGCCCCCGGGTGGACCCGTGGCCGGAGGTCTTCGAGTACTCCACCGACAGTTTCAAACTCTCCCTGCTGGACCTCCGGACGAACAAGGTGCTTTGGACCAAGGACCTCGGCATGGACATCCCCACCGGGGACTGGTTCTGCCCGGTGGTCTCCGTGGACCGGGACGGCGACGGCGACGACGAGATCTTCTACGTGGGCCCCGGACGCAAGGGAGCGCCATTGAGTCAGGAGCGGTGCATCATTGTCCTGAACGGCCGCACGGGGGAGCAGATCGACAAGTACAGCCTGCACATCGCGGGCGGCCCCATGGCGGAGATCTTCCGGGTGATGCTCATGGGCGGCCGGGGCAAGGACGGCCGGATGATGCTGGTCTATGCCAACGGCACCTACCGGGACATGCTCTTTCACGGTTACGATCCCAAGGGAAAGATCCTCTGGAAAAGCAAATTTCCGGTGGACGGCACGCCACGTTCCACCCATTGTACTCCGGTGGGGGACTTCGACGGGGATGGTTCCGACGAGGTGCTGTGGGGCGAGCGCATGGTGAACTTCCGCCGCGGCGACGAACTCTTCTGCGCCAAGGAGGACAAGTGGGACGGTCACAGCGACATCGCGATGCCCATTTTCGACGGCAAGGGGAAGTTCATCGGTTTCTGGACCTGCCGCGAATCGGGTGCCAGCGCTCCCGAACAGTTCCGGGTGAACTTCTACGATCCCAGGGGGAAACTTCTCTGGGGCAAGTTCAAAGACGGCCACATGGATCGCGGCGGATGCGTGCGGATCAATGCCGCCGGCGATAAGGTGGTCTGGGTGCAGGAGGAGGGCTCCTGGCTGAAGAAGGAGAAGTCCTTCCCGGTGAAATACTTCACCACGGAGGGCAAGGAGGTCCCGGTCCCGAAGGCGCTGGAGGCCTATGCCCCCCGTTCCATCGACGTGGATGGCGACGGCGTCCACGAACTTCTCATCAACCGGAACCTTTACCGCTGGCCCTCCGGCGAAAAGGTGGGATACGTCAAGGAGGGTTACACCATCTTCGGCGCACACCTCCTCGATGACTGCGGGGGGGAGAGCATCGTCACCTTCACCCATTCCGGAAAGATCCGCATTCTCACTGACAGAAACGCCAAGTGGAGCGAAGCCGGAGTGCGGCGTTATGCCCATCCCTACTACCGGAAGTGTCTCCAGCACACCATCGTGGGCTATAACTTCGGCAACGAACTGGCGGGGATCTGATCCTCCCCTCCGATCCGGTCGGCAAGGCCCCCGCTGCGGCGGGGGCTTTGCATTTACGGCGTTCGGAGTACGGCGTCTGCGTCCGGGACGTTCCGCGCGTTGACGGCGCTGATGGCGATCCCCATGAGGAAGGCCGTCCCGACGAAGGAACTTCCGCCGTAACTGATGAGCGGCAGGGGCAGTCCGGTGGCTGGCAGGAGTCCCAGATTGACCCCGCAGTGCAGGAAGATCTGAAGCGCCAGCATCCCGGTGCATCCCATGAGGAAGATGCGGCCTTCCTGCGGAAGTCCCTTGAGGAGGGCGGCCCGGGCCAGCATCATCAGCAGGAACCAGAAGGCCGTCAGCAGCAGCAGAACTCCGAAGAACCCTAGGGTCTCCGCAAACGTTGCCAGCGCGGAATCGTTGTAGGGCAGGGGCAGATAGACGTTGCTCCACACAGCATTCCCCAACTTCGTGCCGAAGAGATGCCCCCGGGCGATGGCGAACTTCAACTGGCGGAGGTGCCAGCCGCTGCCGAGGGGGTCCTGCTCCGGGAAGAGGAAGGCGGTGATCCGCTTCTGGGCGTAGGGGTGGGTCCAGATAAAGGCGGCGGCGATCCCGCAGATCGAGATGATCACAGGGAGCAGTTTCCGCCACTGTCCGCCTCCGAGGTAGATCAATATGACGAATCCTCCGAGGTAGATCGCGGCGGTGCCGAAATCCGGCTGCGAGAGGATCGGCAGGATCCAAAGCGCAGCAAGCCCCAACTGCCAGCGAAATCGGACCTGCCGGACCAGCGCGCAGGAGAGGCTCAGCAGATAGATCCCTTTCACCAGTTCGCTGGGTTGGACCGAACAGAATCCGAGATCGTACCAGCCGCACATCCCGTTGATCCGGTGACCGCAGAGGGGAAGTCCGAAAAGCAATGCGAATGCCAGAATGCTCAATGCCGGAATTTGCTCGCTGTAGAAGCGGAAGGGGACCGTTCCCGCCGCGACGAGGACTCCGGCACCGACCGCGATGTGGAGCAGTTGCCGCCATGCCAGCGGTGAGGCGGAGGAGGTCCCGCTGATGATGTTGAGCAGGCCGAAGAGTCCGATCCCCAGCGCCGTGCCTGCCAGCATGAGGGAGAAATTGGCCGCGAACCTCCGGTTTGCCGGAGATTCTGCGGGATGGGTGTTTTCGGGTGCGTTCATTGGATCGGGCCTTTCAGTTCCGCCAGAGAACGGGGGATCGTCACGTCCTCCCCCGGGATGGCGGCTTGTTCCAGTTTCCAACTGGCGGGGATCCAGTTCCGGTCGCGATCTACGATGACGGTGAAGGAACCGGGGGTTCCCCGCAGAACGTGGTCGAATTGCAGTTCGATCCCGGAGGCTCCGAAGAGTTCTCCCTGACGCTCTACCACGGTTCCGATGGCGGCTTGGATCTGCGGATCAGCGAGGGTCATTCGCTCCACAATGGGAACGATTTTCAGGGGCGCGCCGCCGCGGATCACCTGATCCAGCACGAGGACCTGACCCGGCTTCAGGCGGCTGGCGATGCAGGGAGATGGCGCCGCGGCGGGAGGTCGGCACTCCAGCACCACCTCCAGTTCCTGCAGGAGTTCGTTGGAGAGCGGAGCCGGATCGGTACGGACGAGGGAAAAACTCCGTTCGCTCCACGCCAGCGGGACGCCGTCGCGGTCCAGGATCCGGCCCCGGGGCGCTGGAAGCGGATAGCGGAGCCGCGCGGAACTCTCCCCCTGCCTGGTGTATTCCGCCTGATGGAGCACCGCGATGGAATAGGCTCGGAAGATCAGAACGCCCCATCCGCAGAGGATCAGGGCCAGCAGGATCCAGAAGCGGCGTCTGATGCCGGAAGGCATTCCCGACTGGGAAAGGCTCATTTCCCCACCGCTTTATGGAGAATTCCGCAGAGCAGTTGAAATTTGAGCGGCATATTGAGACACCACACGCGTCCGTGGTTCAGGAACTTGCGGAAGTCCTCCTCGCTGAACTGCGAAGCGACCACGATGACCGGCAGATTGCGTTTCCCGGAAATCCGGCGCAACTGCGCGGGGAATTCGTCTGGATCCTGATCCGGCTCCATCAGAATGACTGCATCACAGGTGACGGAATCGAACTGCTCCGTCAGTTCCTGCCGGGAAGCGGCAAGGGTACAGCGGATCCCGTAAGCGAGCAGGACCCTGGCATAGACTTCGGCCTCGGCCTGATCTTCGTCCAGCAACAGCACTCTGACCTCTTCCAGAGAAGGGTCCGGCTTTCCGGGGACGATCTCCTCTTCGGCGGGAAGGGCGGCCTGCGGGCAGAGATCCTCCGCCTTGGTCATGGGCCGGAATTCCGCAGAACTGTGGGCCGGCAGCAGGAAGCGCAGACAGGTCCAACTGGTCTCGTCGGAGGATACCTGCAATTCACAACCGAGGTGGTTGGCCACGTCCCGGACGATCCCCAGCCCCAGCGCGCTGACTCCGGCGTCGGAGGGATAGGCAAAGCGCTCCGGATGGTCTTTGATCATGTTGAGGAATTCCTCTGCAAGATTTTCCCGGCAGGGGACGCTGCGGGAATCCCGCAGTTCGAAGAACCTCCGGCCCTCCTCCTCGCCGCGGATGAAGGTGATGGACCCGCCGGAACCGGTGGCGCGTCCGATGGCACGGATCAGGATGTTCAGCAGACGGAAGAGTAGTTCCCGGTCTCCCTGCAGAAATTCCTGCGAGTATCCGGAGAATCCGGTCTCCAGACTGACGCCCCGGGAGCGCAGGGGGATCACGCAGCGGTTGACCAGATCCCGCATGAACTCCCCGGCAGGGAAGTCCGTTTCCGCGGGGTGCTGCCAGCGTTCCCGCTCTAGGCGGCTCAGGTCGAAGAGCTGTTCGATCTCCATGGCGAAGACGTTGAGCCGGAGCCGCAGAGCCTTCATATCGGCGAGGAAGGCCTTGTCGGGCTCTTTTTTCCGCTCCTCCCGGAACTGCGCCGCCATGGCATAACTTTTGACGAGTCCGAGAGTCCGGCGGCAGTCCGGCAGACAGCGGCTCAGGAGGTGAAGCTGCAAATTGTCATAGCGTTCAATCTCCCGGCGGCAGTTCACTTCCCGGAGCAGACCGCTCTTGAGTTTTCCGCTCAGGTTGCAGAGGCGGTCCCGGAGGCAGTTCAGGGTGGAAAAGAGGGTGCTGATCTCTTCGCTCCAAAGCAGACCGACCTCCAGCGGATCAGGGTATTCTCCGGCCGCCATCCGGGAGGTGAAGCGTTCCGCCTTTATCAGGGGCTTCAAAAGCCGCATCAGAATGACGAGAATGGCGGAGAGACAGCAGATTCCCCAGCATGCGAGGGAGGCGAGAAACACGATGGTGAGCAGATGTCCGCATCCGGGATCGTTCAGACGCTTCCCGGAGATGGGGAGCGGCCAGCCGCAGACGAGAAAGAGCGCGTTGATCCCCCAGCAAAAAAGCAGTACCGCCGAAGGCAGGATCAGCGCCCAGGCGACCTTGTGCATGATCTTCATAAATGTTTCGTCCTCCGCAAACGGTTGCTGACACCGTGATAATATACCGCTACTTGGAGCCGGATTGCAAGTGCTCCTCGAATCTTTCGCAGTGATTCATGGGGTCCACGTCCTGATTGTCCAGAATGCAAACGGTCCGAAAGGGATTGGCGACGAAATGCCGGCAACTGCGGCAGAAGCCGGAGGGACCGTCCGCCTTCAGTACGGGAGGCGCCTGTACGGTCTCTCCCAGCATGGCCGCCAGTTTTGCGGACGCGGCGGAAGGGCCGGAGCATTTCGGTTCATCCTGCGAAGGCGTTCCGAGAACGGCGCCGCAGAGGGGACAGATCAGTTCTTCGCCGATGCAGCGCCACATTTCCATTTTCTTTCTGCTTTGGAGGATGGTCTCCTCATGACATTCCGGACAGAGGATCCGTTCACCTGACTTCATGATCTTTCTTCCTTGTTTCTCGGAGTTGTTGCGGGAGTTCCGGCGCCGAAGCCTTTCCCGGACACCGCAAAGTTGCGAAGACGATCTCCGGGATGCACCCGAGACGCGCGGTGATCCGGTCGCCGCCGGCGCCGGAGGTGACGAAGATCCGGTTGCCCCGCAGGGTATAGAGGCCGCGGTCATAGTTGTATTCGTATTTCGCATCCGGATCGCGGTCAGGACGATTGCCCTCCTCGTCGACGGGGTAGGACCGTACCGGGATGCTCCGCAGGGGGCCGCAGCCGGGGATCCGGATCTGTAAACCGTGGGTATGGCCGGAAAACATCGGGACGTTCCGGTGCGGCGGAAGAAATTTCGCGGATCCCGGAGCATGGGCGAGGACGATCATGGTCCCCTCTTCTGGAAGTCCCGGGGGAACCGTGTTTTTGCCCATGGGTGAGGTGGAGTAGTCATCGATCCCGAGGAGCAGAAACTCTCTGCCCCGGAAGGTGAGCGGACGCAGTTCACCCGTCAGGACGGAGCATCCTGCCGCCTCCACGGAACGGCGGATCATATTCCGGTCGTGCCACAATTCGTGGTTCCCCAGCACCGCGAAACATCCAAGCGGAGCGGAGAAGCCTTTCAGGTATTCCGTCAAATCCGTCAGGGAGGCCTCCGGGACAGCGGGGGGAACCCCATGGACGAAATCTCCTCCGAAAAGGATTAGGTGGGGATGTGCCTTCTGCACGAGTTTTGCGATCCGGCGGAGGAGTTTCGGATGGTCCGGTCTCGGGAAGGCGTGCAGATCGCTGAGGAAGGCGATCCGCAGACCGTCCAGTTCCGGCGGCAGGGCGGGGAGTTCGATCTCGATGCGCTTCACCGTCAGCAGATTTGGTTCTACGCCAAAGATCCACACGCCGAGGACCATGATCCCGACGACCAGGACCACGGAGGAAATGCGGAGGAACTCAAGAGGGGATCTCATGCTTTTTTCTTGGAACTTCTGCCGGAGGCGGTTTTTTTCGCGGCGTTCCGTTCCGGGAGAAAGAGCAGTTTCTGCTGATCCATCTCCACCCGGATCCCGGAGGCACCCCGGAACCGTTCCTTCAGCAGTTCTTCCGCGAGTGGATCCTCGAGGAAGCGTTCCACGGCCCGGCGGAGGGGCCTCGCGCCGAATTCCGGTTCATAGCCCTTGCCGATCAGGTACTCCTTCACCTCGTCGGAGACGGAGAAAGCGTATCCCAGATCCTTCAGCCGGGAACCGAGTTTGTTCAGTTCCAATTCCACGATGCCGATGAGGTCGGCCTTCTCCAGCCGGCGGAAGACCACCACGTCATCCACCCGGTTGATGAACTCCGGCCGGAAGGCCCGTTTGGCGATCTCGAGGAGTTTGTCCTCCGCCCCGGCGGAACCGGAGCCCGAGCCGCCGAAGCCGAGACTTCCGCCCCGGGCGATCTCGGAAGCGCCCACATTGCTGGTCATGATGATGATGGTGTTGCAGAAATCGATCCTGCGGCCGAGGGTGTCGGTGATGCGGCCCTCCTCGAGGATCTGCAGCAGCATGTGCATCACGTCGGGGTGCGCCTTCTCGATCTCGTCGAAAAGGACCACGCTGTACGGATGGCGGCGGACCTTTTCGGTGAGTTCTCCGCCCTCGCCGTGGCCCACGTAGCCCGGCGGAGAACCGATGAGCCGGGAGACGTTGAACTTCTCCATGTATTCGGACATATCCACTTGGATCAGTGCATCTGGGTCGCCGAAGAGAAATTCCGCCAGCGCCTTGGCCAGCAGGGTCTTGCCCACGCCGGTGGGGCCGAGGAAGATGAAGGAACCGATGGGACGGTTCGGATTTTTGAGTTCGGCCCGGGACCGCCGGAGCGCCCGGGAGATGGCGGAGACCGCCTGATCCTGACCGATGACCACCTTTCGCAGTTCGCTTTCCATACGGAGGAGTTTGGCCTTGTCGCCCTCCTCCATCTGCTGGACTGGAATGCCGGTGAGTTTCGCCACCACCTGCGCGACGTCGGCGGGGGTGATAGTCTGGCGCTGTTCGGCGCAGGAGCGCTTCCATTCGGCGCGGAGTTCCTCCATCTCTTTCCGGAGGGAGCGTTCCGCGTCCCGCTTCCTGGCCGCCAGTTCGAAGTCCTGCGCATCGATGGCCTGTTCCTTCTCCTTGCGGATGGATTCCAGATCGTGTTCCATTTTTGCGGTGTCCGGCGGCGGGATCATGCCGTGGATGCGGGCGCGGGCGCCGGATTCATCCATGACGTCGATGGCCTTGTCCGGCAGAAAGCGGCCGGAGATGTAGCGGTCGGCGAGACGCACGGCGGCTTCGAGCGCGCCGGGGGCGTAGCAGACGTGATGGTGCTTCTCATAGGTGGCGCGCAGTCCTTCGAGGATGCGGATGGAGTCCGCCACGTTGGGCGGGTTGACCATCACCGGCTGGAAGCGCC
>DCGG01000067.1:0-6904 GCA_002315455.1 Lentisphaeria bacterium UBA1784
TGACCGACTTCGCTGTTGCCCATATCCGCATCGGAGGGCATTCCCACTGCGGTGCCGTGCGCCTTGAGGCGGGTGTTGGGGGAGTTCTTCAGGAACCAGTCCAAAACGGGAGTATTGGCGCGGGCGACGGCATCGCCGTCGGCGTACTTGCCGAATCCGACCCCGTCCAGGATCGCCAGAACGACCGGTCCCTTCCGGGGGGTGAAATTCGCATTCTTTTCCAGTTTCAACATGATGGATACCTCTCTTCAAAAGGATTGTTTCATTCAAAAAAACGGCACGAAAAGCGTACGGCTTTCCGATGGAAGCGGGATCAGAGCCGGTGACCTTCCACGTGACCGCAGACCACGCCGCGCTTGCTGTTGGCGCAGAAGTCCAGAAACTCCACGACTTCGGGAATCTGGGGCAGGTCTGCCTTAATCTTGGCAATGGCGTTGGTGGGGATGAGTCCGCTGCGGAAAAAGATCCGGTACACGTGCTTGATGATGGTGATGGTCTCCGCGTCGAATCCAGCCCGCTGCAGCCCCACCTTGTTGATCATCTTGACGCCGCCGTTGCGGCCTTCCGCCATCATGAAGGGCGGCACGTCCTTGCTGAACACGGAACCGCCGGAAACGATCGCCAACCGGCCCACCCGGCAGAACTGATGCATTCCCACCAGCCCGGAAAGAAGCGCGTTGTCAAAGACCTCGCAGTAACCGGCGGTACCGGCGTAACCGACGTAGATCACGTTGTTGCCGACGCGGCAGTTGTGAGCAACGTGGGTGCAGTTCATGAACATATTGTTGTTACCGATGCGGGTCTCGGTATCCGGCTTGGTCCCGGTGTGAATGGAACAGCCTTCCCGGAAGACGTTGTTGTCGCCGATATTGAGGTAGGTGACAGCACCGGGGACCACCGCATGGTCCTGCGCCGGCTGCCCCAGAGCAGCGAAGGGATGGATCACGTTTCCGGAGCCGAGGGTGGTATATCCGCTGATGTTGCAGTGTCCGATCAACCGGGTACCTGCACCAATTTTCACGTGCTCGCCGACGAAGCAGAAGGGACCGACTTCCACGCTGTCATCAAGTTGCGCGCCGTCCATGACGACACTGGAGGGATGGATCTTGGCCATACAGCAAATTCCTTATATGATGATTCGTTTTTTCCCGGATTTCGGAGCGGAAACGGCTCACGCCTTCGCGCCTCTTTATAATATAGCACAAAAATCCCGCATCGGCAACTCTCCGGCACTTGCAAAAACGGCTCTTTGCGGCTAATTTATATTGGATGGAGTTTGCCCGGAGCAAAAAAAGACCCGCTCCGGCTCTTTTCGGGAACATGGAACAGAAGATCATCATCGTTTTGGACCGGCTCCGGAGCGCTCACAACGTGGGCAACATCTTCCGGATCGCCGAAGCCGTTGGCGCCGCCGAGATCATCGGCTGCGGCTACACGCCCATGCCGCCTCATCCCCGGCTGGTCAAGACCGCCATGGGCTCGGATCAAATGGTGAAGTTCCGGACGTTTCCGAGTTCCATGGAAGCGGTCCGCCTGCTCCGCGCGGAGGGTGCGGTCAAGGTCTTCGTTGCGGAACCTGGTCTGGAGAGCGTCCCAGCGTGGGAAGAAAACTATCCCGACGGCCCCATCGCCGTGGTGTTCGGCAACGAAGCCCTCGGCGTGGAGGCGGAGACCATCGCCCTCGCGGATGGATGCATCCAACTGCCGATGCTGGGCAGAAAGGCCTCCATCAACGTGGGCAACGCGGCGGCGGCGATCCTGTATGCGATCATCGCCCGCCGGAATCAGGAGAAATGAATGATGCGAATCCGTCTGGTCGGTAAAAATCTCGACGATATCCGTCCCCTGCTCCCTCGCTTCGGCATGGAGGAGTCCGGGCGGGATTTCGAAATGGTCATCACCCACGGCGGCGACGGCGCGCTTCTGGGCGCGGAACGGGACTATCCGGGCGTGCTGAAACTGCCGATCCGGGATGCCGGAACCGCCCCCACCTGCCCCATACACACGGCAGAGAAACAGCTTCAGTCCTTCCGGGATGGCCGGCTCGCCGTCACCACGCTCCCGAAACTGGAAGGCATCATCAACGGAAAATCCCTTCTGGCCATCAACGACGTTTTCGTCCGCAATGCCGATCCGGCCAGCGCCCTGCGGTACCGGGTCAGGATCAACGGTGCGCTCTACGCCAACGAGATCGTCGGGGACGGCGCGGTGCTCTCCAGCGTCCACGGCAGTTCGGCCTACTACCGGAGCATCACCCACAGCCTTTTCCGGGTGGGGATCGGCCTCGCCTTCAGCAACTCCACCGAGGAGGTGAGCCACCTCGTGCTGGACGAAAAGTCCGTCGTGGAACTGGAGATCATCCGGGGCCCCGGCATGCTGATCGCCGACAATGCTCCGGAGCGTCCGCTGCTCACGGAACGGGACGTCGTCCTGCTGCGCCAATGTGATGCGGTGAGCCGGGTCTGCGGACTGGAGGAGTTCATGTGCCCCCACTGCAGGCGGTTGCGGCATCCCGGAAAAATTCCTTTTTCCGGCGTTCAAAATTTGTAACCGGACCGGCAACGGTCTATATTAATGGCGGTTTCCCTACTGTCAACGATTGCTTCCGGAGCCGGGATACGGTACCTTCTTCCGGAACGTTTCCAAACCTGAGAGGAGAACAAAATGAAAAAACAAAGATCCAATTGGTTTCCGGTCCTGCTCGTTATCCTCGTGATCGGAGGAGGTTTTGCGTGGCTGATGAACTACGGATTCGACCACAACGATCTGATCCGGGAGATGTTCGCTGGCGCCTCCGGTGACGTCTATGGCGAGGTCGCGGCAAATTCCGCCGCCTCCATCGCCGCGAGAGCGGAGTTGACCGCCCGGATCTCCATGCTGATCTTCACCGGCATCACGGTGCTTCAGTTCGTGGCCTTCGGCGTGGGGTTCGCCGTGGTCAACGGCATCAAGCGCTCCGGGGACTCCAACAAGCTGAAACTCAAGCGGCTGGACAACGCCGAGATCTTCTTCGACGTGCCTCTCTACGTCGGACTCTTCGGGACCGTCTCCGCTTTCCTCGTGATGACCTTCTCTCCCCAGAGCAGCCGCCTCATCGCGTACAGTTCCACGCTGATCGGCATCATCTTCAGCCTGATCCTGCGGCTCTCCATGCAGTATCCGCTCCGCCTGAAACTGATCGCCGCCGGAAGCAAAGACGGAGATGAAAAGTGAATCGGGCCATTCTGATCGTCATCTGCGACTTTCTGGTCTCCTCCATGCTCTCCATGATGACCGGCATGGTCCCTGCCCACACCGGCGGCACCGGCGTCGGTCTGGATGAGGCCACCACCCGGATGCTTCTGGCGGAACTGGAGACCCAGCGCGCCGATCTGGTCAAACTGCGCCAGAAACTCCGGGAAGCCGCAGAAAAACTGGGCAATTCGCCGGAACAGGACGCCGAAATGCGACGCCTCACCGCCGAACTTGCGAAGAAGATCCGTCAGATCCAGGAACTGAAGGAATCTCAGAAGCGCACCGCAGAAACCACCGGCAAAATGACGCCGCAACAGCTGAAATCCCTGCTGGACCACGAAGCGGAACTGCGGATCTCCGCAGAACTGCGGCTCCACGACAAGCAGGAGGATCTCTCTTCCGCCAAGCAGGACCTGAAGCAACTCCAAAGCACCGTCGCCACTTCCAGCGAGAAGATCGCAGAACTCTCCAAAGAGTACATGAAGACCCAGAAGCAGTTGGCCGACACCTCCGCCAGGGCACAGGTGCAGCAGAAGGAACTCTCCGCAAAAGAGCAGGACCTCGCCGGCGCCAAGGCAGCGCTGAAGGAGATCAACGCCCGCATGGGCCGTCTCACCAATGAAAAGCAGACTCTGCAGAATACCTTGGCATATACCTCCGGAAAACTCAATACTGCCGAACGGGATGCCGCCGACTACAAGGGTCAGGTGGTTCTGCTCCAGCGTACCCTCGCGGAGCAGAAGATGGAACTTGCCATCATGCGCCGGCAGAAGGATGACATGCAGTTGCTGGTGAAGCGTTCCGTCGCCGACGCCTCGCAGACCCGGCAGGCGCTGGACGTCGCAAAAAAAGAGGCGGAAGCCTCCCGCAAAGCCGCCATGGACGACAAGGTCAAACGCCAGGTCGCAGAAGGCCGCATGAAGGATATGGAGCGTCAACTCCGCAACGACGTCCTGAGTTCCTACAGCGCCGGGGTCCTCCATCTGGAAACGATCCTCGAGGAGAAGCGCCTGCTGGGCACCAGCAAGGGCGGCGGGTCCTACTATCTGCCCGTCGTCGCTGTCGGCAAACGCAAACTGCTTGTGGGCAGTCTCGGTCAGTTGGCCGGAGACGCGGAGCATCCCATGGTGTTCCAGAAGGTGACCCGCCTGGAACATCTCGTCACCATCCCCAACCGGAAAGTCCCTCCGGCCCGAATCGCCGGACCGCTTCTGGTCTCCAAACGGGAGCCCCGCATCGCCGCGCCGCAGCGCTGCCTCGTCCCGGTCCAGCCGCTCAGGATCATCACCGCCGAAGCGCTGAAGAAACGGGGCGTCCAGAATCTCTACCTTTTCCAGGCGGGGGATTTCGGCAAAAGCAGCGCGGAACTTGCAGGCCGCTGCTCCTTGGACTTCAGCGGAGCGACACCGAAACTCTTCATCCGCAATCCGGCGAAGAGCACCGCAAACGTACTCTCCGCGCAGGAGGGCGATCTCATCCTGACCAAGGAAGGCGACCTCGTCGGCATCGTCGTCAACAAAACCGCATATGATCTGCGGGGACGCGGCGAGGATGCGCGGGTGGTCCTCTTCGACAGCCGGGAGGAGTGGAACAACGTCACCGCCCTCCCCTTCGCAAAAGACAAGGACGGCTACTGCAAGGCCTTCGGTGACGGCATGAAAAAGATCCGGGACAACGTCCGCTGACGGTCCCGGAAGAACTGGCATTGATGCTTGCGACGGCGAATCTCTGGTTCGCCGTTTTTTTGAAATCAACGGATACCGGCAAAACATGATCGACTTTCAGAACATCAGCAAAAGCTACTTCGGGAAATACGTCCTCCATCAGGTCTCCTTCCGGGTCAACTCGGGGGAGCGGGTGGGCCTGATCGGACCTAATGGCGCAGGCAAAAGCACCATCTTCGGCATAATCACGGGCGAAGTGGTCCCGGATTCCGGCTCCGTCGCCATCCCCAAGGACCACCGCCTCGGCGTCATGCGCCAATACGTGGAGCCTTCCGCTCTGGAACGCCCCCTTCTGGAGTACACCGCCGACGCCATCCCGGAACTCCCGAAGTACCTCGCGGAATTGGAGGAACTGGAAAAACGGCTTGCGGCAGGAAATCTGGAGGCAAAGGAGCAGGAGAGCCTCCTGCACCGCCACGGACATCTGCAGACCGCAGTGGAGCACTTGGGCGTTTACAGTTTGGACGTGGACGCCAAGCAGGCCCTCACCAGCCTCGGCTTTCCGGTGGAGAGTTTCACACGCAAACTGAAAGAGTTTTCCGGCGGCTGGCAGATGCGTGCCACCCTCGCCCGGGTCCTGATCTCCAGGCCGGATACTCTGCTCCTTGACGAACCCTCCAACTATTTGGACATCCCGGCCATCGAATGGCTCTGCCGTTTTCTGGCCAACTATCCGGGGACCCTGCTGCTGATCTCCCACGACCGCTTCCTGCTGCGGAAACTCACCTCCACGACCTTGGAACTGAACGCAGGGTCCGTCACCCGCTACGCAGGAAACTACGACTACTACTGCCGGGAACGGGAAAACCGCCAGCGCACCCTCGAAGCCGCAAAGCGCAACACCGACCGGAAACGGGAACAGATGGAACGGGTCATCGACCGCTTCCGCGCCAAGAGCACCAAAGCGGCGCAGGCCAAGAGCTGGCAGAAAAAACTGGATCAGATCGAGGAGATCGACCTGCCGGACGCGCTGGACTACAAGGGGATCATCCGCTTCCCGGAGCCCCCGCCCGCCGGAGTGGAAGCCTTCCGTCTGGAAGGACTGACCTTCGGATACACGCCGGAGAAAATCCTTTTTCACGACGTGGATCTGGAGATCAATTCCGGGGACAAGATCGCCGTCATCGGCTACAACGGCTTGGGCAAGACCACGCTTCTGAAACTTCTGGTGGGCAAACTTCAGCCGACCCGGGGCAAGGTGGTCATCGGCCACCACGCCGTCATCGGATATCAGGCACAGGAGTTCTCGGAGATCCTGAATGATGCCATGAGCGTCTACGACGCAGTGAAAAATGCACTCCCGGCCGGGGCCTCCACCGCCGACCTCTACAACGTGCTTGGTTCCTTCGGATTCTCCGGAGACGCGGTCAGCAAGCCCTGCGGTGTTCTCTCCGGCGGAGAACGCATCCGGCTTCAGCTGGCGCGGATCTTCGTCAATCCGCCCAACGTCCTGATCCTCGACGAGCCCACCACCCACCTTGACATCTCCGCCCGGGAACTTCTGCAGGAGGCCCTGAAAAACTATCCGGGGACCGTCTGCATGGTCAGCCACGACATCGATTTCGTCCGCAATACGGCCACTACGATTCTCGCGCTGGAGAACGGGACCATCACCAAATATTACGGAAACTACGACTACTTTCTAGAAAAAACAGCCAGCACCGCCAACGCGTCAGGCGGAAACCAGAGCAATGCGCGTTCCGCCTCGGGGAACTCCTCGGCGGGAGCCTCCTCCACCGGGGAGGTCCCCATGCTGGCCAAGGACCGGCGCCGGGCACGGGCACAGGCGCGGCAGGCCATTTCCGCCGACCTCAAACGGGCAAAAGAAGCCGTGGAGAAACTGGAGAAACAGCTGGATGAGCAGAGCGAACAGCGCAAAGTCCTGATCGCCAAACTTTCCAGCGGCATGAAACTGGACTTCGGAAAACTCAAGAAGCAGTTGTCCG